>JBMOGE010000001.1:0-90937 GCA_049318525.1 Miltoncostaeaceae bacterium
CACCGGCAGGCTCGCCACGTTCGAGAACTCGAGCGTGATGTTGCCCTCGAACCCCGGGTCGATGTAGCCGGCGGTCGAGTGGATGAGCAGGCCCAGGCGGCCCAGGCTCGACTTTCCCTCCAGCCGCGCCACCAGATCACCCGGGATTCCCACCCGTTCAAGCGTGGACCCCAGTACGAACTCGCCGGGGTGCAGCACGAATGGCTCGCCCTCATCCACCCTCACCAACTCCGTGAGATTGCCCTCAGGCTCTCGCGGGTCGATGAATGCCTGCGTGTGGTTGCGGAACACGCGGAACTCGTTGGCAACCCGCAGGTCAACCGACGACGGCTGGATGAGCGCGTCGTCGAGCGGGTCGATGATGAGGCGCCCGGATGCGAGCTCCTCGCGGATAGTGCGATCTGACAGAACCATGGGCGGGGACGCTACCCGATGGCCTGCCCGAGGGTTCGGCCTTCACTAGCCTGCGGGGTGTGAGCAGCGATCACGAAATAGCCATGCAGGGCGAGCGCGCGTTCCGCGTGGACATGGTCGCTGACGACGATCTGCTGGCCCGGATCCGCGAGGCGCACGCGGCTGGCTGGGTGCCCGACGTGCTGATCGGCGACGTGCTGGTGGGCGATGGCCCTCCCGGGTCGCTCGATCCGGTGGAGATCTCCGCGCGCGAGCTGCAGCAATTGCTGGATCGCGCCCGACTGCCCCGCTGGGTGGTGGAGAAGGGTTCGTTCGGGCCCGGCTACGTCAAGCTGAAGGCGCTCATGCGTCAGGAGAGCCTGGTGACCGTGTGCGAGGAGGCCTCGTGCCCCAACATCCAGCGCTGCTGGAGTCGCGGCACCGCCACGTTCATGATCTCCGGCGAGACCTGCACCCGGGGCTGCCGCTTTTGTGATGTGGCCACGGGTAAGCCCATGCTGCCGCCCGACCCGGAGGAGCCCGGTCGCGTTGCCGAGGCTGCAGCCGCCATGGGTTTGCGATACGTGGTGGTGACGGCGGTGGCACGCGATGACCGGCCCGATGGGGGCGCTGCGCACTTCGCGGCGGTCATCCGCGCACTGCGCGACCGTCTGCCCGACACCCGGGTGGAGGTGCTCATCCCCGACTTCCGCGGTAACTGGGACGCCCTCGACATGGTTATCGAGGCCGCGCCCGACGTGCTGAACCACAACACCGAAACCGTGCCGCGTCTGTATTCGCGGGTTCGGCCCGGAGCGCGGTATGAGCGCACGCTCGAACTGCTGGAGCGATCGGCCGCGTCGGGCCTGCCCACCAAGAGCGGCATCATGGTGGGGCTGGGTGAGACGCTCCCCGAGATCGCCACAGTGTTCGCCGACCTGGCCGCCACCGGCACCGGGGTGGTGACCGTGGGGCAGTACCTCAGCCCCGGCGGCCCGAAGCATCTGCCCGTGGAGCGCTTCTACGCGCCTGCCGAGTACCCGGCACTGGCCGAAATGGGTAGTCGCCTGGGTCTGGTGCACGTGGAGGCCGGACCGCTGGTGCGCAGTTCATTCGAGGCCGACCGCGTTGCCGATGAGATGACCACGGGCGTCGTCTAGGTTCACCGCATGGAACTCATGACTCCCCAGCAGGCGAAGGCCGCGGTTGACGCAGGCGACGCCGTCATCATTGACGTACGCGAGGATGAGGAGGTGGCGCAGTCGGCCATCCCCGGCGCCACGCATATCGCCATGAGCGAGCTGATTGACCGTCTGGCCGAGGTGCCGCGTGACCGCACGGTCATCTTCAGCTGCCACAGCGGCGGTCGCTCACAGAATGTGTGCGAGTACCTCGAGGCCAACGAGGGGTTTGGGCAGCTGGTCAACCTGGAGGGCGGCATCGTCGCCTGGTCGCAGGCGGGGCTTCCCACCGCGTAGCGCCGCAATGCCCACGGGTGCCCACCACCGGGGTGCAGGTAACGGTGAAGAGGGCAGCGACGATGCGGGGGAGGCCGGTGTGCCTGCTCAGAACCGGCGGACGACCCGGTAGCGGGTGTCGCGCTGCACTGCACGGCGGCCGGTGGCCTCGATGGCCTCCACCATGCGCGGGGTGTCGAGCGTGAACGCCGTGCCAGCGGCCCGCACCACGTTCTCCTCGATCATGATCGAGCCCATGTCGTCGCAGCCGGCCTCGAGCGCCAACTGGCCGATGCGCAGGCCCTGGGTCACCCACGAGCTCTGCATGTGGATGATGTTGTCCAGATACAGGCGCGCCACCGCATTCATCATGAGGTAGTCGGCCGCGGTGGTGTTGAGGTGGTCGTCGCCCCGTGCCGAGCAGCCGCCCGACTGGTACGACCAACATGCAAACGCCACGAACCCACCGGTCTCGTCCTGCAGGTCGCGCAGCACCCGCAGGTGCTCGATGCGGTCGTCGATCGAGTCGACGGTGCCGAACATCATGGTGGCGCTCGATCCGATGCCCTTCAGGTGCGCCTCGCGCATCACGCCAAGCCACTCCGCAGTGGTGGTCTTGCGTGGGGCGATGACGTCGCGCACGGTATCCACGAGAATCTCAGCGCCACCGCCGGGGATCGAATCGAGGCCGGCCGCGATGAGGCGGGTGAGCGTCTCGTCGAGTGTGAGCTTTGAGTAGTGAGCGATATGCAGCACCTCGCTCGGCGAGAGCGCGTGCAGGTGGATGGGGTACCGGCGCTTGATGTCGGTGAACAGGTCCTCGTACCACTCAATGCGCAGGTTGGGGTGGTGGCCTCCCTGCAGCAGCAGCGCCGTGCCACCGAGGTCGAGTGTCTCCTCGATCTTCCGGAAGATGACCTGCTTGGGCAGGACGTACCCACCGGGGTCACGCGGGTGGCGGTAGAAGGCACAGAAATCGCAGTCGGTCACGCAGAAGTTGGTGTAGTTGACGTTGCGATCGATGACGAACGTGACCACGTCGGGGTCGGTCACGCGATCCCGGGCACGCCGGGCCGCAGCGGCCACGGCCAGCACGTCGCGTGAGTTCATCAGCGCACGGGCACCCTCGTCGTCAAGGCGCTCGCCGGCGTCGATCCGCTCAATGATGTCGAGGTGATGGCTGAGGGTTGTGCTCATGCGGCCACCGCGGTGTCGGCGATGGTCGGGACCTGCTCCAGCTCACCCGCGGCACGGGCCATCTCGAGGAACTGCGCCAGACCCGCGCGCTCGGCTGGCCCGAACTCGTAGCGGAGCCTGCCGAGGTACCCGCGGATGTACGCCTCGGGGAATGGGAAGCGCTGGGCTGCTGCGCGGGCGACCGCGTCGGGATCGCGCAGATACGCAGCACGGGCATCGTCGATGGCACTGGCCAGGCGGTCGATCTGGGGCCCGCGGGTACGCATGGCATCCTCCCGCGCTGCCCATACGGCGAACACCATTGGCAGCCCAGTGCGCTGCTGCCACAGTTCACCGAGGTCGAACGAGTACGGGGCCAGGCCGTCGCGGTGGGCCTCGAGCGCCTCATCGGCGATGAGCAGTACGGCTTCGCCATTGGCGATCGCATGGCTTGCAGGGCCGTCGAGCACGCGAAACGCCACGTCGGGGCCGAGCAGGATGCGCAGGAGGGTGACACTGCTCGCGCTGTGGGGCGTGACCGCCACGCGGGTGATGTCGGCGAGCAGAACGGGCGAGAGCACGCGAATCGAATCGACGGCGCCCTCGCAGGCGATGGAACCGACAGGGATCAGATGAAGGCGATCGGCGTTGCGGGCATACGCGATGCTCGACATGGCTGAGACGTGGAGGTCGCCGGCCAGGACAGCGGCGTTGAGGGCTGCCGGAAGTCCATCGGTGAAGGTGACGCCGGGCAGACCGGCCGCCTCGAGGTGGTGGTACACGGGATACATATTGAGCGCGCTGATGCGCCCCACGCGCAGATCGCTCATGCCGCCACCGCCCGGGCACCGACGGCCTCGGCCAGATGCTGCGGATCGGTGTCGTCACCTGCGGGGATCACCCATTCGCCCGCTCCGAATGCGAGCGCCACCTGGCACGCAGGCGCCCCGAGGGTCTCCCAGTCGGGACGGATGGCGACGGATTCGGGCAGCACGCGCCGGGCCACTGCCGTCACGAGCAGGTCTTCCACTCCCCACGATCCGGGCCGCCCGGGCTCATCATCACCCGGCACCAGTTGCACGGCCCGCACCGCGGCGCAGTCGGCCGCGACCTCGATGAGCCGGTCGGCGATCTGGGCGTGTGTTGTGCCCGCGCCGTAGCGCACGGTGACGATCCCCTCGGGGTCGGCGGGACCGCGCATCCACGTCACCTGCCGGGGCGGAGCGATGCCCTGTGCCGCGGCGAATGGGTCACGGGCGTCCAGCATCGCGATGATCTGCTCGCGCGTCATGCGAACCGGTCCACAACACCGGCGGCGATGGTGCGCAGCGCAGCCACGTCGGCGTCGCCGATATCCCCGTCGAGCGATGCCACTGCGGCGGCAACCTCTTCGATTGCGCGCTCGCGTGCGGCCACGGTGCCGGGGTGCACCGCAAGGCGGTCGCACAAGGGCAGAAGGGGCACGTCGCCACGCGATGCCCGTTCGATCTCGCTGGTGAGCCCCGGTTCGTCGGCGATGGCAAGGATGATGGGCAGCGTGATGGTGCCGCTCAGGATGTCGGTACCCCGCCGCTTACCGGTCTCGGCCGGCGACCCGGCGATGTCGAGAATGTCGTCAAAGATCTGGAACGCCACGCCCACGTGCTCGCCGAATGCGGCGAGGCGTGCCTGTGCCTCGTCGCCGGCACCCGAGAGCACCGCCCCAAGACGGCAGGCCACCGAGAACAGCGCGCCGGTCTTTCGCCGGCACCGGGCGACGTATGCGTCAACGGGCAGGGCAAGATCGTTGGCCGCCCGCTGCTGGTCCATCTCGCCGAGGGCGAGGTTGAGTGCGGCATCGGCCAGCGCGCTCACCGCCGGTGGCGAGCCCACGTGCGTGAGTTCGGCGAATGCGCGTGCGAAGAGGAAGTCGCCCACCTGGATGGCTGAATCGGCACCATGGGCGCGCGCGACGGTGGGCCGTCCGCGCCGTGTTGTGGCGCCATCGATCAGGTCGTCGTGCACGAGCGTGGCCATGTGCACCAGCTCCACTGCTGCTGCGGCGGACACCAGTGCGGCACGGTCGTCGTCGTGACGTGACGACGCGCAGAACAGCAGCATCGGCCGCACCCGCTTGCCGCCCGCGGTCAGGGTGTCGCCGGCCGGGCCGCTCACTGCGCCGGCGTGGCCTCCGGCGACGGCCGCCAGCACCTCTTCGCACTGCGCCATCCAGGGACGCAGGGCATCGATGAACGCGGTCGGCGCGGGAGCGGTGGTCATGCGCGCACCGAACCGTGGTGCAGCGTTGCCATTCCACCCGCAAATTCACGCCAACGGATGCTGCCGATACCGCACTCCCACATGAGCGCCGCCACATCTGCGGGCGGGGGCATGTGCCCCACCGACTCCGCCAGGCGGGCGAAGGCGTCGGGGTCGCCGCCGAGCAGCCGGACCACGGCGGGCATGGCCACGGCAAGCGCCCGGGCGTGCAGGCCGCGCAGGTGCCTCGGCGGGGTGATCTCGAGAATGACGATGCGGGCACCGGGGCGGGCGACGCGCACCATTTCGCGGATCCCGATGGACGGATCGTCGAGGCTGCGCAGGCCACCGGAGGCCGTGACCGCATCGAAGCGATCGTCCTCGTACGGCAGCTGGGTGACGTCGGCCACCTCGAAGCGGCACCGGCGATGCGTGGCCGCTGCCTTCATGCGTGCACGGTCGATCATGGCCGGCGAATAGTCCACACCGGTCACCTGCCCCAGCGACGTCACCCGGTCGGCCAGCATCAGCGCCAGGTCCCCGGTGCCGGTAAAGGCATCCAGCACCTGCGAGCCAGCGGCCACATCGGCCACCTCGGCAGCGGCGCGACGCCAGCCATCGCCCATTCCCAGCGTCATCGCGCTGCTCACCAGGTCGTACCGGGGAGCGATGAGGTCGAACGCGGCGCGATCATCGACGGCGCTGTGGGGCACATGCGCGGTGCTCATGCCTCCACCCGTCCGGCCTCGCCCCAGCGGGGGAAGAGTGTGTGGTCGATGCGCAGCACGTCAAGGGCCTTGCCCACCACGAAGTCGATCATGTCGTCCACCGACTGCGGCTGGGTGTAGAGCGCAGGCGAGGCCGGCAGCACCACGGCCCCGGCCTCGGTGACCGCCACCATGTTGCGCAGTTGGATGAGCGATGCCGGGGTTTCGCGCGGCACCAGCACCAACTGTCCGCGCTCCTTCAGCATCACCTCGGCAACCCGGTGGATGAGGTTGTCGCCGGTGCCATGGGCAATTCTGCCGAGCGATGAGGTTGAGCACGGCATCACGAGTGCCACCCGGGCACCGGATGATCCCGATGCGAATGAGCAGGCGATGTCGTCGGGCGCGAGCACGTCCACGGACCCGGCGGGGTCGCAGTGGCCCGCCAGAAAGCGGTCCATCACGTGGTCGCGTGAGGTGGGGCGGGGACCTTCACCGAGGATCTCGTGGCTTATCACCTGGCATCCGGCATCCGACACGCACAGGCCCACGTGGTGCCCTGCCGCAGTGAGCGCGAGGAGGGTCCGGCCGCCATAGGCGGCACCGCTCGCACCGGTGATTCCGAGGAACACACGCATCGGGGTGATCGTAGGCCACGGGGGGCGAAAACGAGCCGGGGTCCCGTACTACGGGACCCCGGAACACGACTACATCCCCCCGCTGAGGGGCCTACTTGTACTTGGTACCCAGCCCGTTCAGGAATGTCGCGAGAGTGTCGAGGTCCTCGGGCGGCAGGGATGCGAACGAAGGCATTGGCGCCAGCGGTGCCTTCAGCCACTGGACCATCTTCGCGTTATCCCAGCCCTTGGCACCTTCATTGGTGAGTTCCGGCCCGGGCCCGGGCGCACCAACTCCCTTGATCATGTGGCAACTGCTGCAGCCATTGGCCAGATAGACCGCCTCGCCCGTGGTCGCAGCAGCATCCAATCCGGTGAGCGGAAGGGTCTCGCCCTTGGCGACGCCCTCGGGTGTGGTGGCACCGATGAAGGTGAGGTAGCAGAGGCCGGAGGTCACCAGTACCGCGGTGCCCAATGCGAACGGCCGCTTCCAGATGCGGCGCTCGGGACCACGGTCGATGAACGGCCAGATCACCAGCAGGATGATCAGGATGTTCGGCACCATGAACGTGGCCATGATCACCGGGGTGAGCGCGTTCTGGTTCGCAAAGATCTTCAGCAGCTCGAACGCGAAGTAGAAGTACCACTCAGGACGCGGGATGAAGTCGGTGGTCGCCGGATTGACCGGCTCGCCCACCTCAACCCGCACTGTGATCGCGAGCACGATGACCGCCAGGATGGCGAGCCCCGCGATGATGGTGTCCTTGTAGATCGCATACGGGAAGAACGGCTTGCCGTTCTTCTTCGACGCCGCGTAATCCTTGTCGTATGCGACCTTGTCGGCCTTCTTCATCGGGAGACCTCCTGGCCGTCAGTGACGACTGCGGGCGGGAACGACACGCTGCCCTTCAGTCCGGCGTCACGATTGCGCGCCGCCTTGCGACGGGCATCCTCTTCGTCACGCTGCACGCGCAGGGCACGCTTGGCCCACGGCGGCTCGGAGATGCCGAGGCGGATGATGAAGTAGAGGTGCAGACCGATGAAGGTCGCGATTCCACCTGGAATTAACAACATATGGATCGAATAGAAGCGCGACAACGTATCTGGCCCGAATTCGGGGCCGGCGCGGAGGATGTCGCCGATGTACGGCCCCAGAATGGGGGCGCTGGCGAAGATGTTGACGGCGACCACGGTGGCCCAGTAGGCCTTCTGGTCCCACACCAGCAGGTAGCCGGTGAGGCCCATCATCATGGTCATCATCAGGAGCATGGCGCCGGTGACCCACGTGAGTTCACGCGGGTACTTGTAGGCGCCCCAGATGAACACACGTCCCATGTGCAGGAACACGATGACGATCATCGCCGAGGCGCCCCACTTGTGCATGCCCCGGACCATCCATCCCCATGTCACCTCGTTGGTGATGTGGGCGATGCTGCCGAATGCCGTGTTGGGGTCCGGCTTGTAGTACATCGCCAAGATGATCCCGGTGATGGCCTGCATGCCGAAGAGCGCCATTGCGGTGAAGCCGAGGGTCTGGAACCAACTCGTACCGGCGGGGATGTTGCGGAACATCAGCCAACGGCCGCTGTTCTTCACGCCTGACCGCTCGTCGACGTAGTCGGCGACTTGGGCCACGCCCTGTTCGACCGGATTCTTCGGCCCGATGTCCTTTGTGGTCATCGCGCGCTCCTAGGTGAACGGGTAGAGGTTGGAGAGGGTGCCGGTCACGGGCTCACCGGGCGAGCGCAGCGGGAAGGGCTCCTGCTCGGCAGAGATTGAGTAGGCCTTACCCACCAGCACCCGCACCTTCGGGCTGGACGATTTGGCAATGGCCTGCTGCAGGCTGAGGCGATCCTTGCCACTTGCGACGTCCGCGGCCGAGTACTGCTGCGACTGATCGACGATCTTCACGTCGAGGCGGTCGAGCGGACGGGGCGGTGGGCCACCGGTGACGAGCCCGCGCGAGTCGTAGGCGCCGCCGTGACACGGGCAGATAAAGCCCTGTGATCCGGCTGCGTAGGCCACCGGGCAACCCAGGTGCGCGCAGCGGTTCCAGATGGCCAGCGTGTCCATGTCGGCGGCCGTGAGGCCCGCGGCCCATGCCTTGAAGCGGGCGTCGAAGGCAGCGGTGGACTCGTCTGGGCCGGGAATTGGCTTGGCCGAGGGATCCACCAGACCGAACATGAGGTAGATGCGCCGGTCGGCCTCGGGGTCGGTACCCGCGACGGCAAGCGAGGCGACTTCGCCGATCTTCGTGGAGGGAGTCGCGTTGACGTACGGCGGCGCGTTCTTCAGGAAGTCGCTGGCCGGACCGATGTCCACCCAGCGCCACTCCTCACCCTTCAGTGGGTTGGCAACCGCGAATCCGACGACCGGCACCAGAATGGCGGCGGTGAGGATTCCACCACCCGCAATGGCGACAGTGGAGAGGAAGCGGGTACGCGTGATGTACCCCGGGTCGTCCGAATGATCGGGCTCCGGGGTGAAGTCGGTCGCACGTGGGCCCTCGTAGGGTCCCGCCTGCGTTCCGGGCGCGCCGCTGTCCGGCTCGTCCTCAGCCACTCCGACCTCCGTAGACGTTCACTGGATAAGTGACACTAGCGACGTGGAGTCAAACCGATTGCGTCCGCACGCGCAATGGGCGGATGTGGGGCCGGTTGTCCCCGTATCACCGGGACTCACCGGTACTTCTCGGCCCCTGGGAGATGGATACCGAGGTCCGCCCAGCGGGCATTCACCCGCAGTCGTACATCGTCGCTCATGCGGATTTCGTCTGGCCAGGGGCGTACGAGGCCCTCTCCCTCCCACTTTGCCGTGGCATCGAACCCCACCTTGGCGCCGTAGGCGGCGTATGGGGCAGCGTGGTCAAGGGCGTCCACAGGGCCTTCCATCACAAGCATGTCGCGCCCGGCATCCACGTTTGAGAACGCCCGGAATGCGACCTGCGACACATCCCGTACGTCCACGTCGTGATCCACCACCACCACGCAGCGGGTGAGCGACAGCAGGCCGAGGCCCCACACGGCGTTGATGAGCTTCTTCGCATGACCCGGGTAACGCTTCTTCACACTCACGATTGCGCAGTTGTGAAATACGCCCTCAAGCGGCAGGTTCATGTCCACCAGGTCGGGCACGGTCATCTTGATGAGGGGCAGGAAGAGGCGCTCGGTGGCCTTGCCCAGCCAGAAGTCCTCCATCGGTGGCATCCCCACGATGGTGGTGCTGTAGATGGCGTCACGGCGCATGGTGAGGCCCGTCACGTGAAACCGCGGGTACTGGTCAACCGGTGTGTAGAAGCCGGTGTGGTCGCCGAACGGGCCCTCGTCACCCAGATCGGTGGCATCGACGTAGCCCTCGATCACGATCTCGGCGTGCGCGGGCACCTCGATGTCCTGGGTGATGGCCTTCACCATCTCCACCTGCTTGCCGCGCAGGAAACCCGCGAACATCATCTCGTCGAGCGCGGGGGGCAGGGGCGCGGTGGCGCTGTAGGTCACCGCCGGGTCGGTGCCCACCACCACCGCAACGGGAACGCGGCCCTCGCTGTCGAGCAGGTGCTGGCGGCCGTCCTTGTGGATCTGCCAGTGCATCATGCAGGTGCGCTTGTCGACCTTCTGCACGCGGTACATGCCGCAGTTGCGTGATCCGGTGACCGGGTCGTTGCTGAACACGAGGGGCAGCGTGATGAACGGGCCGCCGTCCCCGGGCCAGCAGTGAAGGATGGGGATGAGGTCCAGGTCCACATCGTCGCCGGTGAGTACCACCTCCTGGCACGGGCCGTTCTTCACCGTCTTGGTGCCGAGCGACGCCAGTTCCCGGAGCTTGCCGAGCGCCTTCACCTTCTCCATCACGCCCTGGGGCGGCTGCATTTCGGCGATTTCGGAGATACGCGATGCGATCTGGTCGAGGTCGGTGCCGCCAAGGCCGGCCGCCATGCGGCGCTCGCTGCCGAACTGGTTGATGAGCACGGGCATCTTCGAGCCCGTGACGTTGGTGAACAGCAGCGCGGGTCCACCGGCCTTCATCACCCTGTCGGCGATCTCGGTGATCTCAAGATGGGGGTCCACCTCGGTGTGCACCTCAACGAGCTCGCCCATGTCGCGGATGACCTGCATCCATTCGCGTAGATCCTTCATCGCGCCAGCGCCTCAGCCAGCGCCGGTGCGGGGTCGAGCCCCGCGGCGATGCCAACGATGGGTGCTGACAGTCCTTCGCGGAGCGCCGCGCGTGCCATGCGCACGGCGTGGGGCGTGGCCCCCGTGTCACCGGCGACCGCGGCGGCGGTCGCGCGCCACAGCGGCAGGAGATCGTCGTCGCGCCCGGCCGCAACGGCTGCCGCCGAGAGCGCGACCAGGTCGGCCAGCGCCTCCACCACCGACAGGTCACCGGTGGCCGCGACGCGCACCAGACCCTGCGCGTAGCAGTAGTCACCCGCAAGCACGGCCGCGCCCATCTCCACCTGCGACACGTGACGCGGTGCGCCGTGATGCAGCAGAAATCCCTCGAGGATGAGCTCCAGGCCCAGGGCGTGTTCGCGCGCCAATGGAGGGCACACAAGCGGCACCATCACCTCATCGGCGTCGATGGTGCGACCGGCCAGCGCGGGCTGCGCTGCCAGCACGGCTGCCACCGAATCGGCAGTGAGGGTGCTCATGCCATGCCTTCAAGCGCCCGTGCGAATGCTTGTTCGGTTGCGCGGAACTCGTCGTCACCATGGATGGTGCTCGTAAACCACGCCTCAAACTGCGAGGGCGGCGGATACACGCCATTGGCCAACAGGCCGCGTGCCAGCCGGGCGTAGGCATCGGTGTCGCAGGCGGTGGCGTCGGCGTAGTTGGTAACCGGGGAATCGGTGAAGAACGGCGTGAGCATCGATCCGACGCGCTGAACCGTGACCGGCGCGCCGCTGTCGCGGATGATCGCTTCGAGCCGTGCGCCGTTCTCCTCAAGTTGCTCGTAGGTGCCCTCGGCAGCCAGGCGGCAGATGACCGCGAGCCCCGCAGTGGTGGCCAGTGGATTGCCCGACAGCGTTCCCGCCTGGTAGCAGGGGCCCTCGGGCGCCAGTTCGCGCATCACATCGGCCCGCCCACCGAACGCACCGACCGGCAGGCCGCCACCGATGATCTTGCCCATGCACGTGAGGTCGGCCTTCACGCCGTAGCGCTCCTGCGCACCACCACGTGCCACCCGGAATCCGGTGATGACTTCGTCGAGAATGAGCAGCGCACCGGTGCGGTCGCAGGCGGCACGAAGGCCCTCGAGATAGCCCGGCGCGGGAGGTACCACGCCCATGTTGCCGGCGACCGGCTCCAGAATGATCGCCGCGGCGCCCTCGAGCGCGACCTCGGCTGCCGCAAGGTCGTTGTAGGGCACCAGGCGGGTGGCGGCGGTGGCGCCCGCTGTGACGCCCGGGCTGGTGGGCACTCCCAGCGTGGTGGCCCCGCTGCCGGCCTGCGCGAGCAATCCGTCAATGGCGCCGTGGTAGCCGCCCTCGGTCTTCACGATCACCTCGCGACCCGTGGCGGCCCGCGCCAGACGCACCGCACCCATCACGGCCTCGCTGCCGCTGGAGGTCATACGAAGCCGCTCGATGGACGGCATGGCGTCACGTACAGCCTCGGCGAAGACGATCTCCCGCTCGGTGGGAGCGCCGTAGGAGGTGCCGCGGGCGAGGGCGTCGCGCAGGTCGTCAATCACTACTGGCGGGGCGTGGCCCAGAATGGCCGGTCCCCATGAGGCCAGGTAATCGACGTATACGTTGCCGTCCACGTCGAACACACGTGTGCCCTCGGCGCGGTCGATAAAGATGGGGTCGCGCCCGATGCCCCGCATGGCACGCACGGGCGAGTTGACCCCGCCCACCAGCGACTGCTTCGCGCGCGCGAACAGTTCCTGGCTGCGCGTATCGGTGAGGGACGCAGGCATGGGGTCAGGCCGTCGGCAGGGGCGCGCCGGCGATGGCGATGTCCTCCCACGCCCGGTACGCGGGCGAGTAGTACTTGAGCCGCACCTTCTTGAACTCAAAGGTGGAGTAGAGAACGGCGTAGTCGTCGTCGGCGAGGCCGGCCTCGGCCGCGAGCGCCGCGATGGTCTCCTCGCAGGCGTCCTTCGACTTGGCGTGCACCATGGTGAAGAGGCTGTAGGGCCAGTCGTCGTAGGTGGGGCGCTTGTAGCAGTGGCTCACCGACTTGAAGGTGGCCATGCGGCTGCCGAAGTCGTCGACGCTGTCGGCGGGCACCTTCCATACGGCCATGCCGTTGGCGCCGAATCCTGCCTTGCGGTGGTTCAGCACGGCGGCGAAACGACGCATGACGGTGCGGTCCTGCATCTCCTGCGCCTTGGCGATGAGGTCGTCGGGATCGATACCGGCGGCATCCGCCCAGGCGTCGAACGGCGCCGGCACGAGCGGCAGGTCCTCCTGCAGGATGAGGATGGCCGCGCGGTCCTCGTCGGTGGGCGGCTTGCCATCGCCGCGCTGCGGTGCGGGCACCGGCTCAACACGGGCGACGTTGCCGCTATCGCCGGTCATGTCCAGCTGCACATTGATCTTGTACAGCGTGATCGTGGGGAGGATGCGCATCGAGGTGGCACCCGTCTCGCGCGCCAGGATGTCGAGGGTCTCCTCGAGCGACAGCCGCGACCCGGGCTCAAGTGCGAGCGTGAACCACATGTTGAAGTTGTGGGTGCGGCGGTAGTTGTGGCTCACACCGGGGTGGCCATTGATCACGGCGGCGGCATCAAACAGCAGCTCATCGGGGTACGACGCCGCAACCAGCGTGCTCTCGTAGCCCAGTGCCCGGGTGTCGAAGATGGCGGACACCTGCCGGATGATCCCGGCATCCTTCAGTACCTGCATCCGGGCAAGCACCTCGTCCTCGCCGATACCCACGGTGTCGGCGATCTTGAGGAACGGGCGGCGATCAAGGGCGATCCCGGCCTGCAGCGCATTGAGCAGCCGCTGGTCCACCTCGTCGGGCTTGTGGCGCGTGGGCTTGGCTTCGGTGGTGCTCACGATGCGTCCTCTTTCATCCACTTGGCCGCGTCGATTGCGGCATACGTGATGACGATGTCGGCCCCGGCCCGCACGATCGCGGTGAGGGTCTCCATCATCGCCTGGCGTTCATCCAGCCATCCGCGCTCGGCGGCGGCCTTGATCATCGAGTACTCACCACTCACGTGGTAGGCGGCCACGGGCAGGTCGGTGGCGCCCCGCACCGCGTGGACGACGTCGAGGTAGGTGGCGGCGGGCTTCACCATCACCATGTCTGCGCCCTCGGCCACGTCGGCCCGCACCTCGCGAAGGGCCTCGCGGATGTTGGGCGGATCCATCTGGTATCCGCGGCGGTCACCATGCCCGGGGGCCGATCCAGCGGCCTCGCGGAAGGGCCCGTAAAAGGCTGATGCGTACTTGGCCGAGTACGACATGATCGCCGTGGTCTCGTGGCCCGATGAATCGAGCGCACTGCGGATGGCTCCCACCCGTCCATCCATCATGTCGCTTGGGGCCACCACGTCTGCGCCGGCACGCGCGTGGCTCACCGCGGTGCGCGCGATCACGTCGAGCGAGGGGTCGTTGTCGACCTCACCATCGGGGCCCAGCAGGCCGCAATGCCCATGGTCGGTGTAGGCGCACAGGCACACGTCGGTGATGACCACCAGGTCGGGCACCCCGGCCTTGAGTGCGCGCACGGCCTGCTGCACCACGCCGTCGTCGGCGTGGGCGGACGTGGCCACGGCATCCTTCTGGTCGGTGACGCCAAACAGCAGCACGCCACCCACGCCGGCCTCGTAGGCGGCGCGGGCCTCCTCCACCATCAGGTCGGGCGAGAGCCGCGCAATTCCCGGCAGCGCGTCAACCGGCTGGCGGATTCCCTCACCGGCGACCGCGAACATGGGCAGCACCAGCTGTGACGGGCGCACCACCACCTCGCGCACCAGGCGCCGGATGGCATCGGTGCGGCGCAGCCGGCGGTGCCGGACAATGGGGAACGCGCCTGTCGCGGCGGCGGTCTCGGTGCTTTCAGATCCCACGACTCGCGAGTGTATCGTCGGTTCCGTGACTGACGGAGGGGGTCGGAGCGGGTTCGGGGCGATGGGGTCAGGTGACCCCGCCCTCGACGCGGCGGGCATTTCGCCCGCCCACATGATCGCCGGCTACCACGCGGGCCTCTTCCCGATGGACTCCGACGACGACGTGGGGCCGGTTGGCTGGTACTTCACCGACCCCCGTGCGGTCATCGTCACGGCCGATGCCCGCATTCCGCGCACGGTGGCCCGCATGCTGCGCCGCCGCGCCTACGACGTGCGTGTGGATACCGCATTCAGCGAGGTGCTTCTGGCGTGCTCCGGCGATCGCGATGGCGTGTGGCTCACCCCGCGGCTCATCGGCGGATATGAGGCCCTGCACGATCTCGGTATTGCGCACAGCATCGAAGCATGGGACGGCGACGTGCTCGCCGGGGGACTGTTCGGCATCGCGATCGATGGCCTGATGACTGCAGAGAGCATGTTCCACCGGCTGCCCGATGGTGGAAATGCGGCAATCGCGGGGCTCATCGGGATCGCACGCATCAATGGGTTCACCCTCATCGACGTGCAGATGGAGTCGCCCCACGTGATGCGCTTTGGCGCCACGCTGATCAGTGCCGATGCCTACACGGAGCTATTGGCGGATGTGCTCCGGCACTAGGTGTGCATGCGCCGGGCCAGCACGAAGCGCGCGATCACGCCGTAGGCGATGGCGATGAGTGCGAGCAGGCCGATGCCCGACCACAGTGACGTGGTGACCTCGGGATCGACCAGCACCTGCTGGAACACCCGGGCTGCGGGGCCGAATCCCGCCACCGCACTTGCCCAGTAGGCCACATCGCTGCCCGGGATGAGCGCCACCACGGCCAGTGGCAACGAGATCATGAGACCGGCCAGCAGGGCCGTGCGGGTCTCGCGCGCGAGCGCACCGATGAGAAGCCCGAAGGCTCCGAACGCGAGACCTGCCACAAGCAGTGCGATGACCCAGATGCCCCATCGTCCAACCGTGACCGATGTCGTAATGGCGACGATGCCGAGCAGCAGCATGCCCACCACCAGCGCGGCTGCGGCCGAGACAACGGCCTTCTGCGCGATGATGGACCCGGGGCTCACGAGCCCCCGACCCAGGCGCGAGAGCACCCCGTCCTCGCGCTCCGCCGAGAGCAGCGCCGCCGACAGCAGCACGCTCACCAGTCCAAGGCCCACCACGAGCGCTCCGGCGATGCCCAGCGCAGAGAGGGGCTCGCGACCCGGCGCGCCGGCCTTCACATCGAGCCGGATCGGGCTTGCGATCGCCTTGGCGGCGGGCTTGGCCAGATTCAGGTTCTCGCCAACGCCGGAGATGAAATCGAGCAGGGAGGCGGCCTTGGCGGCTTCCTCTGGCTTGCCCGCCGCCCGGAGCGCGGCCTGCATGTCCCTGATGGTCTGTTCGCTGCTCTGCAGCCCCACCAGGGTGCCGGCCTGCCCGAACAGCGCCACATTGCCACCGTTCTGGATGAGGTCAACCAGATGGAGCACCTGCCCGACATAGGCTTCGGCCAGCGCCTGGTTGAGGCGGAACACCATGGCTTCCAGCCGTCGCTCGATGGCCTGTGCCTCGATGGGCGAGCGCGGGTTGGTCTGCAGGGTGATCACAGGTGAGCGGATACCGGTCTGGAGGTCACTCACGAAGCCCTCGGGAATGGTGAGCACCGCGCTCACCTTGCCGTCGTCAAGCGCCTGAGTGGCCTGCTGCGGATCGAGCCGCACGAGGCTCACGGCCTCGCCCAGCCGGCTGGCGTAGTCGTCAACCGACAGTCGCTCGTCGCCCACCTGCACAGTGCGGCCCGACTGCGCATCGAGGTTGACAAAGGCCACCGATGGCTTGACATCGCCACCCGACAGCGCGATGGCCAGCAGCACGGCGATGACGATGGGGTAGCCGATGAGGATGGCCAGGAGGCCCCGGCTGCGCCCGAGTACTCGCAGGTCCTTGATGAACAGCAGCCGTCCGGCGCGCAACGTCCTCATTGGTCGTCTCCCACCAGTGCCATGAAGGCGGTCTCGCCCGCCGCCGGACCGGACGGGTCGGTACCCGCCACGCGGATGAGGTCGTCGAGCGTGCCGTCCATGCGCAGTTGCCCGGCCACAAGGGTGACGATGCGATTGGCCGACCGCGACGCCTCGTCAATCGACTGGGTTGAGAACACAAGCGCCATGTCCCCATCGGCCACCAGCTCGGTAAGCCAGTTCCACAGCCGATGGCGCTGGTCGGGGCTGAGCGTGCCTGTGGGCTCGTCCAGAAGCAGCAGCGCGGGCTGTCCCGCGAGCGCGATGGCCAGGTTGAGGCGCTGCAGCGTGCCGGTTGACAGGGCCGACGCCGGGCGATCGGCCACCTTCCCCAGATCTGCGCGCTCGATGAGTCCGTCGGCCACCGCACGTGGGTCTGCGGTGCCCTCGAGCCCCGCGAACAGCCGCAGATTCTCGCGTGCCGTGAGGCGTGGGTAGAGCGCCGGCCGCTGCGGCACCCATCCCACCGCCAGCGCCGTGCCGCCAGCCCATTCGATGCTGCCGGCGCTTGCGACGCCAACTCCGGCGAGGATCGACAGCAGCGTGGTCTTGCCCGCGCCATTGGGGCCGATGAGGGCGATGCGCTCACCGCGGAAGATGGCGAGGTCAACTGGCGCCAGTGCCTCAACCGATCCATAGCGCCGCGCGATGCCGCGTGCGGTGAGGAGGGCGTCGCCCCTCATACGGCGACGGTCAGTCGGCGCCGCTTGCGCGCGGCGCCTCGGTGATTCGCGTGGGCACGTCGAGAGTATCCCCGGAATTCGGGTCGGGGGATGGGCGCCGTGGTGGTGGGGCGAAGCCCGATGCAGTGGGCTGGTCGTCGGCGAGCTGTGTGTTGCCAAGCCCCACCAGTTGCGGCATGCCGAACCAGCCCATGCGCCTGCTGGTGTAGATGGCGGTCTCCTTGAGCAGCACCACGACGGGGATGGCAAGGATGATCCCGGCGAATCCGTACAGCTCGTCGCCGATGAGGATGCCGAAGATCACCACCAGCGGATGCACTCCCACGGCGTCGCCCATGACCTGAGGCACCACGATGTGGCCCTCGAACTGGTGGATGGCAATGAACGCAAGAATGACCCAGAGCGCGGTGATGGGTGAGGTGAACAGCGCCAGCAGCACCGGTGGCAATGCCCCGAAGATGGGCCCGATGTACGGGATGAACTCCATCACGAACACCCAGGCCGCGAAGAGCGCGGCATATGTGGCCCCCTGGGCGAAAATCCCCGTGACGCCAAAGATCCACAGCACCAGCCCCGCACTCACCCCAATGATGAGGCAGACCAGTGTCTGGGCCTTGATGTACTGCCCCAGTGTGCGTTCGGTGCGGCGCAGGAACTGTGCCGCTGATGGGCCACCGATCTGCTGGGCGAAGCGGGCGATGCGCGGGGCGTCCAGCAGCATGTAGACGGCTGCCACCAGAATGATGATGATGACGACCAGCACGCTGAGGGCGCTCAGTGAGTACGACACGGCATTGCCCGAGATGCCACTGGCCCACGATCTGATGGCCTGCAGCGTGGCATCGGCCTTCTGCTGCACATCCACGTGGATGCCATTGCGCTCGAAGAACGCCTGCAGGTTCTGCACCTGCCGCTGGGCCTGATCGGTGTACAGCGGCAGGTTGCCGCGGATCGCCTGGATCTGGTTCTGAATGGGGGGGATGAGCAGTACGACAGCGGCTGCGACCGCCCCGATGAACGAGAGGAACACCGTTGCCACGGCAAGGCCACGTGGCACATGCATGCGCCTGAGGAACCGCACGAGGGGGTTGAGCAAAAGGGCGATGACGACCGATACCAGGAACACGAAGATGACGCGTCCGAGGGTCTGTCCCGCGATCCAGAGGATCACGACGATGCCCGCCGTGGCGGCAATAAGTGCCCACGCCGGCGTGCTGGCCTGTCGGCCGGTCATGGAGTCCATGGTATCGCCCCCAACCCAGCCAGCCCGTCATTCGGTCCGGCTGGTCTAGCCTTGTCACGTCGATGCCGAATCTCACTCGCGATGAGCTGAAGTGGCGACGCGACGAGCGCCGGCAGGCCGACCGCCACCGGAGCAATCGCGCGCTCAACACCGTGGTCGCCCCGGCCCTGCTGGCCGTGGCGGTGATCGTGGCCGTCGTATTGGCTGCCACCTGGGGTGGCACCGCGACCGATGCCCCCGTGGGCCCGGTGGCCTCGCCCGTTCCCGCCGCCGCTGGCGCCACCGCTCCGCAGCGTGTGGTGATGGGCCGCTCCGGACGCCTGGAGGTGGTGCTGCCCGTGGCCGAGAAGCAGGTGACCGCCATCTACTTCCATGGGGTGACCGACCCGGGCGCCATCGCCATGACCCCGGCGAGCGGGTTGACCCAGAAGGTGACCGCGGAGGATGGGTCGTCGGGCACCCTGACGTCCGCGGTTGATGTGGGCGCCACCGCGGGATCGGTGGTCTACAGCCCGGTGGACGGGGTGGTCACGGCGGTCAGTCCGTACCGCGTGTTCGGCCGCCCAGAGGGACTCGCGATCGTCCTCACGCCCGCCGGCATGCCCGACGTCGCTGTGAGCATCACCCACGTGGAGCCGGCGCCCGATGGCGTCGTTCTTCAGGTGGGGAGCGCCGTCGGGGCCGGTCGTACTGTCATCGGGCGCGTGCGTGACATGTCGCGGGTCGAGACCCCCGCTATCGCCAATTACACCAACGACTCCGGAAACCACATTGCCATCGAACTGCTGCGTCAGAGCACCGGGCCAGGTGCCTGAGTGAGCGACCCCGCCGTATTCCGTGCCGTCATGATCGGCGATGTATTCGGTGCCCCGGGCATGCGGGCCGTCGAGATGGTCCTGCCGCGCCTGCGCGAGGAGCATTCGCCGAACATCGTCGTGGTCAATGCCGAGAACGCCGCCGCCGGGTCGGGTACCACGCCCAAGCAGGCGAAGGCGCTCTTCGAGGCCGGCGCTGACGTACTGACCGGGGGGAATCACACGCTCCGCCGAACCGAGTACGTGGCCACGCTCGAGGAGGACCCACGCGTGCTGCGACCGGCCAACCTGGTGGCGCGCGGCGCGGGTTCGGGCAGCGTGGTGGTGGATGCCCGAGGGGGCTTCCGGGTGGGTGTGCTCAACCTCATCGGGTCGGTATTCATCGAAGCAGCCCAAAGTCCCTTCGCGGTGGTTGACGATCTGATCGATCGCATGCGCCGCGAGACCCATCTGGTGATCGTCGATATGCATGCCGAGGCCACCAGCGAGAAGCGGGCGATTGCCCATCATCTGGATGGTCGCGCCACCGTGGTCTTCGGTACGCACACCCACGTGCCCACTGCCGACGAGCGCATCCTGGCCGGGGGTACCGCGTACATCAGCGACATCGGCATGACCGGTCCGCACGACTCGATCATCGGGGTAAAGGCCGAGCCGGTGCTGCGCAGGTTCCTCACCGGGCTGCCAGCGCGGTTCGAGCCCGCCACCGGTGATGTGCGCGTTCAGGGGATCGTGGTGGATGCCGGCGCGGATGGTCGTGCCACGCGCATCGAGCGCTTTGACATCCCCGTCGACGTCTCGGTGAGTTAGCCCCGCGACTCGATGGGCACGAGGTCGTCTGTGGGTGCGGGTGGATTCTCGAGGCGCTGAAGCCATGGGATGCGCCGCACGCCCAGTAGCAGCGCGATGCCCACCACGACCACGGCCACGATGAGGCCCCACTGCGATGCGGTGGGGATCTCGACCTCGAAGAACGTGGTGAGCCACGGGATGTAGAGCCCGACCGACAGCAGCACCACGAACCCGGCGACCATGCCCCACACCCATGTGCGCACCTTGCGCCGCTCAACCCCTCGCTCCAGTTCGATGACCACGGCGAGCCCCAGGAACGTGGCGGCGAGGATCGCGGCGGTGCGGGCTTCGGAGATGGTGCCGTCGAGCGGTCCGCGCGTGAGCAGGTATGCCGCGGTGATGGCCATGGCGATGACCGCGCCTGCAGGTACGGAGAATGCCGCCAGGCTTCGCATGAAGCTGTCGCGCCGCACGGCGCCGGTGCTTGATGCGAGCGCCAGGAAGAACGCGGGGATACCGATGGTGAGCGATGAGGTGATGGACAACTGCCTGGGCAGGAATGGGAAGGCGATGGGCAGCAGCGCGAAGCACACGAGCAGCAGCGCCGAGTAGACGGACTTGGTGATGAAGAGCTTGGCCACCCGATGGGTGTTGCGGATGATCTGACGCCCGGCCTCGATGGCGCTTGGCAGCGTGGCGAAGGAGTTGGTGAGCAGCACCAGGTCGGCCACGCCCTTGGCCATCTGGCTGCCGTTGCCCATGGCCACGGCCAGACGGGCCTCCTTGAGGGCCAGCACGTCGTTGACGCCGTCGCCGATCATCGCCACGTAGCGCCCATTGGCGGTCATGGCGCGCACCAGTGCCCGCTTCTGTTCGGGGGTGATGCGCCCGAACACCGCCGTGTCGCGAACGATCTCGCGCAGCGCGTCGGGATCGTCGGGCAGATCGGGGCCCTGCATCGCCTTGTGTGCGTTCTCCACGCCACAGGCGGCTGCCACGGCCTGCACGGTGCCGACGCCATCTCCCGAGATGACCTTTACCTGTACGCCCTCGCGTTGGAGGAACCGCACGGTGTCGGGTGCGTCGGGCCGCAGGGCCTCCTCCATGAGGATGGCGCCGGCTGCGGTCATGGCCGGGAGGTGGCCCATGCCGTCCTGATCCTGGTCCTCGTCGAGCGCCCCGGTTCCGGTTGCCACCAGCAGCACGCGTCGGCGCTCGGCCTGCTCGGTGGCGATACGCGCGGCAAGGGCGGGGGGGATGGCCACCCCAATGCGCTCCAGGATCTCGGGCGCTCCCAGCACGATGGTGCCCGCCCCGGGCAGCGTGACGCCACTCCACTTGCGCACCGACGCGAATGGCACCTGCGTCGTGGGCGTGAGGGCATCCTCGGGCATGGCGCGCGCGATGGCGTCGGCCGTGCCATTTCTTGCTGCGGCGCTGGCGGCCAGTTGGCCGGTGAGCCGCCGTACGTCGTCCTCGTTGTGCCCCGGTGCGGCCACGACGCCCACCACATCGAGCCGGTTCTCGGTGAGCGTGCCCGTCTTGTCCACACACACGGTGTCCACGCTGGCCAGACTCTCAATGGCGTTGAGCTGTTGCGCCAGGGTGCCGATGCGGCCCAGGCGCATGGCGGCCACCGCGAATGTGAGGCTGGCCAGCAGCACCAGGCCCTCGGGCACCAGCGGTACGAGGGCGGCCACCGTGCGCTGGGCTGATCCCACCACCCCGAGGTCGATCCAGAAGGTCGACGCGATCATGAGCACGGCCATGGGCACCATCACCACGATGAGGATTCGCAGGATGCGGTTGATGTCCAGTTGCAGGGGCGAGAGCTGCACACGGTTGCCCTTGGCCTCGGAGGCCAGCCGCCCGGCGAATGAGTCGATCCCGACCGCGGTCACCCGGTAGACACCGCTGCCGGCCATGCAGAACGATCCCGACAGCACCGGATCGCCATCCACCCGCGACACCGCGTCGCTCTCGCCGGTGAGGGCCGATTCATCAAGGCTCAGCACGGTGGCCCGCACCATCTCGCCATCGGCCACAACCTGGTCGCCGGGCTCAAGCAACACAACGTCGCCCGGCACGATGTCGGCGACGGCCAACTCAACGGGCTCGCCATCGCGCAGCACAGTGCCGTGAGGTGCCACCAGCAGTGCCAGCCGGTCGAGCGTGCGCTTGGCGCGGCTCTCCTGCACGATGCCGATGAGCGTGTTCGCAATGAGTACCCCGCCGAACAGGGCGTCGCTGAACAGTCCCAGCACCAGCATGGGGACGAGCAGGATGATCAGCACCAGATTGAAGAGCGTGAAGGTGTTGGCCCACACGATCTCGGCGTACGAGCGGCTGGTCCGGGGCGCGCGACGCGGACCCATCTCGGAATGGATGCGCTCGGCATCCGCCTGGGTGAGTCCTGTGATCGGGGAGGTGGCCGCCATCGCGGGCGAGACTAGTCGGGAACTGACGGCGCCCCGAGCGGTGATCGCTCGGATAGATCGCCGAGCCGGGGCCCCGGGGCCGTGCTCGGGTGGACGGGGGTCAGCGCGTTATCGCTCGCGATGCCGCGTTCACCAGGGCGGTCAGTGCGAGGAGGCGATGGGCCGTCGCCTCCTCGTCCACCCACCAGCCGGGAGATCATTCGTCGGCGAAAACCCTGGGAGCGGCAGCCAGCGCGAAGAGGATCCAGAGGATGCCCAGCGCGAAGGGGATGTAGCCGACCTCGGCGCGGTCGTACCAGCCAGCCCACGTGGTGACGACCCCGAGGGCGAGCAGTGTGGTGACGATCCATATGGGGAGACGCTTCACAGGTACCTCTCGTGCGTGGTCGTGTTCTTCGCTTGTCCGCCGGGCACTTTACCCGCTCGGGAAGGGTAGTCTCCCGGCCCGCGATGACGGATCCCACTCCACAGCAGGTGCAGGTGACCCTTGATGAGCGCCCGGAGGGCATCATCGTGTTCGTCGCCGGCCCGATTGACGCCAGCACGCTCACCGAGGTGTCCGCGGTGCTCACCGACGCACAGCGTGATGGACGCACCCTGTACGTGGATCTCTCGGGGGTCACGTTCATCGATTCCCGTGGTCTGGGAGCGCTGCTCGCCGCCAATGAGCGCGCCCGTGAGGGTGCCGCCGCACTTCGCATCCATGCCCCGTCAGACGCCGTTCGCCGGCTCCTCACGATCTCGGGTGTGACCGCCGTCATCATCGAGGCCGACGAGTTGCCGGCCCCGTAGGGCCCCGTACCACCACGGCGGCTCCCCGGCACTTGACGCCGGGTTTACGATCGGTGCATGAGCACGATCTACGAAGTGACCGGAATGACCTGCGGCCATTGTCAGCGGGCCGTGGAGGATGAGGTGGGTGGCGTTCCCGGCGTGACCGGCGTCGAGGTGGATCTGGCGACCGGCAGGGTGAAGGTGCACGGCGATGCCGACGACACCGCCGTGCGCGGTGCCATCGAGGAGGCGGGCTACGCCGCAGTCTGATCAGGGGCCAGTTGCCACCCGCGAGGCCGACCTCGCAATTGAGGGGATGACCTGCGCCGCGTGCGTGGCACGGGTGGAGAAGGCGCTCAACAGGGTTGACGGGGCAACCGCATCGGTGAGTCTCGCCACCGAGCGTGCCCACGTGCTGGTGCCCGAGGGCATTGACGACGCCGTGCTCATCCAGGCCGTACGCGCGGCCGGGTACGGCGCCCGGGCGGCCGCGGACGCCCTGCTCGACACCTCGGGTGCCGCAACCGATGCCGCCGCGCACCTTCGCATCCGGCTCATCGTGGCCGTTGTGCTCTCGGTGCCGGTGCTGCTGGTCTCGATGATCCCCCCGTTGCAGTTTCCCGGCTGGCAGTGGGTGTCGTTTGCGCTCGCCACCCCGGTGGTGTGGTGGTGCGGTTGGACCTTCCACCGTGGTGCCTGGCAGGCGCTTCGCCACCGCGGGTTCTCGATGGACAGCCTGGTGTCGCTTGGCTCGGCCGTGGCCTGGGCCTGGAGTGCGGTGGCCGTCATCTTTCTGGGCGCGGGTGAGATCGGCATGACCATGCACATGTCGCTCACGCCATCGGGTGGCTCCGGCGCAGAGGTGTACTTCGAGGTGGCCGCAGGCATCGTGGCCCTGGTGCTTCTGGGCCGCTGGCTGGAGGCCCGCGCCCGCCGTACCGCCGGCAGCGCCATCCGCGCCCTGCTGGCCCTTGCGCCGGATCGCGCCACGCTTCTGCGCGATGGTGCGGAGGTAGAGGTGCCCGTCGCCGAGGTTGTGGTGGGCGATCTGGTGGTGGTGCGTCCCGGGGATCGCATTGCCGTGGATGGCGAGGTGACGGAGGGGCAGTCGGCGGTTGACCGGGCGCTCCTCACCGGGGAGAGCGTGCCCGTGGAGGTCGGCCCCGGGGATGAGGTCGAGGGCGGGTCCCTCAACGCTGGCGGACGCATTGTGGTGCGTGCACTCCGTGTTGGCAGCGAGACCGCCGTGCACCGTGTGGCTGCGCTTGTGGAGGCGGCCCAGGCAGGTAAGGCACCTGTGCAGCGCCTGGCCGACCGCGTGGCCGGGGTGTTTGTGCCCGCCGTCATGGTCATTGCAGTCGGCACGCTCATCGGCTGGTTGGCCACGGGGCACCCGGCCGGCGAGGCCATGACGGCCGCGGTCGCCGTGCTCGTCATCTCATGCCCGTGTGCGCTCGGCCTTGCGACCCCGGTGGCCCTGATGGTGGGAACGGGCCGTGGCGCCGAGCTCGGAATCCTCATTGGCGGTCCCGAGGTGCTGGAGAGCACCCGCAGGGTGACCGTGGCCGTGCTCGACAAGACCGGCACGCTCACCGAGGGGGTCATGAAGGTGGCGGATGTGCGCCCGGCTGCGGGGCATGATCCGGACCGTGTGCTGGCGCTTGCCGGCGCCGCCGAGGCGGGCAGCGAGCACCCCATCGGCCGTGCCATTACCGCGGCGGCGGCGGAGCGGGCTGCCCTGTTGCCGGTCGGCGCGTTCGTCGCCCAGGCGGGGGTGGGCGTGAATGCCGACGTGGACGGCCACCAGGTGCACGTGGGTCGTGCCGAGGAGGGCGCCGCCGGATCAAACACCACGGTGCGCGTGACCGTCGACGGCGAGGACGCCGGGCTGATCGAGGTGAATGATGTCGTGCGCCCCGAAAGCGCCCAGGCAATTGAGATGCTTCGTGAGCTGGGCCTGCGTCCGCTCATGCTCACCGGAGATGCCGCAGGCCCCGCCCACGCGGTTGCCGCCATCCTGGGCATTGACGACGTGGTGAGCGATGTCTTCCCCGAGGACAAGTCGCGGGTGGTGCGCGAGTTGATGGAGGCGGGCGAGGTGGTGGCCATGGCGGGCGATGGCGTGAACGATGCCCCCGCGCTGGTGACGGCCGATCTGGGCATCGCCATGGGCACCGGTACCGACGTGGCCGCCGAGGCTGCCGACATCACGTTGGTCACCCCCGATCCCCGCGCCATCGCCGATGCCATCCGGCTGTCGCGCCGAACGCTCCGCACGATCCAGGGCAACCTGCTGTGGGCCTTCGGCTACAACGTCGCGGCCATCCCGCTTGCCGTGATGGGGCTCCTCAACCCACTGATCGCCGCCGCGGCCATGGGACTTTCGAGCATCTTCGTGGTAACGAATTCCCTGCGTCTTCGGGGTTTCAAGCCGGCCCGCTAGGCTCCCGGGCGTGTCGCGGCAATACCTGGGAAGTGGCGGACGCCTTGAGGGCGGCCCCGCAGATGAGCTGATCGCAGCGGGCTACCGCTACGAGGCCGCCGCCGGACCCCGTCTGGCGGATGGACTCTCCACCTCTGATCTGGCCCACGTGGTGGCGCTCACCGAGGCTCGGGCCATCCCTGCTGACCAGGCGAAGGCACTGCTCATGGCGCTGCTTGATCTCGATGAGATTCCCGGTGATGAGTTCCCCTTTGACCCTGCGCTGGGCGATGCCTTTAACAGCCGTGAGCACCAGCTCAAGGAGCGTGCGGGCAAAGAGGCCGCCGGATGGCTGTCTGCCGGGCGCCCGCGCCGCGAGGCATTCCGCGTGGGCCTCCGCCTGGTGGCACGCGACGCCGCGCGCGACCTGCACGACGCCTGCATTGATCTGGCGGCCGCGCTCACCCGGCTGGCCGACCGCCACGCCACCGACCTGGCGGCCGATTACACCTACCTGCAGCCCGCACAGCCCACGCGCCTGGGCCACCTCATCCTGGCCTACGCCTATCCGGTGCTGCGCGACGCCGAGCGCCTTCGCACCATCCATGCCGAGCTCGACCTCTCGGTTGCGGGCGCTGGCGGCAGCGCCGGGTCGCGCTGGCCACTCGACCGCACGCGCCTTGCCGAGCTGCTGGGTGCATCGGGCGTGGTGCCGCATGTGAAGGACGCCATGTGGCAGTGGGACCCATACCTGCAGTTGGTGGCCGCTGCGGCCACCACCGCCACCCACCAGAGCCAGATGGCGCAGGACCTTGAGATCCTGGCCAGCCAGGAGTTTGGCATTGCCTCGCTGGCAGATGAGCACAGCCGCGCCAGCGCGCTGATGCCGCAGAAGCGCAATCCGTACGCCTTGGCCGTGGTGCGTGCCACGGCCGGCACCGTGTCGGGCGACCTCACGGGAATCCTCGTGGCGCTGCACACGGGCTCGGCCCGCACCGATCACTTCCACGTACTGAACACCGTGGTGCCGCGCGCCATGGAGGAGGAGGTGGCATCTACGCGCCTGATGGCCGCTGTGGTTGACCGCATGACCCTCGACGCCACGCGCGCCGGCGAGGCTGCCCGCCGTGGGTTCATCACCGCTGCCGACCTCTCGGACGTACTGGCGCAGGAGGCGGGCCTCGACTACCGCACCGCGCACCACGTGGTGGGCCGCGCCGTGAAGATGCTGGTGGATGCCGGACAGGACGAGTCGGCCCTCACTCCCGCGCTGCTGGCCGAGGCCGCGAAGGCGAGTGACGGCATCACCCTCGTGGTGGACGAGGCGCTTATCGCCCGTGCGCTCGACCCCGATGACGCCGCCGATACGCGCATGCAGCAGGGCTCATCAGCCCCCGGTGAGACCGAGGCGATGGTGGCCGGGTGCGAGGTTGCGGTTGACGAGGCCCGGGGCTGGAGCGCCCGGGAGGCCGAGCGGGCCACACGGGCACATGGTGCGCTCCGCGATCGTGCCCGGGAGCTCGCAGGCTCCTAGCCCGTACCGGGCACCACTGCGGTGCTCACCTTCACCCGCGCTGCGTAGCGTGCCAGCAGGCGATAGAGCGCCGGGCCGATGATGAGGGCAAAGACGACGTTGCCCACCGCGGCGGCGATGTCGAACCAGGCGCTGGCCACGCAGGCCGTGATGAATGCGGCCCACGACACCTCGGGGCCGAAGGTGGCGAGAAACCACAGGTTCATGGCCCAGCCAAACGCGAAGCCCCAGGCGCCGGCAACCACGGCCAGACCCAGACGGGATCGCGTGGCGGGGCGAAAGACCGCCCCGCTGGCACCCACGGCACCCCACAGCAGCATCTGTGCGGGGGTCCACGGCCCCTGTCCGAGAAAAGCATTGGAGATGAGGGCAGCCAGCGCTCCCACGGCCATGCCGGCACGGGCGCCCAGAGCGGCTCCGGCCACGAGGCACATCGTGGTGACGGGCTTCACCGACGGGACGGCGGCGAACAGCACCCGGCCGGCAGCGGTGGCGGCGCCCAGCGTGGCTGTGAGGGCCACCATCTTCGGCCCACCGGGCCCACGCTCCCACGCGGCCCATCCCACCAGCAGCAGGGCGAGGGCCGTGAGCAGCACGATCGCCGCACCGCTCATGTGGTGAGCACCGTTGCCGGCGGCAGTTCGCCGGGTACCGGGCCCCCTTGGCGCATCACCAGCACCTCATCGGCCGCCGCCATGGCGAAGGGCGCGTCATGGGTGGCCACCAGCACCGCCACCCCGTCGGCGGCGCGGCTGCGGATGATCCGGGCCAGATCACGCTTTCGTGCCGGGTCCATGCCACGCGTGGGCTCGTCAAGTATCAGCACGCGCGGCCGGGCAACCAAAATGGATGCCAGGGCCACGCGCTCGCGCTCGCCCACACTCAGGTCAAGGGGGTGGCGCTCCAGCATGTGGTCGAGCCCCATGTCGCGCGCCGCGTCGAGGATGCGCGCGCTGCGGGCGTCACCCTCCACGCCGAGCGACGTGAGTGCCACCCCGATTTCGTCGGCAATGGTCTCGGTGAGCAGGTGGCGGCCCGGATCCTGCGGCACCAGACCAAGGCGCGGGAAGCGCAACTCGGGTGGGAGTGCCGATACGTCATCGTCGCCGATCATCACGCAGCCGGAGTCGGGGCAGTGCAGGCCCGCCAGCACGCGCAGCAGGGTGGTCTTGCCGCTGCCGTTCGGGCCCACCAGCGCCGTGACGCGGCCACCAACCAGCGCCATCGAGGCCTCTGTCATCACCCGGCGCTCACCGTGCCCGGCATCCACCGCCAGCACGCGCGCTGCGGGCGGCCCGGGAACTTCGCACGGCGGCGTGAGTACCACCACGTCGTCGTCAGGCTGCGGGGCCGGGCCCAGCAGCCCATCGGTGACGGCCAGCACGCGGTCGGCGATGGGGCGCACGCGCTCGCCACGGTGCTCGGCGATAACCACTGCAGTGCCGCGGTCGGCAAGGCGGCGGAGCGTCGCGGCCAGCGCAGTGGCGGCATCGTGATCGAGCTGTGAGGTGGGCTCGTCCAGCACCAGCAGGCGCGGCTCGCGGGCGAGCACACCGGCAATGGCGACGCGCTGGCGCTCGCCGGAGCTCAACTCGTCAATGCGGCGGCCGCTCAGATGCGCTGCGCCGGCGTCGCGGAGCGCTTGCTCCACGCGCCGCACGATTTCGTGGGCAGGCAGCCCTGCGTTCTGCGGGCCGAAGGCCACGTCGCGGTCAACCGTGCCAAGAACGGCCTGCGACTCCGGATCCTGGAACACGATGCCCACCGCCCCGCCGAGTGCTGCGGGCGGCAGCGCCAGGGCGTCGTGGCCATCCACCTCCACCGAGCCCGATACGGCGCCGCCGTGGAAGTCGGGCACCAGACCGGCGAGGGCACGCAGCAGCGTGGACTTTCCGCCGCCGGATGGACCCTCCAGCACCACCACCTCGCCGGCGCGCACATCGAGGCTCACACCACGGAGCGCCGGGCTGGGCGATTCTCCATAGGCGAACGCAAGATCGCGCACGCGGGCGACGATCTGCCGCCCTGCGGGATCGGGGTACTGCATATGGGTCCCGTCCGGGTCCCCGTGCACCGTCACCTCTTCGCCGAAGGTCATTGGTGCCGAGGGCGGAGGCAGGTCTCCTGACTTCCGGTCATCACGCCTCCACGGCCTTCCCGGTTTCCCAGTGGCTGGCTTTCGCCGTGTGGAGGCGCTCACGGTTCACAGTGGCGGGACCGCGCCGGAATTGCACCGGCTTCCCTTGACCACCGCCCATGGCGTTGTGGGGTGAGGCTACTAGAGCGCGGGAAGCACGACGCCGTGCGCCAGCGCCATGCCGGCAATCACCACGCCACCCAGGGCCACGACGAGCACCGCGAGACGCACTGCACCACGGCCGATGCGGCCCAGACGGTCGCGAAATGCCGGGGCCAGCCCGTGGGGGGTGGCCCACGCAAACCACACGGCCAGCACCCCGCCAGCCACCAGGTAGTCGATGACGATGAACCCCGAGGGGTTAACGCCACGCAGTACCTGGATGATCATCACGGTCACGGAAGCGAGCAAAACCATGAGGAGCAGGGTGCGAATGGCACCCCGCACGCTCATGGCGCGGATCTCGCCCGCAGAGAGATCCCCGCCCCCAGCGACCGCCGCACGCATCCGGCGCTCGCCCACCTCCATACGGACAAAGAGGAGGACGAGCGCCAGAATGAGCGCGATGTGCGGGATATGGGCGAGGAAGAGTTCCACAGCCAACCCTGTCTACTACTTGACCTCGGACCCCTGGCGAACCGAGGGGTCGTCGAACGGCGAACGCCTGAGCGTTGTGTAGAGGTTGACCAGGAAGATGATCTGAGCGATGACCAGGACGGCGAGGAACACCAGCGACAGGCGGGTCAGGTCCATGTAGTTCTCCGGCAGGCGGGACCATCGACGCGGAGCGCCATCAAGGCCCTGCCACATCTGGCATACCACCCAGCCATAGGCGCCGATCACGGTGCCCCAGAGGTGCCAGCTGCCCAGACGCTCGTTGAAGTGCGGTCGCCCCGTGAGTTCCGGGAGGAACGCGTACATGGCGCCGAAGATCAGCAGGCCCATGTTGAGGAAGGCCATGTTGTGGAAGTGGCCGACCACCCACAGCGTGTTGTGCAGGGTGTCCTGGAATGCCGATGTGGCGTTGATGATTCCCTGAAGCCCGGCGACGAGCCACGAGATGGCACCGGCGATGAGGAACTTCGACGCGACGTTCCACTGGAAGTCGGATCGCCAGATGGTGGCCGCAAGCGAGAAGAGGCTCATGGCCGAGGGCAGCACCAGCGCGTAGGTGGTGGGCTGCATGATCGTGCCGAGCGTCTCCTGGACGTCGTTGCCGTCGGGGTAGTTCATGTACAGGTGGTGCGCCCACACGAAGAGGTTGAACGTGAGCGCGATGAGCCACGACACCGCGACTGCCCGTCCGGCCACAAGCGGCCTGCCCGCGTACCTCGGGATGAGGTAGTAGTAGGTGGCCGCGGCGGGGAAGAGCAGCAGGTAGACGACCGGGTGGCCGAATGCCCACAGCAGGTTGCCCGCCAGCAGGGTGTTGATGGAGAAGCCGCTGTCAGCCGACTGGATGATCTGAAATACGAGGAGCAGCGCGAACGGCAGCGTGGCCAGGAACATGTCCAGCGCGTTGACTGCGAGCGGCAGCACCGGGTATGGCTCAACCCCGCGCTTGGTCTTGAAGCGTGACGGCCACAGAAGTCCGAACCCGAAGGCCAGACCGATGCGCTGTCCCAGCGTGTCCTTCTCGGGCTTCAGGGCTGGCGAGATGACGGTGTGCAGCACCCCTGCGCAGTAGGCGAGGATGGAGACACCGGCCAGAAGCACCGACGCCGAGAACACGCCCGTGACCAAGTCGCTCCACTGCCCGGAGGAGTTGAAGGCCAGCGGGTACAGGAAGACCCATGATCCGCCGAAGCCGCCGAGCAGCGTGGTGACCACGATGCCGAGCACTCCGATGACCATGGTCCAGTACGTGAGCTCCGGCAGGATGAACGACCGGATGGGGAAGCCGCACTTGAACAGCACCCACCAGCTGATTCCCATGAGGAAGAATCCGGCCCAGGCGATGAATGCCCCGAGGCCGTGGGCGGTCATGATGGCGTACCAGAGGTTGCCGTCGAGCGAGATGAACTCGGCCTGGCCGAGCCTGAGAAGAAGCCCCAGCACGCCGGCGATGCCGAGGAATGCCGTGGAGGTCCAGATCCAGCGCAGCACAAGGCGTCGCGTGCGGGTCTGGGTGAGAGCGAGCGGCGGATCCAACGCGAAGTCCGCGTCGTACGGCAGCCCACCAGCAGGCGGAGCGGGCGGATGTGCGGTCGTCATGCGGTCACCTTGAAGGCTGGGTAGATCATCTTGTGATGCTGGTACCCGCAGAACTCGAAGCACCGGATGATGTACGTACCGGGCTCCGTGAACGTGTGGGTCCGCGTGGTCGTGTAATCGGGCACTGCCTGGACGTTCATGATGAGGCGGCCCTGTGGGTCGAAGAGGCCCATGGCGTGGTTCACGTCCAGTGCGGTGACGTTGAACTGCACTGGCTCATTCACCTTGACGCTGGTGGGCTGAACCGCCCACCCGAACTGAATGCCCGTCACCTGCACCCTCTGGCCGGGGCCATTGTCCTGAAACCACGGTGCACGCCAGATCGTGAGCGCGAGAAGAATGCCGAGGAGGATGACGATGAAGAGCGCCCACCACGGTTCCGCGCGCTCGGCCTTGCCGATGTCGACGCCCTCGCCCTTGTCGCGGCGTCCGCGCTTGGTCGAATAGAGCACCACAGCGGTGATGATGAGGCCGAGTACGACAAAGATCATGTACCCAATGCCGATACCCATGCCGAGCGAGGTCATCACTGGAGTTGTCCACCCCTTCGGGACGTGATTACAGAACGCCAATGACGCTATGGGCCGCGGGGGGGCACCTCAATTGGGGGACCTACGGGACCGCGCTGCGGGTTCTCCGCACCGCCGCTATGGCGCGAGCCGCTCCATCGTCCACCCCGTGGGCGCCCGGACGGCGATGAGGCGATCGTGCACGCCGTCCGGATCCTCCTGCCAGAACTCAATGGTGCGGGGCTCGAGGCGGTGGCCCACCCACCCCGGCGGTGCCCCCTCATGCGGGTCGTCTGATCGCGCAGATGCCAGCAGCCGGATGAGGTCGCCGCGTGTCTCCATGCGGTCACCCTGCCTCCACGCCCACGCCGCAGCGCGGGTTTCGGACCTGCGACGGGCGAAGTGGGCATCCAGCTCGCTGCGCTCCAGCAGTACCACCGGGCCCTCCACGCGCAGCTGCCGGCCCAGTGCGGGCCAGTAGAACACTCCGGCGGCATCGGCGCGCTCTGCGATGTCACGTGCTTTGCGCGACGAATCGTCGGTGACCCACTCGACCCCACGCGCGCCCCACGCGCGCACGAACACCATGCGCGCCGAGGGCCGTCCGTCAATGCCAGCGGTGGCAAGTGTCATCGCCGCGGCCGCCGGAACGCCCGCATCACGGGCCTCGTCGATCCAACGGGTGAGGGCCGTCTGGGGGTGTGGCATGAGGTGGTCGGGCAGTAGCGGTGGCACGTCGCCATATTCGGCGCACGCTCGGGGGTAGCCTCCCGTCATGCCCCGAATTGATGTGCCCCAGTGGATCCCCGTGCGTGGAATGGCCGACGGCGAGGTATTGCCGGCCATTGGAGAGCGCGTCATCACCGCTCCATATGACGGGGATGAGATCGCCGTGGTGGACGACAACGGCGCCGAGGCTGTTGACCTCGCGGTGGCCACGGCCCGCCGGGCACTGGCAGTGGCACCCCCAGCGCAGGCGGAGCGCGCGCAGGTGCTCGACCGCGCCGCTCTGCTGGTGGCGGAACGCGGGGCTGTGCTGGCCACCATCATTGCCGCCGAGGCCGGGAAGCCCATCCGTCAGGCACGGGGCGAGGTCGCACGGTGCGTGGACACGCTCGGGTTCTCGGCGGCAGTGGCCCGCACGCTCGCCGGCGAGGTCATTCCGATGGATGCCTCGCAATCGGGGATCGACATGGTGGGCTACACGGTGCGCGAGCCCATTGGAGTGGTTGCGGCAATCACGCCGTTCAACTTCCCGCTCAACCTGGTGGCGCACAAGTTGGGTCCGGCCGTGGCTGCCGGTTGCCCGGTGGTGCTGAAGCCTGCGGGCCGGGCACCGCTGTCGGGCTTGGCGCTTGCCGCCATTCTCATTGAGGCGGGGTTGCCGCCGGCGATGCTGTCGTGGGTGCTCGGCGACGCCGAGGCGGGAGCACCGCTGGTGGCACATCCGGACATCGCGATGATCTCGTTTACCGGGGGCACGCAGGTGGGCTTGGCGATTCGCGCCGCGCGCTCCGACATCCGGGTGGCGCTGGAGCTCGGCAATGCCGCTCCGGTCATCGTGCACCACGATGCCGACGTGGCAGTGGCGGCCGATCGCATCGCGGCATCGGCATTTACCCATGCGGGGCAGTCGTGCATCTCGGTGCAGCGGATCCTCGTGCAGCGTGAGGTGCATGACGCGCTGGTGGATGAACTGCTGCCGAGAGTTGATGCATTGGTGGTGGGCGACCCGCTTGATGAGGCCACCGATGTGGGGCCGGTATTCGACCCGGCCTCGGCCACGCGCATCATGGAGTGGATTGACGAAGCCACTGGTCTGGGAGCCCGGGTACTGCGCGGCGGCGTGATGGGGGACCACCCGGGGCTGCTCGCACCCACGGTCCTTGATGGCGTGGCACCCACCACCCAGTTGATGCGTGACGAGGCATTCGGTCCGGTGGTTGCCATTGCGGTGTACGACGGTATTGATGACGCCATCGCCGTGGCCAACGCCAGCCCGCTGGGGCTGCAGGCCGCCATCTTCACCGCGCGGGTTGACCGGGCGATGGCATGGGCGCGGCGGCTCGACTACGGCGCGGTGCTCATCAATGAGACCCCCACGTTCCGGGCGGACCACATGCCGTATGGCGGCGTACGCGATTCGGGTGACGCCCGCGAGGGGCCGGGCGCGGCCGTGATGGAGATGACCCGGCCCAAGCTGATCATCACCCGCCTCGCAGGCGGCGAATAGGGCCCCAAACGACGAAGCCCCGCGGAGTGCGCGGGGCTTCGTGTGCATGGCGGGAGAAGGATTTGAACCTTCGTAGGCAGAGCCGGCGGTTTTACAGACCGCTCCCTTTGACCACTCGGGCATCCCGCCACGGGCCGCGGGACCTTAGCGGAGGGAAGGTGCCCGACTCAACGCCTGATCGATTCCAGGCACATCAGACCATGGCCCCGCCCCCTCCACCGACCCGACTCATCTCGGGTAAATGACGGGCGCGGCCGGAGTGGTCAGTCGGTGGTGCCGTCCGGTGTGGGGTCAAAGCGGTAGCCCACTCCGTAGTGCGTGACGACGAACTCGGTGCCGGGGATTGCCACCTTCAGCTTCTGGCGTACCTTGCGCACGAAGACGTCCACCGAGCGATCGCCGGCCATCATCTCGTAGCCCCAGGCCTCGCGATAGATCTTGTTTCGCGCGAGTGGCTTTCCGGCCGCCTTGGCCAGCACCAGCAGCACTTCGAACTCGCGCGGGGTCAGGCCCACACTGTTGCCGCCGGCGAAGGCCTGCACCTGGCCCGGATCGATGAGGAGCCCGTCAGACTCGATGGCGCCGTCATCCCCCCGGGACAGCTCGTTGTCGCGACGGCGCAGGTGTGCCGACACACGGGCCACCATCTCCTTCATCGAGAACGGCTTGGTGACGTAGTCGTCGGCCCCGATCTCCAGCCCGTGCACCCGGTCGTGCTCACTGGTGCGGGCGCTGCACATGATGACCGGCACGTCCGGGTCGTCTGAGCGAACCTCCTCGGTAAACCGCCAGCCATCCATCTGGGGCAGCATCAGGTCGAGGATGATGATGTCGGGCCGCTCGCGGCGAAACAGGCGCAGCCCCGTGCCTCCGTCGGCTGCCTGCAGCGTGCGGTACCCGGCCCGTCCGAGGTGGTACGCAAGGGAGTCAGCGATGGCGGCGTCGTCCTCGACGATCAGCACGGTGTGGGTGGCCACGCCGATGACGCTATCAGCGGGGGAGGGTTCTCCGGTACGTGATGGGGTGCGTCGCGTCGGGCCCGATGTCTACGGTGCATGCGTGCGTACGTTCGGACCCCGATGATCGGCAGCGGTGACCTGGTATCGGGTCGCTATCGCCTTGACCAGCCCATTGGCAGCGGGGGCATGGCCACGGTGTGGCGCGCCCGCGACGAGGTGACCGGCCGGGACGTGGCGCTCAAGCGCATGCACGCACGGGTGCAGGACGATCCGGACCTGATCGAACGCTTCCGGCGCGAGGCGCAGGTGGTGGCGCGGTTGTCGCATCCGGCAGTGGTGCGCCTGCTCGACGAGGGCGCCGACGACGACGGGCCATACATCGTGTTCGAACTCGTGGAGGGCACGAACCTGAAGGCCCTCATCCGGTCGCGCGGAGCGCTGTCGCCCGAACTCGCGGCATCAATCACCAGTCAGGTCGCCCGTGGTCTGGAGGTGGCGCACCGATCGGGCGTTGTGCACCGCGACATCAAGTCGCACAACGTGCTGGTGGCCGACGACGGCACGGCCAAGCTCACCGACTTCGGTATCGCCCGGCTGCTCGATGGCGACCAGGGTGGTCTCACGCGCACCGGCACCGTGCTTGGCACGAGCGACTATCTGGCACCAGAGCAGGCCCGCGGCCTGCGCGTGGACGGGCGAACCGATGTGTACTCGCTGGGCATCGTGGTGTACGAGTGCCTCACGGGGCAGTTGCCATTTCCCGCCGACACGCCGATGGGCGTGGCCCAGCGCCAGGTGCGCGACCCAATGCCCGATCCCCGAGACGTGCAGCCGGGAATTCCCCCACATCTGGCATCGGTGGTGCTGCGCGCATGCGAGAAGGATCCGGCGGCGCGGTTTGGGTCGGCACTCGAGATGTCCGACGCACTGCTCGACGTACCGGTGGATGCCACCGGTGTGATGCCGGTGATCACGGCCACTGAATCTGATGACGTCACCGGTGCACTTGCTGTGACACCTGAGTCGGTGGTGCCACTGGACGATGGTGACACGCAGTCCCGTCCAGCGGTTCCGCCTGCCGCACTGCCCCCGCCCCCGGCTGCGGAGCCTGCGGCGCATGTCCCAGAGGTTGAGCCTCCCCGCGATCCCGATGCCGAGGTGTTTGTGGCGCAGTCATCCGGGCGCCGTCGGGTGTGGCCCGGCGCCGTGGCGGCGCTGCTCATCGTGGCGCTCGCCGGGGTGGGTGCATTCATCGTGTGGCGTGGCAGCGGATCTGATGCCACGGTCACTCAGGCGTCCTCGTCCGCCTCCCGGCCCACAGCACCGCCAACTGATGTGATGGGTGCCGTGGGTCCGCTGCAACTGGCCTCGGTGAAGGACGTTGATCCGGGCGGGGAGGGCCGCGAGATGTCCGGCGAGGTTCCGCTGGCATATGACGGCAACGAGGAGACGGCCTGGCGTACTGAGCGGTACGCGACTGCCGACTTCGGTGGGGTCGACAAGACGGGCGTGGGTCTGCAGTTCACCCTGCAGCAGCCGTCGGTGGCCACGCGCATGAACCTGATCACCAAGGGCACTGGCGGTTCGTTCCAGGTGCTTGCCGGACCCCCCGCAACCGATGCCCGCGTGGTGGGCGAGGGAACATTCGGGAATGGCCGTCAGTCGGTGGATCTCACGCCGGGCGCGGCGTCTGACATCTACACGCTGTGGATCACGTCGTTGCCCCCCAACATCCTTGGTGGCGGCTACCGGGCATACGTGGCCGAGGCCTCGTTCGACGGCACCGTGCCAGAGGGCTGACCTCACGTGGTGGAGGGCGCCCCCTCCCGGCGGCGAACCAGTCCACGTGGACCTTCCGCCCGCATGGGAGGAGTCCCTTCGGGAACTCGACGAACGCCTCTCGCGGCAGGGGTCGCGCGCCCGTGCGCTCGCGCCGGCGTCGCGCGCTGGTTACGTGCGCGACTGCCGTCGGGTGGCGGCGTGGCTCGCCCCCCGGGGAGTGGGCAGCCCACGTGCCATCACCCCGTCCATGCTCGAGGCCGCACTGCGCGCGATCGGGTGGGGAGCAGCCAGTCGTCGCCGTGCCCTCACGGCGCTCCGGGAGTGGCTCGCCCCGCTGTTTGACCCTGGTCGCTCACCAGCCGATCTGATCGACGCCCCGCGCCCTCAGAGCGCACCGGTTCCCCGCCTTTCGCAGGACGAGGTTGTTGCCATGGCCGACCACATGGCCATGCTGGTCACTGACGCCGCGCCGCGATCCACGGCCCGTGCCCTGGCCATCCGCGACCGGGCCATCGTTGAGGTGCTCTACGGCAGCGCGCTGCGCCGCCAGGAGGCGTGCGATCTGGTGTTGTCGTCGCTCGACTTCGAGAACGAGCTGCTCTCAGTGGTTGGCAAGGGCGGGTACTCGCGCACCGTGCCCATGACCGAGCCATGCGTTGATGCCCTGCGCGAGTGGCTGGATGAGGGGCGACCGCGGCTGGCCGCCATGTCCGGGCTCACCGCCGCCTCCCGTGCCCGCGTATTCCTGTCGCGAACCGGTGCCGCACTCGATGGCGCCACGGTGTACCGCATCGTCAATCGCGGTCTCGAATCGCTTGGAAGGCGCGGTGGCCCGCACCTGCTGCGCCATGCCGCGGCCACGCATCTGCTGGAGGGCCCAGGCGGCCGCGATGGCGCCCACCTGCGTGTGGTTCAGGAGTTTCTGGGGCATTCCAGCATCGCCACCACCGAGCGCTACACCGGGGTCACCACCAAGGCGCTGCAGGAGACCCTGCGCCGCGCCCACCCGCGCGGATGACTGTGCAGGTGGACGACGCCGGATACCGCGCGCTGGTCGCCGGTTTTCTGGCCACACGCGGCAGTGTCAATACCCGCGCGGCGTATGCGCGCGATCTGCTCATCCTGGGTGAGGCGCTTGGGGTGGCCCCAGGCGGCGAAGACGGTCCAGCATTTGGTGTGGAGGATGACCCGGGCGCCCGCCGGGCCGCTCTGCAGATGGCTGCCATCCCCCCCGATTGGTGGCAGCGCTGGCGGGATGCACTGGAGGGGCGGCAGTCGAGCCGTGCCCGCCGCGTGGCCGCGGTGCGCGCATTCTGCCGCTGGTGGTCGCGCGGGCTGGCACTGCCCAACCCTGTGCAGGACCTGCGACCACCATCTGCCGCCGCGCGCGGTCAGGAGCGTCTGCAGCGCGAGGTGTCGGCACTCACGCCGTCGCAGATGCGCCGTCTGTGCGACGCCGCGGCTGCCATGCCGGGTCCGCTTGGTCTTCGCACCCACGCGCTCATCGAGGTGCTCTACGGGTGCGGTCTGCGGGCCACCGAGGCGTCGGGCCTCGACATGTCAGCACTCCACCTCGACGACCTCGACGATCCGTACGTGGTGGTATTGGGCAAGGGCGGCAAGCACCGTGCCGTGGCGGTACCGGTGGTGGCCCGCGAGGTGCTCACGCGGTATCTGGCAACGGGCCGACCGGAACTGCGCGCACGTGATGTGACCCCTCGCAAGGCCCAGCAGCAGTACCGCGATGCCGATGCCGTATTCCTGGGCGCGCGCGGCCGGCGAATCGGGCGATCGGACGTGTGGCGCGAGGTAAACCGCGCGGCCGACAAGGCGGGTCTGGTGTCGGAGGGCGTGCGCGTGTTCCCCCATGCGCTGCGCCACTCATGCGGCACCCATCTGGTGCAGGCGGGAGTGGATATCCGGTACGTCCAGGCCCACCTTGGCCACGCCAGCCCGGTGACCACCGAGGTGTACACGCACATCACCGCAAGCCACCTGCGGGAAGACTTCGACCGCGCCCACCCAAGAGCGCGACGAGCCTCGTAACCATTTGTGACCCAATCTGTATGGGGTCAGACCCCGCCCGGGGTCTGACCCCATTGATGGGTGAAGTCTCGCTGAGCAGGCAGTTTGCAAAACCGGCTTTTGCCCTACGAGAGACGCACGGTGTGTGTCGTCACCAGTTGTGACCTGATCAGTACGGTGACTGGCACCGGGGGGTGGGGAGGATTTCTCCGGTGATTCCCGCGTCGCTCACGGTCAGTCTTCCCACAGAGGGTCGCATTGCCTGCGGGCCCAGTTGCCGGCGGTAGCGGCGCACCAGCCGGTCGGCGACTCCTGCGGCACCGGGGCGGGGCTGGCGGTCTCCCTCCAGGCTTCCCCACGGGCACACCGCCCCTGGGTTCATTACCAGCACGCCATCCACGTGGGCGATCAACGCCTCGTGCCAGTGGCCGAATACCACGGCATCCACGCCGTCAAATGCGCGCGCCATTGCCCGCACCCGGCCGGCATCCCACCCGATTCGCCTGCCTGCCGCTGCGTGCGCCGCCACCACGAGTGCATCGGTGCCGGGGCGCTTGCCGTGGATGAGCCCAATCCGGTGCCGCCCCACCTGAATCACCGCCCGGCGCGGCAGGCGTGGGGCAGATGGCAGGTCGTGGTCTCCGCGCACGGCCACGACGGGGGCGATCCGCTCGAGGTCACGGATGACCGAACCATCGGAGAGGTCCCCGGCATGCAGGATGAGGTCGCTGCCCTCCAGCGCATCCAGCACGACCTGCGGCAGCGCGCCGAGGAACTCACCGACGTGCGTGTCGGCGAGCACCCCGATGCGGATCATCCGCGGTACGCAGCCTTTGCGGCATGGCGCTCGGTGGCGAGCTCGATGAGCTGCTGCACCAGCTCGGGATACGCGAACCCGTCGCCGGCCATGAGGCGCCCCCACACACTGGTGTCGGTGAACCCCGGGATGGTGTTGATCTCGCTCACGTACAGCTGATCGCCCTCAAGGAAGAAGTCCACGCGGGCGAGGCCTGAACAGCCGATGGCATTCCAGGCCGCGACGGCCAGCTCGCGGGCACGTTCCTGCACCTCGGGTGGTACATCGGCCGGCACGGCCAGGCGCATGCCGCCGGGCTGGTACTTGGCGTCGTGGTCATACCAATCGGCGTCATGGAGGATCTCGCCGAGGGGCGACGCATGGGGCTCGGCGTTGCCCAGCAGGCCCACCTCGACCTCGCGGCCAAGCGCCCGGCGCTCCACGAGCGCCTTGTCGTCATGGGCAAATGCCAGCTCAAGCGCGGCGTCCAGATCGTCGGCCGTGGGTACCGGGCTGATACCGAATGACGACCCGAGGCGCGCGGGCTTCGCAAATGCCGGGTATCCGCAGGTGCTGGCCACCTCATCGCGCACCGCAGCCGGATCGGCCTGCCACTGCGCATGCAGGATGACCACCGTCTCGACGCGTGGAATCCCCGCTGCGGTGGCCAGCACGTGGAAAAGTGCCTTATCCATGCCCGTGGCCGATGCCGCCACGTCGGCGCCCACGTAGGGCACTCCCACGGTCTCGCAGAGGCCCTGCACGGTGCCATCCTCACCCCACGGACCATGCAGGGCGGGGAACACCAGATCAACGTCGGCGCTTTCGCCGCCGTCAAGGCGTACCAGCCGCGCGATGTCGCCCCCTGCAGGCACGAGGGCGACGGGGTGCCCCTCGCTCGTCCAGGCACCATCCCGGGCGATCGTGACCCTGATCACCTCATGCAGCGACGGGTCGATGGCGTCGGCCACCGACGCGGCCGAAGCGATCGAGACGTCATGCTCGCTGCTCCGGCCGCCCCCGAGGACGGCAATCCTCATCCGGGTGGTGCCGGCGGCTGGGCGCCACCGCCGCCCGATGCCCCGCCACCGCTCGGTGCCGGCGGCTGGGACGATCCTCCACCCGAACTCTTGGTGGTGGTACCCGCCCCCGAGCCGCCCCCGCTGCCAGTGGGAAACGCCACGATGATGGTGACGGTGCTGCCCGACGTCACGGTCGATCCCGGACCCGGTGTCTGGTCGATCACGGTGCCCTCCGGCTGTGACGACTCGGCACCGGACGAGACCACGTTGAACCCGAGGCTCTCAAGCTTGCTGCGTGCTGTGCTGGCATCGCTGCCGGTGACGTCGGGCACGTCAACGCCCGACGACTGTGCCGCGACGGTGAGACTGACCGATGACCCCTTGGCGGCAGATGAGCCCCCGCTCGGACTCTGCGACACGACGGTGCCCGGCGACTGGCCAGAGGTGCCGTCGTCCTCGCTCACGCTGCCCACGGTCAGCCCGGCCTGCGCGATGTCGGCCTTGGCGGTTGCGGTGTCGCTCCCCGTGACGTCGGGCACGGTCACCTTGGTGGTGCCCTTGCTCACGCTCAGGGTGATGGTGTCGCCAGACGCCGCGGTGGTACCCGGCTTCGGGTCCTGCTTCACGATGGTGCCGATGTCCTTCGTGCTGTCCACCTGGACGGTGGTGACCTGCAGCCCCACCTTCTCGAGGGCAGCCGTCGCCTGTTCCACCGTCTGGTCGAGCACACTCGGTACGGTGATCTGCGCCGGCCCGGTGGACACCAGAATGGTGACCGTGGAGTCCTTGGCCACATCGGTGCCCGCGGCGGGGTTACTGCCAATAACCACACCCGCCAGCACGGTGTCGCTGGGCTCCTGGCGCTGCGCCGGCTTCAGCCCGACATCGGTGATGGCACGGGTGGCAGCCGGTACGTCGTACCCGGCAATGTCGGGCACCGGGATGGTGTCGCCACCACCGCTGGTGAGGGCAAGCGCGAGCGCCACCGCAAGAGCGGCGATGAGCACCGCGACGATCCCCCACACGGCGGGCCGGTTGTTGCGTCCCTTTTGCTGCTGGCGTCCGCCACCGCCACCACCGCGTCCACCGCCACCATTTGCCATTGCCTGGGTCTCCGTGGTCGCAACCGCCCCGGCGACTGCCGTGGGGGCTGTGAGGATGAGCGTGGACTGCTGGCCACCGGACATGCTGGCGCGTATGTCAAGGAGTGCCGCGCTGAACTCGTCGGCCGTGGTGAAGCGGTCTTCCGGGCGCTTCGACAGGGCCTTCAACACCGCGGCGTCAAGCTCGTGCGGGATACCCGACTCGAACACCCTCGGTGGGATGGGCGGCTCGTTGATCTGCTTCATGGCCACCGTCACCGGACGGTCGCCATCAAAGGGCACGCGCCCCGTGAGCATCTCGTACAGCACGATTCCCACCGCGTAGGTGTCGCTCGCGGCTGTGGTCTCCTCGCCCTGCGCCTGCTCGGGTGAGAGGTACTGAGCGGTGCCGATGACTGATCCGGCTTCGGTCATCTGCTGATCGGCGTCTGCGCGCGCGATGCCGAAGTCGGCCACGCGCAGGCGGCCATCCTCGCCCACCATCACGTTCTGCGGCTTGATATCCCGGTGCACGATGCCCGCGCCGTGCGCAGCGGTGAGGGCCGAGAGGATCTGAAGGGCGTTGTCCACCGCCACCGCGGGATCGAGGGGACCCTGCTCGCGGATGACCTTCTTCAGGTCCGGCCCCGAGAGGTACTCCATCACGATGTAGTACGTACTCTCGGCCTCGCCGCGGTCGTACACCGCCACGATGTTCGGGTGGTTCAGGCCCGCTGCGGCCGACGCCTCGCGGCGGAACCGCTCGACGAATGCCGGGTCCTGTGCAAAGCGGTCAGCCAGCACTTTGACCGCCACCTCGCGGTCCAGAAGCTTGTCGTAGGCCAGGTACACCGTGGCCATGCCGCCGCTTCCCAGCTGGTGGCCCAGCTCGTAGCGCTCGCCCAGTTCACTGCCCGGTCCGATGCTCATGGCTGGGGCTCCCCCTGCACGGGCGTGGCCGAAAGTGCCGTGCGCATGACCGCTCCTGCGATCGGTGCGGCCACCTGACCGCCGGTTCCTGATGTGTCCTCAATCACCACTGCCACGGCCACCTTCGGGTTGTCAGCAGGTGCGAATCCGATGAACCAGGCCTGGTTGCGATTGGGGTCGCCCGTCTCCGCGGTACCGGTCTTGCCGGCCACGGACAGTCCGGAAAGACCGGCCTTGGTACCAGTTCCCTCGCGCACCACGTTCTGCATCATGCGGGCCACCTCGGACGAGACATACGCGCTGGACACCGAATCGAGTGTCTCGGGGTTCTGCTGCTTCACCACCACGCCATCCTTTGTGATGACGCGCTTCACCAGATACGGCCGCTGCATGCGGCCACCGTTGGCCACCGCACCGGCCACCATTGCCATCTGTAAGGGGGTCACCAGCAGGTTCTCCTGACCAATTGCAATACGCGCGGCGTCCTCATCCCGCTGGGTATTCGAGAGCAGCTTGCCGTTACGGTAGCGACCTGACACGGCCACCTCATCCGATGGCAGGTCGATTTCCACCGGGCGGCCGAATCCGAACTTGGTCATCTCGCCCCCCAGACGCGACGGACCCAGCCGCTTGCCCACCTGGGCGAACGTGGTGTTGATGGAAAACGTGAGTGCGTCGGTGAAGTTATGCACGCCGAACTTGATACCCCCGTCATTCCTGATGGTCTGCCCGTCAACCACGTACTTCCCGGTGTCGTCAAATGTGGATGAGGGGTTCCACTTGCCGCTGTCCAGCGCCGCGGTGGCGGTGACCACCTTGAACGTCGAACCGGGGGGGTACCTGCCCTGCGTTGCGCGGTTGACCAGCGGCGCGCCACTCTGCTTACGAATCGTTGCGAAGTCGGACGCCACCTGATTGAGGTCGAACGCCGGGGATGATGCCAGTGCGAGCACCTGTCCGGTCCTCGGGTCGATGGCCACCACAGCGCCACGACTCCCCGAGATCAGTGCTTCAGCCGTCTTCTGTACCCGCGTGTCGAGGGTCAGACGGATGTCGGCGCCCTCCTTCTCCGCGGCGCGCAGCTTGTCGAGAATCGCGCCCGCGCCGTAGCTGCCCGCCAGATACTGGTTGTACTGCTGCTCCAGCCCGGTGGATCCCTGCTGCGGGGTGGCGTAGCCCACCACCTGCGCCGCCAATGCACCCTGCGGGTAGTAACGGCGGTAGTAGCGCTTGCTCTTCTGCCTGTAGGCAACGCTTTCGGCCAGCACCACCTTGTCGGCCGAGATGATGCGCCCGCGGTCCACCAGGCGCTGCTTCTCGAAGTGGTACGGATTGTCTGCACGTTCGTTCAGGCCACCGGCGGCAATCACCTGCCAGTAGCCCAGCATGAGGATGAGCACGCCAAATCCTGCGGCCAGGGCCAGATACAGCGATTTGATGGATCGATTCATGGGGCCGGCGCCCCATGCACCGCATCAATCAGTCCCTGGCGCGAGCGCTGGCTGATGATCAGCAGGATCGCGACGATGCCGAAGTTGACCACCACACTTGATCCCCCGTACGACATGAACGGCAGCGTGACGCCAGTCAGCGGCACAAGGCGCACGATGCCGCCAATGATGATGAATGCCTGAAGTCCGACCACCGCGGTCAGGCCGCCAGCCAGAAGTTTGCTGAAGCCGTCACGCGCGGCGGTCGCAATCGCGAACCCCCGAGCCATGAACAGGATGAAGAGAAGCATGACCCCGACGGATCCAACGAATCCGAGGTCGTCCGCGACCGCGCTGAAAATGAAGTCGGTCTGCAATTCGGGGATGCGCGGGGTTCCTCCGGGGGTCACAAGCAGCGCCCGGCCAAATCCCGGACCCACTAATCCGCCGTCGGCAAGCGCATAGAGCGACTGCACCATCTGGTACCCGTTGCCCTGCGAATCATCAAACGGATTGAGCCACGACCCCACGCGCACGCCGATTCTGGGCACGGTCGCCCAGATGAATAACGACCCCGCCACAAACATCCCCATGCCCAGGCCAACGTAGAGCGCACGCCCCGTGGCCAGATAGAGCATGGCCAGGAACACGCCGAAGAACAGCAGCGCGGTACCGAAGTCGTTCAGGGCCACCACCACGACCAACGCCAGCCCCCAGAACAGCAGGATCGGTGCCATATGACGGAACGCCGGCAGGTCCATGCCAAACCTGCGCTCGGTGGGAATGGCCAGCACCTCGCGCTTCTCGCGCAGGTACCCGGCCAGGAAGATGACCACCAGCACCTTGGCCAGCTCCCCAAGCTGCACGCGCTGGCTGCCGCCCACCGAGATCCACAGGCGGGATCCGTTGACGGTGGTGCCAAACACCATGGTGGCCACCAGCAGGCCCACGGCCGTGAGGCCGATCACGTAGCGGTAGCGCTCCAGTATGCGGTGATCGGGAAGAAACACGATGATCGCGCAGAACACGATGCCGCCGAGGGTCATCCACAGCGCCTGCTCGCCGGCCAGCGCCGGATCGATGCGGTACAGCTCTGCCAGACCGATTCCCGTGAGCGCCGCCATGATGGGCACCAGATACGGATCTGAATACGGCGCACGAAGGCGCAGCACCGCGTGCATCACCACAAACACCATGGCCACGCCCAGAGCGGTCTGCCACGGACCCGCCTGCAGGCTGTCGGTGCGCGCCGATGCCGCGGCGGCCAGACCGAGTATTCCCAGCAGCAGGCCGGGAACGAGGAAGTACATCTCGCGGGTGCGCAGCCTCATCCGCGCTTCCGGGCCGCCGCCTGCGCCGCAGCCGCCTTCTTCTTCTGCGCCGCAGCCGCCTTGGCGCTCGTCTTCGCCGCCTTCTTCTTTGCGGGCGTGGCCACGGGGACCGGCGCGGCGCTGGGCGCGTCCCAGGTGGTGGGAATGCCGTAGTGCCATGCCAGGCGCACGGCCAGCGCGGTGGCTTCACCCTCGCCCTGTATGCCCTGCTCGAGTGCGGATGGCTCCTCGGCCAGTACGGTCGCCGCCGGCACGCCGATCACCTGCCCATCATTGAGCAGTGAGATACCGAGGGGTGAGTAGGGCAGCCCGTTGTACAGGCGCAACTGCCCGGAATCATCGGCCTGCACCACGTGCGAGCGCGACGATGCCCATGCCACGCCACCCACGATGAGCCCCACCACCACGACGACCGCGGCAATGATGAGCAGCATCTTCGAACGGGCTCGGGGTACGTGCTCCAGCACACGACCGGGCTGTGGCGACCGGCCCGTGCGGTGCGTGGGCTCCACCAAGGGGCGCGGCAGCGTCGCCATGCGCGGGGTTGGTGGCACGAACTCGACCGGGTCCGGCACGGTGGCCGGCTCGCCGGTGCCGATACGCGCCATCACCACGGTGGCGTTGTCCTCGCCCCCCGATGCGTCAGCAGCCTCCACCAGCGCATGGGCGGCATCGGCGAGCGACCCACCGGCCAGCATGATGCGGGTGATCGCCGCGTCGCCGATGGCCGCCGATACGCCATCGGTGCACAGCATGATGACGTCGCCGTCCTGCACTGGCACCTGAAACGAGTCGGGTGTCAGGTCCGATTGCGCACCCACCGCGCGCGTGATGACGTTGCGCTGCGGATGGCGGTCGGCCTGCTCCTCGGTGAGCGCCCCGCCACGCACCAGCTCGGCCACCACGGAGTGGTCGTCGGTAAGGCGTCGAAGCTCGCCTTCGCGCACCAGATAGGCACGTGAATCGCCCACGTGCACCACATACATCCGGCCTTCGTCGCCCAGCATGCATGCGGTCACGGTCGTGCCCATCCCTGACCGCCCGGCGTCGCCGGCGGCGGCCTGGCGGATGTCCTTGTTTGCCCGCTCCACGGCGCGCTTCAGGTCGCCGGGCCGTGGGGAGAGCGGCAATGCTTCGAGCGCCTGCACGGCCATTCCCGCGGCCACCTCGCCGGCCTGCGCCCCACCCATGCCGTCGGCCACCGCCACGATGGGCGGACGCACGAGATGGCGATCCTCGTTGTGGCCGCGCACGCGGCCCACGTCGGTGGCCCGGGCCAGCTCCACCAGTGCGAGGTGCGCGGTCATCCCGCCGCCGCCGCCTCCCGGGTGACCGCGTCCACCCGGGCGAGCACCACGGTGACGTTGTCCGGCCCACCCGCATCATTGGCCAGGGCGATCAGCGTGGCCGCCGCGTCGTTCAGGGTGCCTGCGCCCTCGATGGCGGCCAGGATCTCATCGTCATCCACCGGACCCGACAAGCCGTCGGTGCACAGCAGCACAACGTCCCCGGGCTCCAGATCAACCCGCAGGGCGTCCACCTCCACGTCGGCGTCCACTCCCAGGGCCCGGGTGATCACGTGGCGCGCGGGGTGGTGCTCGGCGTCGGCCTCCGACAGTGCCCCCCGCCGCACCATCTCGGCCACGATGGAGTGGTCGTCGGTTACCTGCACCATGCGCCCGTCACGCACCAGGTAGGCGCGTGAATCACCCACGTGCACCAGATAGAGCACGCCTGCGTCGACAAACCCCGCTGTGGTGGTGGTGCCCATGCCCTCCAGGTCCGGGTCGGCCACCGCTGCGGCGGCGATCGCCGTGTTCGCCTGCTTCAGCGCACCCAACAGGGCAGCCGGGTCGGTGGTGGTACCCACCTCGCGAAGCGAATCGACGGCCATGCGCGCTGCGGTGGCACCGCCCTTGTGCCCACCCATTCCGTCGGCCACCGCGATGAGCGGCGGTGCCAGCAGGTCGAGGTCCTGGTTGTCGGACCGCACGCGACCCACGTCGGATGCCGATGCGAGCTCGGTGAGGGCCAGATCGTCGCGCATGGTCAGTCCTCCCACCGCAGCACGGTTTCGCCCACGCGAATCTCGTCGCGCAGGTGCAGTTGCTGCTCACCCGAGATGCGGCTGCCGTTGATGAACGTGCCGTTGAGCGACCCCAGGTCCTCCACGAACCAGAAGTGGCCGCGACGGAACACGCGGGCGTGGGTGTGTGAGATGAATTGATCGGTCACGGGGATGCGCGAGGACTTCGATCGGCCGATCGTCGCCCCTCCCGCCACGTCATATCGCGTTCCCACCTGAAGGCTGGTGGATTGCGTCACGATGAGGTGCGGGTCCATCGCCGCCGCCGCACGTGCGATCTCGGGCTTGGCGGCAATTCCCGCGTTCTCGGGCATGACGGCGTGCGGCTTTCGCACCGTCTGGGCGACTCCCCCGCCCACCACTGTCTGCGCAGCCGCTCCCGGTGAGGGCGCCCTGGGCTGGGCCGGGGCCATCTCCGACGGATCGGGCGGGCGCACCTCGATCTCAGCCGTGCGCAGGGCGCGCACCGACGCACGCACGACGGCGCCGATAAACACGAATAGGAGCAGGAGAAAGACGGCCTGCCCGATGATGAGCCCCGTCTCGGTCACCGGTGCTCCCCGGTCACTCCGACCGGCGCCTGCGTGGCCCCGGTGTGATCATCGGCGTTCCACAACGATCTCGGCGCCACCCAGGCTCACCTGGTCACCATCGCGAAGGGCATGACGCATCACGCGCTTGCCGTTGACCTCCACGCCGTTGGTGGAGCCAAGGTCCACCAACGTGTACTCGAGGCCCTCGTGGCGGATCTCGGCGTGCACGCGGCTCACGTTCGGGTCGGGCACCACGATGTCGCAGTCGCGGCTTCGCCCCAGCGTGGTGACCTTGCGCGCCACGCGGTTGGGCTGGCCGCCCACGTAGACGGTGACCTCCTCGCGCACCAGGCCTGCCGCACGGGCCTGCTCGGCACTCAGCACCTGTGTGCCGCTCACGGCGTCAAGGGCCTCGTTGGACAGCGGCTCAGCGGGAAGCGGCAGCGGCTCCACGGGCTCTTCGCCCGGCACCTCGATGCCGGGGCGCCCTGGGTCCACCATGCGGCACGCGATGCCGAACTCGCCGGGGCGCAGGTCGTCGTCGGTCTCCAGGCGGATGCGCGGCATGGACAGGAGCGACAGCCCCTCGCTGCGGGCGTGGGCCTCGAGGTACGAACCCAACTCGATGACGAGCGACGATTCGTACGATGCAAACTGCCGGCGATCGGTTGGCGAGAGGTACACCGTGTACTGGTTTGGCACGTACACGCGCGACACCGAGACGGTCTTGTGGTCCTCCATCTCGCGTGCCAGACGTCGCGCCAGCTCCACGGGCTGGAGCGTGCTGCGAAACATCCGGCCGAAGGTCTTCTCGACCAGGCCCTCAATCTTCTGCTCGATGCTCCGGAGTGCGCTCATCCCACCATTCCGTCAACGGAGGGCGACTGCCCGGCATCACCACGCGTGAATACGCGCCATGGCCGAGCCGCCCAGGCAATGGCGAGGATAGCCGAGGGGATCACGGCTCCGACCGCCCACAGGCCTCCGCCCCCCAACAAGCCGGCGGCGATGGTCACTCCTGCCCCCCACAGCACTGCCGTGGAGATGCGCGCGGTACCCCGTGATCGCAGCACCAAAGGCCATGTCAGCGCCGCCGCAATCATGAGGCCGGCAGCGATCAGCGCCTGTGGGTGCGCACCGAGGGGACGGAGCAGCAGATCCCCTGCTGCCATGGGCGATCGCACCCCCTTCAGGCGATCCCAAATGCCCCCTTGTTCGCCGCCGGTGAACATAAACGACGAGGCCCCGGCCACGATCTGCCAGGCAAGCACGGCGAGCATTCCCGCCACAGATGTCCATATGCGGGATGCCACTGATCGGGTGGATCCCGCCGCGATGGCGTACAGCGGCAACAGGCCCCACGCCGCAAGCACCGGCGCAAGCACCGGAAGCAGGATGAGTCGACCATGTCGTGATCCGGTCATCACCAGAAGCAGCGCGATGATGACGGCGATTCCGGTGAATGCTGGCGCAGCGGTGGCCATGCCGGCTCCCGCCAGCAGCACCAGGCCGAGTGCCGCCACGGGCGCTCGCCATGCGCCGATGATGCCGGCGATCAGGGCGATGCCCGCGGTGCCGAAGGTGCTGGTGCTGAACCCGCGCTCGGCGATCATGCCGCCCAGAATGGCGGCGGCGGCTCCGGTGAGCGCGGGCGGGAGCGGCCCCGAGAGCAGTGCGATGGCGCGCTTGCCACGGCCCTCGGGCAGCTCATCGGCTTCCTCGCGCACCACGCGCGCCAGGCGTGCGGCATCGGGGCGCGCATTCGGGTCGGGCGAGAGCCCGGCATCGATGGCCCGCGACAGGCGCTCCGGCAGGTCGGGGCGGAGCGTGCGGATGGGCGCCACCTCGCCGAGCGCCGCCCGGCGCGCGGTATCTGCCGGGCTGGCGCCCAGCAGGGGATTTCTGCCTGTGAGCCCCTCGTACAGCACCAGCGTGGCGGCCCATACGTCGGCAGCACCGGTCACGACCTCGCCCGTTGCCTGCTCGGGCGCCATGTACGCCATGGTGCCCACCACGCCGCCAGTCTGGGTCATTCCGCTCTCACCGGAGAGCCGGGCCACTCCCAGATCGGTCACCCGGGCGTGGCCGTCGTCGTCAACCAGGATGTTGGCGGGCTTGATGTCGCGGTGGATCACACCGCGCTCATGCGCATGCGCAAGGGCATCGAGCACGTCTGCGGCCATCTCGGCAGCAGCGCGGTCGCCCGGAGGCGTGTCGGCGTACACCCGCTCCAGCGATGGTCCGTCGATCAGTTCGGAGATGAGATAGAGCGATTCGCTGTCCTCGCCCCAGTCGAGCATGCGCACCACGCCATGGTGCTCAAGCCGCGATGCCGCCCGGATCTCGGCCCCCACGCGCCTCTCCAGGCCAAGATCGATGGGGATCTCCTTCACCGCGACATCCCGCCCTGTGGCGCGATCGAGGGCCCGATAGACGCGCGAGGTGGCGCCCCGGCCGATGACCTCCTGGAGGTCGTAACGGCCGAGTACGCGGCCCTGTCCATGGGCACGTGTGGGTGAGGTGGTTGATCCGGGCATGCGCATCTGGCGAAGTGGCCTTCCACCGCTGGCAGAGGAATCCTTGTCGCGGCGCCGAACGAAACGCCGATCGTAGACATCACCCGTGCAGGTTCCGGCCACGGCGGTTGCGCTAGCATCCTGCCGCCTCAGGGCCGGTCACCGGGCGGGTGGCGGAATTGGTAGACGCGCTGGCTTCAGGTGTCAGTGTTCGTAAGAACGTGGGGGTTCGAGTCCCCCCTCGCCCATCTCAATCAGCGCGTCCTCTCGGGGCGCGCATCTGCTCCGGACTGCATCACGCGTTACGTAGCGGGGGGTCGCTGAAGTGGACATGGACGACACGGGTACAGATCACGGTCATGACGACCAGCCCACGGGTATCTCGGGGCCGCTTCCCGACGATGCCGCACGTGAGCCATCGTCGGACTCCGGGTCCTCGCGCAGTGGCAGCGACTCCGGCGGCAGCCGTCGGGGGCGTGGTGGGTCGGGTGGCGGCCGTCGACGCGGCGGCTCCGGCGGCAGTGGCGGCAGCAGCGGTGGCGGTGGTGGCTCGCGCCGCTCCATGCCGGGCGGCGGCTCCGCAGCGCTCAAGAAGCCGGCGGTGCGCATCGGAATCGCGATTGCCGGCGTCATCATCCTCATCATCATCTCCACGCTCGTCATCCAGGGGTGTCGCCGCAGTCAGCTGGAGGACTCCTACAAGTCGTACATGGGTGATGTCACAACGATCGTGACTGCCTCGGCCAAGGAGGGTGACTCCCTCCAGCAGGTCCTCGCAAACCAGAACGGTGCGAAGGCGGCCGAGTTGCAGGTGCAGGTACGCGACCTCTCCAACAAGGCCCAGTCCCTGGTGGGTCAGGCCGAGAGCCTCGAGTCGCCCGATTCGCTGTCGGCTCCCAACCAGAGCCTGGTCACCGCATTGCAGTACCGCGTGACCGGCCTGAAGGCGCTGGCCGACTCACTGCCATCGGTTATCGATTCAAAGAACCGCGCGTACTCGTCGGCCACCCTGGCCAGCGCCATGCAGCGGTTTCTCGCGAGTGACGTCATCTATCAGGACTCGTTCGTGGGCCCTGCCAAGCGCGCGCTTGCCGATGCCGACGTAACGGGTGTGCAGGTTCCCGATCGCCAGTTCTTCCTGGGCGGCATCCGTGCCGACCAGTCCTCGCCCACCGGCGCCGCCCAGCTCATCCCGGGCCTCCAGCGCACGGGCGGCAGCGCGCTGTCGGGCACCGACACCACCTCCACGTCGGGCGTGCTTCGCGGCACGGGCATCACATCGGTGCAGGCGCTTCCCGAGGGCCTCGCCCTGTCGGCGGACTCCGAGACCCAGATCCAGGCATCCGACAAGTTGCAGTGGCAGATCACGGTGGAGAACGCCGGTGACGCCACCGAGACCAATGTCGTGGTGCGTGTGACGTTCTCAAGCACGGCATCCGCCAAGGACGCCCAGATCTCGGAGAAGTCCATTCCCTCGATCGAATCGGGTCAACAGCAGTCGGTGACCCTGCCGGGTCCGAAGAGCCCCACGTTCGGGGATGCCTCGGTGCTCAAGGTCGAGGTGGTGCCGGTGCCCAATGAGACACGCACCGACAACAACCGGGCCGAATACCCCGTCAAGATCGTCTTCTAGTTCCTCCGGTCATGACCGCATGAGCGGAGGCATCGCCTACCTCGGTCCGCCGGGCACGTTCTGCGAGGAGGCCCTCATCGCCCTAGTGGGCGCTGAGGCCGCCGCGCGGGAGGTGCCGAAGCCGAGCATCGCGGCGTGTTTCGAGGCGGTATCGACGGGCGAGGTGGCACAGGCGCTGGTGCCCATCGAGAACGCCATTGAGGGCGGCGTCACGCAGACGCTCGACCAGTTGGTGACCTACGCGGGTGACATCGTGATCCGCGGCGAGGTCATCCACCCGATCCGCCATCACCTCATCGCCCGCCCGGGGCTGGCGCTCGCCGAGATCACCCGCGTGCAGAGCCATCCCCATGCCACCGCCCAGTGCGGCCGTTGGCTGACCGAGATGCTGCCCGGAGCCGAGGTGGCAGCGGCACTCTCCACCGCCGATGCTGTGCGCGCGGTGGTGGAGTCGCAGCAGCCCGAGGCGGCGATCGGCAACCTCCGTGCCGCCGAGATCTATGGCGGCGTGGTCCTGGCCGAGGATGTGGCTGACTCCATGGAGAACCACACACGATTCGTATTGGTGGGCCGCGACGAGGTGGATGCCACGGGTGCCGGGGCCTTCACGACATCCATCATCTGTGCCATCCCAAGAGACCGGCCCGGTGCGCTGCTGTCGATCCTGCAGGAGTTCTCGCTTCGGGCGGTCAACCTGAGTCGACTCGAGAGTCGCCCCGCTCGTACGGGTCTGGGCCGTTACGTGTTCTTCATTGACGCCGAAGGGAGCCGTGCACGCGACCTGCCGCTGTCCACAGCGCTCGACGCAATTGAGCGGGGCGGGATTGCCCACGTGGTGGCACTGGGGTCGTACCCGACGGCCGAGGCCCGCCCTTAGCGGCCCGCGTCGCGGGTGATGGCGCGCAACTGCGTCGCCCGCCGGGCTGTGAGCGCGCCCGGCGTAAGGGCCCATCGCCACTGCCCGCGACGTCGACCCGGCATGTTCATGCGAGCGGTCGAGCCGAGCCCGAGCACATCCTGCGCCTGCACGATCACGGTGGCTGCGGGCGACTGCCCGAGCAGTTCAATGAGCCGCCAGGGCATCTTCGCCCGCGACGATCCCGGGAGAGCGGCGGCCACCCGTGCTCGTTCGCCGGCCCCGAGCGACTCCCACCACCCGGCAGCGGTGTCATTGTCATGCGTGCCGATGTACCCCACCGCATTGCGTGGCCACGCCCCGGGGGCGTGGAGTGATTGGGGGTCTGCCAGATCGAACCCGAACTGCAGCACGCGCATCCCCGGGAGTCCCAGGTTCTGCCGCAGGTGCTCGACCGCCGGCGTGATCACCCCGAGGTCCTCGGCGATGAGCGGGGGCATCGCCCCAAGGCGGGAGGCCGCTTCGAATGGCGCGGCGCCCGGTCCTCTGCGCCAGCGTCCTCCCCGCGCGTCCTCGGCTCCCGCCGCAACCGTCCACGCGGCCACCATGCCGCGGAAGTGATCGAGCCGGACCAGGTCGAACATGGCCGCCGCCTGCGCGAGGCGGGCTACCCACCATGCGTACCCGGAACGCCTGTGGGCGGGCCAGTCGTACACCGCCGTGCGCCACAGCTGGCCCGTGCGGGAGAACGCATCGGGCGGAACGCCACCCTCAAGCCCTGGGACGAACAGCCGAGGATGCACACGCGTGTCGGCCCCGTGCGTGGCGACGGCGAAGGGCATGTCACCGACGAGGCCCACCCCGTGATCGGCGGCGTGCCGGCGGAGTGCGGTCCACTCGCGTTCGAACCGCACCTGATCGGCGATCGCACCCTGCCCGGCCCACGCTGCCCACCCCGAGGCCCACACGACGTGGCGCTCAAGGAATGCCGCCTCATCGTCCCGACTGACCGGGGCATCAGGGAGTTCGAGGTAGCCGCGCCACCCGGCGAATGCAGATGGTGACTCGTAGGGTGACCCACCTGGCCCGGGGGGTCCGAGGGGGAGCACCTGCCACCACGACTGCCCCGCTCGCTCAAGCCACTGGATGAACGACCGCGCCTCGGGACCAAGGCGCCCGCCCGGAAGCGATGACACGTGGAGTTGCACCCCTGAAGTACTTCGCGCGGTTGGCATGGAATGGGTCCTAGCATCGTCATCTCCAATGGCACAGACCGCGAAGCTTCCTGATGCACCACCTGCCCGCATTCGTATCGGTGCTGTCACGCCAACGGTCGACTGCGGGGCATATCCGGCCCGGCGCTGTCAGGGCGATGTCGTGGAGGTGGGCGCCGCAATCATCTGCGACGGCCACGAGCAGATGCGCGCCGCGGTTCAGTACCGGTCGCCAGGGCGGCGCAAGTGGGAGGAGGCACCAATGCGGCCCGTTGACGCCCACCTTGGTGGTGTTCGCTGGCAAGGTGAGTTCGCGGTGGACGCACTCGGCCCGTGGGAGTACCGGGTGGTCGCATGGGTTGATCCAGTGGCCTCGTGGCTCGATGAACTCAAGCGCAAGCTCGAGGCGGATCAGGATGACCTGACCGGCGAGCTGTCGGAGGGCCTCAGACTCATCCGTGACGCCGCGAAACGTGCTCGCGGCGAGGATCGCCGTGCCCTCACCGCGGCGGCGGCGGCGGTGGAGACTGGCGCTGATCCCTCGTCGCTTCTTGGGCCAGCCGTCGCCGCATCTCTCGACGGCCACGTGGCGCGGACCGACGAGGCGCTGAGTACGGAGCACGTGGTGGCCGTCGACCCGGTACGTGCACGGTTCGGGTCGTGGTACGAACTCTTCCCACGCTCCTGGGGTGGCTTCGCGGGCGTACGTGAGCACCTGCCGCAGTTCGCCGAGCTGGGAATCGACGTGCTGTACCTGTCGCCGATCCACCCCATCGGGGTGACCCACCGCAAGGGGCGCGGCAACGCCCTGGTGGCGGCGCCCGACGACCCCGGCAGCCCGTGGGCCATCGGTGGGGATGCCGGCGGGCATACGGCGATTCATCCCGATCTGGGTACCAGCGACGATTTCGATGCCCTGGTGGCCGATGCAGGGGCGCTCGGCATCGATATCGCGCTTGATCTGGCGCTGCAGTGCTCGCCCGACCATCCATGGCTGCGCGAGCACCCTGAATGGTTTCACCGCCGCCCCGACGGCACGCTCAAGTACGCGGAGAACCCGCCCAAGCGCTATCAGGACATCTACAACCTCAACTTCGACAGCCCCGATTGGAAGCGCCTGTGGCGGGCGATCCTGAAGGTGGTGCGGTATTGGGTGGACCGTGGGGTGCGGGTGTTCCGGGTGGACAATCCGCACACCAAGCCCATCGCATTCTGGGAATGGCTCATCGCGGTGGTGCGCGCAAGTGACCCCGAAGTGGTGTTTCTGGCCGAGGCATTCACCCGCCGGGCGGTGATGCAGGAACTCGCGAAGGCCGGGTTCCAGCAGTCGTACACCTACTTCACCTGGAAGACCACGCGCTGGGAGATCACGGAGTACGTCTCCGAGCTGGCGTCTGTGCCCGAGCGCGAATTCTTCCGGCCCAACTTCTTCGTCAACACGTCCGACATCCTCACCGCCGAGTTACAGCAGGGAGGGCCGCCAGCGTTCGCGCTGCGCGCGGTGCTCGCGGCCACCCTCTCGCCGAGCTGGGGCCTCTACTCGGGATTCGAGTCGTTCGAGGGCGAACCCGCCGAACCGGGATCGGAGGAGTACCTCGACAGCGAGAAGTACGCGCTGCGCACCAGGTCACTTGACGGACCGCTCCTTCCCCTCATCGGCCTGCTCAACGGGATCCGGCGTGTCAACCCTGCCCTCCAGCAACTGGGCAACGTGCGGTTCCTCGATACCCGGAACGATGCGCTCATCGCGTACGCCCGCGAGTGGGGCCGCAACCTCATCGTCGTCGTGGTGAACCTCGACCCGCGGGCCGTGCACGAGGGCCTGGTCCGGATCCCCGACGACCTGCTGCCAGGCACCGGTCTCGCCGTCACCGATCTGCTCGACGGCACCGAGTATCTCTGGCAGGTCGGCGACAACTACGTGCGACTCGATCCGGGCGAGGCCCCGGCCCACGTGTTCGCCGTGAACGGCCCGTGACGTCGGCTCCGGTCGATCGGGCCGCGACGAGCCGCTGGCTCGCGGGCGATCCGCTCTGGTTCAAGCGCGCGGTCTTCTACGAGATTCACCTGCGTGGATACTTCGACGGTAATGGTGATGGGTCCGGCGACTTCGAGGGGCTCACCGAGAAGCTTGATTACCTCGCCTGGCTCGGCATTGATTGCGTGTGGCTGTTACCCATGTACGCGTCGCCACTGCGCGATGGCGGCTATGACATCGCCGACTTCTACGCGGTGCATCCCGACTACGGGACGATGGATGATGTGGCGCGGTTCATCGAGGTCGCCCACGAGCGCGGAATCCGTGTTATCGCTGACCTGGTGATGAACCACACGTCGAGCGAACACGCGTGGTTTCGTCGTGCACGCGAAGCCGCACCGGGCACGCCAGAGCGCGACTTCTACGTGTGGTCGGATACCCCGAACCGGTACGAGGATGCCCGGGTCATCTTCATCGATACGGAATCCTCCAACTGGACGTGGGACCCGGTGGCCGGTGCCTACTACTGGCACCGGTTCTTCTCGCACCAGCCCGACCTCAACTATGACAACCCGGCCGTGCGCGAGGCCATGCTCGACGTGCTGCGATTCTGGCTCGACATCGGGCTCGATGGATTCCGGCTCGATGCTGTGCCCTACCTCTACGAGCGTGACGGCACCAACTGTGAGAACCTCCCCGAGACCCACGCGTTCCTGCGCGAGGTGCGCCAGACGGTGGACGCCGAGTACGCCGATCGCGTGCTGCTGGCCGAGGCCAACCAGTGGCCCGAGGACGTGGTGCAGTACTTCGGCGATGGTGACGAGTGCCACATGGCGTTCCACTTCCCGGTGATGCCACGCATGTTCATGGCCGCTCGCCGCGAGGAGGCGGCACCGCTCTACGAGATAATGGAGCGCACCCCCGACATCCCCGACACGTGCCAGTGGGGAATGTTTCTGCGCAACCACGACGAGCTCACGCTCGAGATGGTCACCGACGATGAGCGCGATTACATGTACGCGGAGTACGCAAAGGACCCGCGTATGAAGCTGAATCTGGGGATCTGCCGTCGCTTGGCACCACTGCTTGACAATGGCCGCGACGAAATGGAGTTGATGCACGCCCTGCTGTTCGCACTCCCGGGGAGCCCGGTGCTCTACTACGGCGACGAGATCGGCATGGGCGACAACGTGTACTTGGGCGATCGTGATGGCGTGCGCACGCCAATGCAGTGGACGGGGGACAGGAACAGCGGATTCTCCCGCGCCGACTTCGCGCAGCTTTATTCGCCACCGCTCATGGACCCGGTGTACGGGTACCAGGCCGTCAACGTCGAGGCGCACCTGCGCACACCCACATCGTTCCTCAGGTGGCTGCAGCGGTTCATCGAGCTGCGCAAGGCGCATCCGGTGTTCGGGCTCGGCACCTGCACCCTTCTTCGGCCCGACAACCCGGCGATCTTCGCGGTGCTGCGCGAGTACGAGGATGACATCGCGATGTGCGTCCACAACATGTCGCGGTCGGCCCAGCCCGTGCAACTCGACCTGCGGCAGTTCGAGGGGCGCACGCCGGTGGAGATGCTCGGTGCCACGCGCTTCCCCGATGTCGGCGAGTGGCCGTACTTGCTCACGTTGGCCCCTCGCGGATTCTTCTGGTTTCTCCTCGCCGATCTGGCGGAGGCCGACGATATGCCCGCCACGAGCAACCCCGGCGAAGTGGAGGCGCGTGCAGCCGGCTGAGGCCCTCGCGTCGATCTCGGGAGATGTGCTTCGCGAATGGCTGCTATCGCGGCGCTGGTTTCGCCCAGACGAGCGCGGTCTCGTGCGTGTGGAACTCACCGCATCGACCGTCATCTCCGGAGGAGACCGCCCGGTGGTGATTGCGATCGTCGCGGCGGTGCTCACGTCGGGAGCGCGCGAGCACTATCAACTGCCGCTCGTGTTTCTGCCGCTCAGCGAGGCGCCCAATGCCATTGCCACCGTCGGAGATCTGGCCGTGGATGATGCCCTGCACCACCCCGATGCGTGTGCCGTGATCGCCGCGCTGTTTGATGAGGGCGCCGAAACGGTGGACGGCAGCGAGGCCATCACTTTCCACGGGGTGCCGTCCACCGCGATCCCACCTGGCCCGGCCCGGCCACTCGACGTGCAGCAGAGCCACTCGTCGTTCGTGGTGGGCGATGCCGCCGTGGTGAAGACCTACCGCCACCTCGAGCCCGGTGACGGCCCGGAGTTGGAAATGACGCGTTTTCTGTGCGCGCACGGATTTCCGTCGGTGCCACCCCTGCTCGGCTGGTGCGAGGTCGCCGGTGGAGACCTCAAGGCCACGCTCGGTATCGCACAGGCCTACGTGGATGACGGCGTAGATGGCTGGCAGTTCGTGCGTGACGCCCTTGCCAACGACCCGGCGGTGCTGCCTGCGGCCATGGCCGAGTTGGGGGGTGTCGTTGGCCGCATGCATGCGGTACTGGGCAGTGATCACGACAACCCCGACTTCTCCCCCGAAGTGAAGGACCCGGTGCACCTCGACCTGACGCTCGCGACCATCGACGAGGAGATCCGCGAGGCCTATGCCGCGTTTGGCGACGATCCGGACCTCGATCCGCTGCGCGGCCGCGAGGCGGAACTGCGTGAGCACGTACGCGCGCTGGCCGCCGTGGATGATCTGGGCCGCGCCATCCGCGTGCACGGTGACCTCCATCTCGGGCAGGCACTGATCGACGAGTCCGGTGCATGGTGGATCATCGACTTCGAGGGCGAGCCCGCCCGGGCCATGCGCGACCGCCGCCGCCGCAGGTCGCCGCTGCGTGACGTCGCTGGCCTTTCGCGTTCGCTGTCGTACGCCTGTGCAGTGGCCGGGTGCGACGGCATCGCGGTGGCCGATGGGGCGGAGGGTGCCATGCGGGTAGCCATGCTGCGGGGGTATCTCGACGGCGTGGACCCGGTGCTGCTGCCCGTGAGCCAGGCATCCACCGATACGCTCCTTCATCTGTTCGAGGTGGAGAAGGCCGTGTACGAGCTCCGATACGAGATGGCCTACCGCCCCGACTGGGTGCGCATCCCCGTCGCCGCGCTCGTCCGGGTTCTCGACGGTCCATGAGTGGATCCGACGTCGTGAACGCGATCGCCAATTGCACGTTGCCCGACCCACATGGCGTGCTGGGTGCACATCCCCTGCCCGATGGCACGCACATGGTGCATGCATGCGTGCCCGGCGCCCGGCGCATCGAGGTGATTGCTGGCGACGGTACCCCAACGGCGCTGGCGCCTCTGCACGACGCGGGCATCTTCGGCGGACGGGTGGGTGGCCTCACCCCGCCCAACTACTGGCTGCGCATCACCCCGGCGCAGGGTTCTGCGGTGGACATACGCGATCCATACGCCTTTCTGCCCACCCTCGGGGACCTCGACCTTCACCTGACATCAGAGGGCCGGCACGGGGCGCTGTGGACCCGGCTGGGGGCCAACGCGCGAGAGGTGGATGGCGTCGCTGGTGTGGGCTTCGCCGTGTGGGCGCCCAATGCCCGGTCGGTGAGTGTGGTGGGCGACTTCAACGGCTGGGATGGCCGTGTGCACCAGATGCGGTCGCTCGGCCAGTCGGGAATCTGGGAAATCTTTGTGCCGGGCGCCACGCCCGGCGACCGCTATAAGTTTGAAATCCGGTGTGTCGACGGCCACTCGCGCGCGCGCGCTGATCCCCTGGCGCGACAGGTCGAGCCCATGCCTGGCACGGCCTCGGTGGTTGATGTGAGTCATTACGCCTGGGGTGATGCCGCGTGGATGCAGGCCCGGGCCGTACGCACCCCGTACGCGGAGCCGATGTCCACGTATGAGGTGCATCTTCCCTCCTGGCGGCGCAACGACCTGGAGGGCAACCGGTCGCTCACGTATCTCGAGCTGGCCGATGATCTCACCGCGTATGTGGTGGAGATGGGGTTCACGCACGTGGAACTCATGCCCGTGATGGCGCATCCCTTCCCCGGGTCGTGGGGGTATCAAGTCACCTCGTACTTCGCGCCCCTCCCGTCTCAGGGGTCGCCCGATGACCTGCGGCTGCTCATCGACACCCTGCACCGCAGTGGTATCGGGGTCATCCTCGACTGGGTGCCGGCGCACTTTCCGCGCGACGACTGGGCCCTCGCCCTGTTTGATGGCACGCCGCTGTACGAGCACGACGACCCGCGCATGGGCGCACACCCCGACTGGGGCACGCTCATCTTCAACTTCGGTCGGCACGAGGTGCGTAACTTCCTCATCGCCAGTGCGCGGTATTGGCTTGAGGAATTCCACGTGGACGGATTGCGCGTGGACGCCGTCGCGTCGATGCTGTATCTCGACTACTCGCGTGAGCCGGGCGAGTGGGTGCCCAACGCTGTCGGTGGACGCGAGAACCTTGATGCCATGAGGTTCCTGAGCGAGTTGAATGAGGACTGCCACCGCGAGTCGCCGGGGGTGGCAATGATCGCCGAGGAGTCCACGGCGTGGCCGGGCGTGTCGCGGCCCACCGCAAGCGGTGGCCTCGGCTTCGGCTTCAAGTGGAATCTTGGGTGGATGCACGACGTACTGGCATTCCTGGCCCGCGACCCGATTCACCGCCGCCACCATCACCGCGAGATTACCTTCAGCCTGCTGTACGCATTTACCGAGCATTTCGTCCTTCCGCTCTCCCACGATGAGGTGGTCCACGGCAAGGGCTCGCTGATCTCGCGCATGCCGGGCGACCGGTGGCAGCAGTTCGCGGGGCTGCGTGCCCTGTACGCGTATATGTGGGCGCACCCGGGCAAGAAGTTGCTGTTCATGGGAGGCGAGTTCGCTCAGGATGCCGAGTGGGGGCACGATCGGTCGCTCGACTGGCACTTGCTGGCGCATGGCCATCACGAGGGCGTGCGCCAGGTGGTACGCGATCTCAACCACCTCTACCGGGCACACCCGGCCCTGTGGTGTGCCGACAGCCGCCCCGAGGGCTTCGTGTGGCTGGAGCCCGACGATGCCGGCGCGGGCGTCCTCGCATTCAGCCGCGTCGACCCGGATGGTGACGACATTGTGGTGTGCGTGCTCAATCTCACCCCGGTGCCCCGCCATGGATACCGGGTTGGCCTGCCCGCCCCGGGGCACTGGCGGGAGGCCCTCAACACCGACTCGCGGCACTACGGCGGGTCGGACTGCGGCAACATGGGCGGGGTCGATGCAGACGACCAGTCGTGGCACCGGCAGCAGTGGTCGGCCGAGGTGACCGTGCCCCCGCTCGGCGTGGTGTGGCTCGTACCGGAGAGCTCGACGTGACCTCGGTGGCCTGGCCGGGGGCCCCATTTCCCATCGGTGCGTCGTGGGACGGACGCGGCACCAACTTCTCGTTGTTCTCGGAGCGTGCCGAGGCGGTCACCCTGTGCCTGTTCGATGACGACGACGTCGAACAGCGCATCCTCATGGATGAGCGCACGGCCTTTCACTGGCATGCCTATCTGCCCGGCGTGGGCCCCGGGCAGCGCTACGGCTACCGGGTGCACGGCTCGTACGCCCCGGCCACCGGTGATCGCTTCAATCCCGCCAAGCTGCTCATCGACCCCTATGCCCGGGCCATTGAGGGCGTGGTGGACTGGGACCGTGCGAATGTCTTGCCGTACGTGCCCACGGGCGAGCCCGACGCCGATCTGGTGCCCGATGGCGAGGATGATGCCGCTGCGATACCCAAATGCATCGTGGTGGATGAGTCGTTCGACTGGGAGGGTGACCGCGCACCGCGTCGGCCATGGGCCGAGACGGTGATCTACGAGACCCACGTGCGCGGGTTCACCATGACCCATCCCGATGTGCGCGACGATCTGCGCGGGACCTACGCGGGCATGGCATCGGACCCCGCCATCAGCCATCTGGCTGCGCTCGGTGTGACCGCAGTCGAGCTGATGCCCGTGCATCACATCGCCGACGAGCACGAACTCCATGCCCGCGGGCTCACCAACTACTGGGGCTACAGCTCGATCGGCTACCTGGCCCCGCACTCGGGGTACGCGGCGACCGGTACGCACGGCCAGCAGGTGCACGAGTTCAAGGGGATGGTCAAGGCGCTTCACCGGGCCGGCATCGAGGTGATTCTTGATGTGGTGTACAACCACACGGGCGAGGGGGGCAATCTGGGTCCCATGCTGGCCTTCCGCGGTATCGACAACGTGTCGTATTACCGACTGGTGCCGGGCGATCGCCGCCACTACGTGGACTACACCGGTACGGGTAACACCCTCAACCCCGTTCACCCGAGCGTGCTGCGGCTCATCATGGACTCACTGCGGTACTGGGTGACCGAATGCCACGTGGACGGATTCCGATTCGATCTGGCGTCGGCCCTCGCGCGAGAGTTCTACGACGTCGACCGCCTCTCGGCGTTCTTCGACGTCATACATCAGGACCCGGTCCTGTCGACGGTCAAGCTCATCGCTGAGCCGTGGGATGTCGGCCCGGGCGGGTACCAGGTGGGCAACTTCCCTGTGCTGTGGAGTGAATGGAACGGCATCTACCGTGACGTGGTGCGCGACTACTGGCGTGGGCATGCCCCAGTGGCCGCATTTGCATCGCGCTTTACGGCATCGAGCGACCTATACCAGTCAGATGGCCGCACGCCATTTGCGTCCATCAACTTCATCACGGCCCACGATGGATTCACGCTTCGCGATCTGGTGTCGTACGACCACAAGCACAACGAGGCCAATCTCGAGGACAACCGGGACGGCACCGACGACAATCGGTCGTGGAATTGTGGAGCCGAGGGCGCAACCGACGACCCCGCCGTTCTTGGGCTGCGCACCCGCCAGCAGCGCAACATGTTGGCGACGCTCATACTGTCGCAGGGCGTTCCGATGCTGCTCGGTGGCGATGAGGTCTCACGCACCCAGCACGGCAACAACAACCCGTGGTGCCAGGACAACGACATTTCGTGGTTTGACTGGTCTTTGGTGGACCACGAGGCCGACATGCTCGAGTTCACCCGCGAGTTGGTGGCGCTTCGCCGTGCGCATCCGGTGTTCCGGCGCGGACGATTTCTGGAGGGGCGCGGGCGCAGCGCAACCGGCCTGCCCGACGTATGGTGGTTCCGCTTGGACGGCCGTCGCATGACGCGCAACGACTGGGATGCCGGCCGCGGCGACGTGGGGGTGTTCCTCAATGGCGCCGAGATCGCCGATCGCACCGCTGATGGTCACCCGATCGTCGATGAGTCCTTCCTGCTGCTCTTCAACGCGGGGCCCGACTCGCTGACCTTCCGTCTGCCGTCACGCCGCTTTGGTCTCACGTGGGTTCATGAACTGTGCACCGCCGACCCATTGCTCGGTCCCAAGTCGGGCGATGTGCCAGCGCAGGGGGAACTCAGCTTGGTTGACCGCTCGATGAAGGTGCTTCGCCGACTGGGGTGATGCCCGGAGTCAGGCCCCGGAGTAGACCCGCGATTCGTAGTCGTCAAGCATCCGGGCGGCGCTGAACTCGGGTGCGAGTCCCATGACGGATGCACGCATGCGACTGAGCCAGCCGGTGGGCAGGTCATCGGCGTCGCGGTCGTAGAAGGCGGGCAGCACCTCGCCCTCGAGGATGCTGAACAGGGCATCCGCATCACGGGCATCCTGTGCGGCGTGGTCGTCGTCGGTGGTGCCATCGATGGCCCACCCGCGTGAGGGGTCGTATCCCTCGGCCCACCAGCCGTCCAGCACGCTCAACTGCAACCCCCCGTTGATGCTCGACTTCATGCCGCTCGTACCGCTGGCCTCAAGCGGCGGACGCGGAAGGTTCAGCCACAGGTCGCAGCCCTGCACCAGCACACGCGCGAGCCCGAGGTCGTAGTCGTCCAGAAACACAACGCGGGTACCGTGGTCGTCAGCCACCGGGCTGCCGAAGAGATCCTGCAGCAGGCGCTTGCCCTCGTCATCGCGCGGGTGTGCCTTGCCGGCGAGCACCAACTGCACGGGCCGGTTGCCGTTGAGCAGGGCCATGGCACGATCCACATCGTGCACCAGCAGGTCGAGACGCTTGTAGGTGGCCAGTCGCCGCGCGAAGCCGATGGTGAGTACGGCCGGGTCGAACACCCGCGCCGCGGCCTCCACGTAGCTGGTCTCCTCGCCGCGCCCCAGGCGCTCGTGGACGCTGCGCATGCGAACGAGGGAAACCAGGCGCGCGCGCTGTGCGCACCGGGCAGCCCACAGTTCGGCGGCGGGCACCTCGGCGAGCGGCTGCCACGTCTCAGGCACCGCCGACCGCATGCGCCAGTCAGCGGTCAGGATGCGGTCGAACAGGGCGTTCATCTCGGGACCGACCCACGACGGGATATGCACGCCGTTGGTGACGTGGGTGATGGGAACGCCGTCGACAGCCCGCCCTGGCCAGACGGGCGCCCACATGCGGCGGCTCACGCGTCCATGGCGTCGGCTCACCCCATTGGCCGCCCGACTCGTGCGTAGTGCCAGCTGCGTGATGCCGAACTCCTCATCAAGGTCGAGCGGGTCGGTGCGCCCCAGGCGGAGCAGGTCCTCGTCGTCCAGGCCGATCTCCCGGGCATACTCGCCAAGGGCACCGATTGCACGCGCGGCGGGGTAGGTGTCGTTGCCGGCGGGAACGGGTGTGTGGGTGGTGAAGACCACCTGACGGCGCGCGTGTTCAATGGCCTGATCGACTGGCACGCCGTCACCGATCTGCTCGCGGGCAAGCTCAAATGCCGCCAGGGCGCCATGCCCCTCGTTGAGGTGCACCACCGACGGCGAGATGCCCAGAGCGCTGAGGGCACGCATCGATCCGATGCCGAGCATCGCGTACTGGGCCAGACGGATCTGCGGGTCGCCGACGTAGAGACGAGCCGTGATCCAGCGGGCAATGGGTGAGTTGCCAGGCACGTCAGTGTCGAGCAGGAACAGGGGCACCCGGCCAACGTCAACGCGCCAGATGTGCGCGAGCACCGCCTCGCCGCTGACCGGGACCGTGATGGTGATTGGCGCCCCTGCGTCGTCGGTGACCCGCGCCGCGGGAACCATCTCGGGGTCAAGATCATCCCACGACTCATGCTGCAGGCCGCCCGCGTCGATTCGCTGGCGGAAGTAGCCCTCGCGATAGAGAAGCCCCATAGCCACGAGCGGGAAGGCATCGTCTGACGCCTGCTTGAGCATGTCGCCGGCCAGCGCGCCGAGGCCGCCGGAGTACACGGGAAGTGACTCGTGCACGCCGAACTCGGCGCACACGAAGGCCACGGGGCTATCGCGGCTGATGCCGGGGACGTCAGCCGACGCGCGCGCGCCGTCGTCCTCGTACCGGGCGAGCAGCGTGCCGATGCAATCGAGCAGGCCCTCATCTGCTGCCGCCGAGTTCAGGCGGGTGCGCGAGCACTCGCGCAGCATGCGCACGGGGTTCTGGTGAATGCGCCCCCAGCGATCAGGGTCGAGCGCCGCGAATACGGCGTCTGCCCCTGGCGTCCACGACCAGCGGTAGTCGTATGCGATACCCGCGAGGTCGGCGAGCGGCGCGGGCAGCCCGGCGGCCAACTCCTCCACGGCGAGGTCGATATTCGCTCTTCCGGCATCCATTGGCGGCAATGTGCCAGCCATCGTGTCATGCGCCCCCGTCCTCCTCGTATCAGTGACAGCCACGCCACACCGGGGCGCACAGGGCGACCTACTGTTCCCGACGGGCGTTTGGAACCGCCGCTGCGGTGGCAACTGAAGGGAGATGCGATGACCACGCCATTTCACGTACCCGCACCCGCCGGGCCGCTTGACCCCTCGGAACTGGCCCTGATCGATGCGTGGTGGCGCGCGGCCAACTATCTGTCGGTGGGACAGATCTACCTGCTCGACAACCCGTTGCTGCGCAGGGCACTTGAGCCATCCGATGTGAAGCCCCGCCTGCTTGGTCACTGGGGCACCACCCCCGGGCTCACGCTGCTCTACGCGCATCTCAACCGCGTCATCACCGAGCGCGGCACCGACATGGTGTACGTGTGCGGCCCCGGCCACGGGGGCCCCGGCATGCTCGCGTGCGCCTACCTTGAGGGCACCTACAGCGACGTCTATCCCGATGTGAGCGAGGACGCCGAGGGTATGCGGCGGCTCTTTCGCCAGTTCTCGTTCCCGGGTGGGGTTCCCAGCCATCACGCGCCCGAGTCGCCGGGATCGATGCACGAAGGCGGCGAGCTGGGCTACGCGCTGTCGCACGCATACGGCGCGGCATTCGACAACCCCTTCCTCGTGGTGGCGTGCGTGATCGGTGACGGCGAGGCGGAGACCGGCCCCCTCGCCGCTTCGTGGCACTCAAACAAGTTCCTCGATCCGGTGGGCGACGGCGCGGTACTCCCGATTCTCCACCTCAATGGCTTCAAGATCGCCAACCCGACGGTGCTCTCGCGCATTGGCGACGAGGAGCTCATCGACCTGATGCATGGCTACGGGCACGAGCCCATCATCGTGCGCGGTCACGAGCCCATGGCCGTACATCAGGCGCTGGCCGCCGCCCTCGATGAGGCCATGGACCGCATTCAGGCGATCCAGCATTCGGCCCGCGTTGATGGGGCGACGCTGCGTCCACGGTGGCCGATGATCATTCTGTGTACTCCCAAGGGCTGGACCGGTCCGGAGAGAGTGGACGGGCATGCGGCCGAGGGGAATTGGCGCGCACACCAGGTGCCGCTGACCGGAATCATCGACGACCCGTCGCATCTGGCTCAGCTTGAGGACTGGATGCGGTCGTACCGACCCGACGATCTCTTTGATGAGGATGGCGAGTTGGTCGAGGAACTGCGCGCGCTGGCACCGGTGGGTGAACTGAGGATGAGCGCCAACCCCCACACCAACGGCGGCCTGCTGCTGCGCGATCTCCGGCTGCCTGACTTCCGTGACTTCGCGGTGGAGGTGCCCCACCCAGGGGAGGTCATCGCCGAGAGCACCCGGCCACTCGGCGCGTACCTGACCGAGGTGATGGAGAGCAATCGCGACAGCGCAAACTTCCGCGTGTTCGGGCCCGACGAGACGGCGTCAAATCGTCTGGGCGCAATCGCGGAGCACAGCGGCCGGGCATGGATGGGGACAGTCCACGAGGGCGATGACGGCAACCTCAGGGCCGGTGGACGCGTGATGGAGATCCTTTCGGAGACCACGTTGCAGGGGTGGCTGGAGGGGTATCTGCTCACGGGCCGTCACGGCATCTTCAATACCTACGAGGCTTTCGTACATATCGTGGACTCAATGTTCAACCAGCACGCGAAGTGGCTGAACACCATCACGGATATCCCATGGCGCCGACCCATCGCATCGCTCAATTACCTCCTGACCTCGCACGTGTGGCGCCAGGATCACAACGGACTCTCGCACCAGGATCCGGGCTTCATCGACCACGTGGTGAACAAGAAGGCCGAGGTCATCCGCGTGTACCTGCCACCGGACGCCAATACGCTGCTTGTGGTGGCCGAGCACTGCCTGCGCAGTCGTAACCGGGTGAACGTGGTGGTGGCCGGCAAGCAGCCTGCGCTGCAGTACCTCGACATGGATCGCGCTGTCAGGCACGTCGATGCGGGAATCGGAATCTGGGAGTTCGCGAGCAACGACGAGGAGTCGGAGCCCGATGTGGTGATGGCGTGCGCGGGAGACGTACCTACGCTCGAGGTACTGGGCGCTGTGGCAATCCTGCGCCGCGAACTGCCCGGCCTGCGCATCCGCGTGATCAACGTGGTGGACCTCATGCGGCTGCAGCCGCATGAGGAGCATCCCCACGGCCTCGCCGACGCCGATTTCGACAGTCTGTTCACCACTGACCGACCGGTGATCTTCGCGTACCACGGGTATCCGTGGCTCATTCACCGACTCACCTACCGCCGCACCAATCACGGCAACATCCATGTGCGTGGGTATAAGGAAGAGGGTTCCACCACCACGCCCTTTGACATGGCGGTGGTGAATGATCTCGATCGCTTCCACCTTGTGCGGGACGTCGTTGACCGTGTGCCCGGCCTCGGGTCTCCTGGCGCCTACCTCAAGCAGCGTATGCACGACCGGCTGGTGGAGCATCGCGAGTACGTGCGCGAGTACGGAGTTGACATGCCGGATATCCGCGACTGGACCTGGGCGGGCGCCCTCAGCGCAGCGCGATGAGGGCGCTTGTTCTCAACTGCGGCTCAAGTTCGCTCAAGCACGCGGTCATCACCCGGGAGGGCGATGACGTCGATCGATCGGGCGGAACCATCGCCTGCGAGGGGCCACAGGCCCTCGCAGGCGCAGTCGCGAACGTGCTCAATGCACTTGATGATGCACCGGATGTGGTGGGGCACCGCATTACGCATGGCGGACCCGAGCACGCCGGGCCGGTGCGGGTGAACCTGAGGATTGTGGACGAGCTTGGGCGGCTCACCTCGCTCGCACCGCTACACATGCCACCGCAACTCGAGGCGCTGGCAATGGCCACCGACGCGCTACCCGGCGTGCCGCAGGTGGCGTGCTTCGACACGGCCTTCCACCGGTCGATGCCTGAGGCCGCGCAGCGACTTCCGCTGCCCCGGCGTCTGTGGGACCGTGGAATCCGGCGGTACGGCTTTCACGGGCTCGTGTGCGAGTCGGTGGTGGCGGCACTGGGTAGCGACTGCCCGCGCCGGTTGGTGATCGCACATCTGGGAAGCGGCGCGAGCGTCACCGCGGTCCTCGATGGCCAGTCGGTGGATACGACGATGGGCATGACCCCGGAGGGCGGTCTGATCATGGCCACGCGCCCTGGTGACCTCGACCCGGGCGTGCTCCTGTATCTGGAGCGCGAGGGCGAGGAGGACCTCGATGACATGCTCGCGCGCCGCAGTGGCTTGCTTGGCATCTCCGCCCGCACCGGCGACATGCGCGAACTGCTGGCGAGTGCCGCATCTGATCCCGATGCCGCCATGGCCGTGGAGATGTTCTGCCGATCCTCGCGGCGTGCCATTGCGGGAATGGCCGCCATGCTCGGAGGCATCGACATGCTGGTGTTCTCGGGCGGCATTGGTGAGCACTCGCCCGAGGTCCGCGAGGCGATCTGCGGCCATCTGGGATTTCTCGGCATCGACCTTGACGCTGCAGTTGCGGGCGTGCCAGTGCAAGTCGTCACGGCAGATGAGGAATTGGTCATCGCGCGCCATGCGATGGCGCTTGCTGATGCTCCGGGTGATCCTGCAGTGGTGCAACCAAACAGTTCGGCACGTCAGTTCAACGAAGGTCATGGCTAGCATCCCTCGCGAATGGGGGTGGTCCCACAGCACGTACTAGTCCTCAACGCGTCGTACGAGCCCATCAACGTGTGCTCAATTCGACGTGCGCTCGTACTTCTGCTGAAGGAGAAGGCGGAGATACTCGAGCACGCGGCGCGCCCTGTTCGTGGGGTGGGACGCGACTTTGCCGCGCCTCATGTCATCCGGCTCGTGTACCGGGTGAAGGTGCCGAGGTATGAAGCACGCCGCATGAGCAGGCGCGCACTGTTCGCCCGCGATGGCTACGAATGCCAGTACTGCGGAAGCCGGACCCGCCTCACAATCGACCACGTTGTGCCGAAGAGTCGGGGCGGCGACTCGTCGTGGGGAAATGTGGTCACCTCATGCGCCCCCTGCAACGCACGCAAGGGCAGCGCCCTGTGCCACGAGATCGCCATGTTTCCCCGGCACACGCCGCGCCCGCCACGACCCGATGTGTTTATCGACGTGGCCGCCCCCAGGCGCCCCGACGCCTGGGATCCGTACCTGCGCGCCGCCGCCTGACGGGCACAGCACGGCGCGGGCATGGCGCTCAGGGGTAGTTTCTCCCGCATGAGTGACCCCCGCGGCAAGAAAACCCACGATGACATGTGGGACAGCGGCACCCATGGCCTGATCACACGCATCGCCGTGGTCGCGGCGCTCGCCGGACTGCTCTTCGGGTTTGACACCGGTGTCATCTCCGGTGCACTCGACTACATCGGCGACGCGTTCCACCTGGGCGACGTCGGCAAGAGCGCCGTCGTGTCGTCTGTGCTGCTGGGTGCGGTGGTGGGTTCGCTGGTGGCGATGGCGATTATCGACCGCATCGGTCGCCGCCGCAGCCTCATCGCGTCGGGCGCGGTCTTCATTGTCGGGTCGATCGCATCGGCCGTGGCACCCGGGGTGGGTGCCCTCGACATCGCACGCCTGCTGCTGGGCGTGGCCATCGGCATCAGCGCCGTTGCGGCACCGATGTACATCACTGAGATTGCGCCGGCGGCCCGCCGTGGGCAACTGGTGTCGTTCTTCCAGCTCATGATCACCATCGGCATTCTGGTCGCCTACGTCAATGACGAGGCATTCTCGAGCAACGGCCAGTGGCGCTGGATGCTCGTCACGGGTGTTGCGCCGGCCATCGTGCTGCTCATCGGAATGCGAGGACTCCCCGAGAGCCCGCGCTGGTTCATGTTGAAGGGCCGCGACGCCGATGCGCGCAAGGTGCTGGAGAAGGTCAACCCAACTGAAGTTGAGTCGGAGATGGCCGAGATGCGCCGGGGCATCGACGAGGAGAAGTCGGCGTCATTCCGCGCGCTGGTGCAGCCGGTGCTGCGTCCCGCGCTCATCGTGGCGATCGGACTGTTCATCATCCAGCAGTTCACCGGCATCAACACGGTCATCTACTACGCACCACGCATCTTCCAGGACGCCGGCTTCGGGGCCGGGTCGGCTGCCATCTGGGCCACGGTCAGTGTGGGCGTCATCAATGTGCTGGCCACGCTTGGGGCACTTGCCCTCATTGACCGCGTGGGCCGAAAGCCGCTGCTCTACACCGGCCTTGCCGGCATGGCGGTGAGCCTGTCGGCCATCGCGGTGTCATCAATGCTGTCGTCCGGCGGAACAATCACCGCAGCCGATCTGGTGACCGTGGTAGCGGTCTGGGCGTTCGTCGCATTCTTCGCGATCTCGCTCGGCCCCATCCCGTGGCTCATGGCATCGGAGCTCTTCCCCGTAGGCGTGCGTGGCAAGGCAGCGTCCATCGCCACCGTGGTGGGATGGCTCGGCAACCTGTTCATCTCATTCACGTTCCTGAGTCTGCTCGACCTCATCGGCGAGTCGGCCACGTTTTTCAGCTACGCCGCGGTGGCCGTGCTGGGATTTGTGTTTGTGTGGTTTCTGGTGCCTGAGACCAAGGGCCGCACGCTTGAAGAGATCGAGGAGGGCTTCATCGCGCGCGCGAAGGCCCGGCTGAAGGACTGACGGGTCGAAGTGGCGACGACGATCTGGCTGGTACGCCACGGGGCCACCGAGTGGAGCCAGAACGGGCGCCACACCGGCAGTACCGACCTGCCGCTGTTGCCCGAGGGGCGTGAGCGCGCCACCGCGGTGGCGCCGGTGCTGGCGGCGAATGCATTTGCACTGGTGCTGACCAGTCCGCTTCAGCGTGCGCGCGAGACCGCGGCGCTGGCCGGCTTTGCACAGGCCGAGGTGGACACCGACCTTCTTGAGTGGGACTACGGCGACTACGAGGGCGTCACCACGTCCACCATCCGCGAGACGGACCCGGGATGGTCAATCTGGGATGGCGCGGTGCCGGGTGGAGAGTCGGCCGACCAGGTGGCCACCCGTGTGGCCCGTATCATCGCACGCGCCGACGCTGCGGATGGTGACGTGCTGCTCTTCGCCCACGGTCACGTACTGCGGGTACTCACCGCTGTACGTCTGGGTCTTGATCCCCGGGAGGGCCGGCGGTTTGTGCTCGACCCGGCCACCGGCTCGGTGATCGGGCATGAGCACGAGTGGCCGGCACTCAGACGGTGGAACTCCGCCGCCTGAGTGCCGACGTGGTCGTGCCCGCTATCCGGCCAGCTTCACCGAGAACGAGACGCCCGTGCGGTTGGCCCCGTGCGGCAGCGGCTGCGCGATGGCCAGCAGCGACAGGTTGAGCGACGCCCCGGCGAGGTTGACACCCGGGAATGTCGACTGCGCGCAACTCAGCACATTGGCCGAGAACGACACCGTGTTAGCGGCATTTGGTGCCGCATCGGTTGCCGTCTGATCCTGAAGCGGCGTGAGGCCGCTCCACTGGCTGCTCAATGCGGGGTTGTTCGCCATCAGGCCGTTGCCGGCGGTAAGGCTGCAGCCCGCCTCCTGATTGGACCGCTGCTGTCCGTTGGGGTTGGCGGCAGTGCTTACCGAGTCGAGCGTGAGCCCGTAGTGCAGCCCGCCCACATCAAAGAACGAGCCAGCCTCACCCGGCAGCGACAGGCGCTGCGGGCGCCACATGGTGAGCGAGATGGCTCCGTCGGCCCCTACCCGGAATCCATTCGACTGGTTGGTGCCCGCCCCATTTGCCGGGTATGGGTACGACAGCGCGGTAGCGCCGGCGGTCGTGTCCACGTTGGTAATGGCCGGCGTGGTGACGAAGTACGGGCTGATGCCGATGGGCTTCTGTGTGGTGGGGACGCCCTGCCCGGCGTAGTTGAGCGTGAGCACGCTGTCGGCGTTGACGGTGCCCAGTGTGTCGGGCGCATTGGGCTTGACGAAGGCCGTCCACACCGCCGAGGGCTTGCCGCCACCATTCTCAGGCGACTGCTCAAACCCGTTGGCTGGCGACGGACCGCTGGCGGCCACGCAGGGCTGCCCCGGGGTGGAACAGGTGGCGCCGCCGAAGGTACCCCATGCCACTGAGCCAAACGGCGCGACGTCGGGGAGGATCTGCGGGTACTCACCAAAGCCCGACGTGGTCGCGGTGCCCGTACCCGGTGCACACCACGCGGCGCCGGTGCCGCAGGTGGCCCACACCGATGTGAGTGCCTGTCCGGTTGGAAGCAGGTCGTACTGGCTGTAGTAGAAGGCCAGCGAGAGTCCGGAGGGGCTGCCCGCGTCGGTGCTGCCAAGAAATGCATTTACCGATTCGGGCGTCGCGCCCGCGTTGGCGTTGAGTGTGAGCCCAAGTGACGGGCGCACGTCGCTGTAGGTGAGCAGCTTCGCGGTGGTATCCACGGAGACAGCGTCGGTCATGTCGATGGTGAGGTTGCCGTTGTCGTCAACGTCAAATGCGTTGGGGATGCCGTCCCTATCGCAGTCACCACCCAACGCGGTACCACATGGATCCGTGGGGCTGCTGCCGCCCTGCTGCCCACCGCTGGAGCCACTGCCACCACCCGGGTCCTTGCCGGTGCCCGGGTCGGTGCCTCCACCCGATCCGCTACCGGGGTCCTTGCCGACGCCGGGATCGGTCCCGCCGCCTGACTGCATCTCACGCTTGACAGCGAGCTCGGCCGCCGACGAAGCCACCTTCACGAGTCCGAGCTTGCCGGCACCCAGCGGTGCACCGGCCTTGGTCACCTTCTCGGTGCCGGCCTTGGTGCTGTAGGTGCCCTTGGGGGGCGTGGTCGTCACCAGACCGTAGCCAGTCTTCTTTGTGATGGCGCCCAGGTTCACGGTCTTGTTGTTCAGGCGCGAGTAGCCCGTGGTGCCCTTTCGGGCGAGCACGATGGGGCCGTAGTAGTCGCCGTTCTTGCTGATGAGGTGCAACGTGGCGTTCTTGGCGCGGCTGGACGGCACGCTCAGCTTGAACGAGCCATTGCTCTTGATCGTGCCGGTGGTAGCGGTGCCATCAAGGCCGATGGCGGAGATCTTCATCCCCTTGCCACCCTTGACGGTTCCCGACACCGTGGCCCCTTGGGCCATGGTGGGCACGACGACGACGGTCGCTAGTGCGATGGCGGTCCAGAGACGTGGTCTCATGGTGTCCTCTCGAGTGCTGGATCCGGGGGGGCTCCACGGATCATCTGTGGGAAATAAGACACCTCGTGGTCCGAAAAGACAAGTGAGGGTCTCGCCCTAGGCCCCGTTGGTGACCGATATCTGAGCAATGTCACCGGTGCCCGATGCGCAGAACCCAAATGATGTTGACCTGGCTCCGGCGGCGATCTGCGCGGCCCAGTCGGGCGGCGTTACCGTCACCACGTTGGCGCTCCGCACCGCTGTTCCGCTCCACGATGATGTGATTGCCGACCCTGTGGGCATGGTGAACCTGAGCCGCCAGGTGGTGCTGGCGCCTGTGCCCGTATTTGCCACGGTGAAGCTGCGGCAGAAGCCCGTGGCCCACGTTGAGTCACGTGTGAATGTGGCCGTGAGCAGGGGAGAGCCCTGAACAGGCACCGGGGTGGGTGTTGGCGTGGGCGCCGGGGTCGGAGTTGGCGTGGGAGTTGGGGCCGGGGTGGGCGCAGGCATTGTGCCGCCGGAGGTACCTGAGGCCCATGACACCACGATGTTGGTGAGGCCCGGCGCGCCCGTGGCGCAGAGCCCGGTGTCGGAGTACGTCGCCCCGCCCGCTGCCCGTGCCCAGGAGGGAAGAGCAATGGCGCGCGATGCACCGGATCCCGACACGGCTCCGTTCCACGTGCTGGTGACTGCGGCCCCGGTGGGAACGCCAAATGAGATGCTGGTGAGCCCCACGGCGGTCGTCCCGGCATTACGCACCAGGAACTTTCCGCACCAGCCGCCGGACCACTGCGAATCGATCTGCATGCTGATGCTGATGCTGCCGGGCACTGGGGCAGGAGCCGGGGTTGGGGCAGGAGTCGGGGTCGGTGGCGGGGTGGGTGCAGGGGTAGGAGTCGGCGTAGGTGTGGGTGTTGGCGCGGGAGCTGGCGTGGTACCGGCCCCATATGGGATGGCCTCACGCTTGATGAGCGACGTCAGCAGTGCCATCTTCGCGGGGTTCACCGTGTTCCAGTCGTCCTGCAGCACCCCGCCGGTGTCGCCCGAGTTGGGGTTCCAGGCCCAGAAGGTCCAACTGATGCCTGTGCGGCCCATGTAGTCGGCAAACTGGCGGATCCAGCGCCCTTCGGTGGTGTCGGTGCCCACATTCTTTGCACCGAACTCACCCACCAGGATGGGGGCGGTGCCCGCATCGCGGATGTATCCGAACCCCTTGGTCCAGCGGTCGGCGAGGATCGTGGTCATGTCGGGCGACGAGAACCACGGCTGCGCGAACACCCCGGGTCCGTACTCGTGCGGGGAGTACACAAGGTGGTTGGCCACCGGCAGCCGTACGGGGTTCTGGCGTACGCCTTCGAGGTTGCCGCCCCACCAGTTGCGGTCGAGGTTCTGCCCGCCTGCCACCGGGCCCTCGATGCCCTCCACCAGCACCAGCCAGGTGGGTGCCTTCGCCTGCACAGCCGCGCCGGCCCGCTCAGCGGCCCGCCGCCAGTCATTTGCCTGGCCAGTGCCCCAGGTGGCCTCGCCGTGCGGCTCGTTCTTCAGGTCGGCACCCAGCACGGTGGGGTTGCCCGCATAGCGCGTGGCAAGGGCGCTCCACTGGTTCACCCAGTCGTCTTCGGTGAACCCGCCGGTGCCGTACCAGAGCGGCGACATGAAGCCGTCGTCTGCGCCCGAGTGGTTGTCGAGGATCACCCCGAGCCCCTGACGCCCGGCCTCGGCGATGATCTCGTCCATCACCTGCTGCGGGGTCTTGCCCTGCAGCGCAGCGTTATGCCCGTTGGCGTAGTCGATGCCCGAGGTCGTGGTGCTCTTCAGCGCCTGAAGCGAGAACGGCAGGCGGATGACGTTGAACCCCTGCGCCTTGATCTGGGCGAGCATGTCGCGGTAGTCGCGGGTCCACAGGCCGTGGGGCGCATGGTTGGCGGTTTCAAAGCCAAACCAGTTGACGCCTTGCAGCACCACCTCGTGGTTCGCTTGATCGACGATCTGTCCACCACTGGTGTGCAGTGGTCCCTGCACACCCAGGGCGGACCCTGCGGCGATGAGGGCGCCTGCGCTGGCAATTGCAATGAGGGCACGACGGGGTGTGCGGGCGATGGGCATGTGGGGCTCCTCCTCGGGGTCGCCATGGGGCGGCGATGACTTGGAAAGGCTCTCAACGAGGCATGAGCAATTTGTGAGGCGATGGACCCACGGACCGGAGGTGGTTCTGTCACGACCACGAGCGTTCTGCGGGAACATCTGGGACGAACTCGCATACGTTGTCCCCGCAGATCCCCTCCGTGCCACTGGCGTGATGGTCGCGTCGGTCATGGAGTTGGAGGCCACCGCGGTGCTCGACCAGTTCGCCGCGGCCGAGGTGACGCCGCTGGCACTGCGCGCCCGAGCCCAGGCGCTCGGGGCGTCGCCTATCCTCTTCAGCCACACATGACCGCCATCACCCTCATCGTCATCGCGCTGGCCATTGCGCTCGATCCCCTCCCTCTGGTGCCATTCATCCTGCTGCTCACTTCCAAGCGGGGCGTGCGCAAGGGCGCGGCCTTCCTGGTTGGCTGGTGTGTGTCGCTCGCGGCGATCGTGGCGCTCACGATCGTGGCGACAGGCAACATGCCACCGGAGCATGGCTCGGTACCCGCCTGGGTGGCGTTGATGGTCAAGCTGCTCATCGGCGTGGTGCTGCTCATCATCGGCCTGCGCAAGTGGCGCAGCATGGGAAGGCCACCCAGGCCCAAGGCGCAACCCAAGTGGCAGCGGGGGATCGACGACATGTCGCTCTGGTTTGCCGCGGCCCTCGCGCCCATCACTCAGCCGTGGGGCCTCATCGCGGCAGGCGTCACGACAGTGCTCGAGGTGCAGGTCGGCTCAGCAGCGAGCGTGCTGGTGCTCGTCATGTTCGTGCTCGTGGCCACCTCCAGCTACATCGTGCTGGAGGTGGGTGCCGCTGTGCGCCCCGAGCGCGCACAGCGTGTGGCCACGGCCTTGCGTGGATGGATCGAATCGCATACCGACCGCGCGATCGCGGTCGGTGCAACGGCTGTGGGCGCGTTCCTCGTGGCGTCGAGCGCCTATCAGCTGCTCACCTGACCCCCCTGCTGTACCCGCCCGATCCGGCTTGTCCTACGCGGCACACCCCGGGGGGTACGGCGGGGGGGCAGGCGGTACCGTGCGCGCCTTGATGGCCTCGATGCGCGTGACGAACCCGCCGGTGGGCTGCACCTTCGCGTAGCGGTCGTACACCGGCTGGACGGCCTCGCGCAAGGCGGCGAGCTGCGGCTTCGTGGCGGTCCCGAAGTAGAAGAACCCGTCGCCGGCCTTGCAGAGGTCGGCCAGCAAGGTGCTGGCCGGGTCGGTGAGGATGTCCAGCGAGTCGGCGGCGAGGCTGCCGGCAGCCTGCGTGATAACGGCGCGATCGGCGGCGGGGATGGCGTTCCAAGCGGCGTCACCGACCACCAGCACGGCCGGAAATGGCCACAGGTTCACATTGCCGCTCATACAGGTGAGCACCTCGTAGAACTTCTGCGTGTACACCAGCCCCACGTTTGCCTCGATGGCGTTGAGGCTGCCGTCCTCAACCGCACGGGCCACCTTGCCGAGCGGCATGGCGGTGGGAATGGCCCCGAGCGCCGTGATGGACTCCGCGAGCAGGTCGGACTGCACCGAGCGCATGTGCACGCCCAGGAAGTCTGGCGGCTCAACAAGGCAACCCTCGACCGCGGCGGGCTTGCGCAGGCCGCCCTCGTGAATGGCCAAGCCGGTGAGCCCCAGCGCCTGTGTGCCCTTCAGCATCTCCGTTGCCAGCGGGCTGGTGATCACGCTGCGCTCGATGGCGTAGTTGGTGATGAGAAATGGCATCTGCAGTGCCTCAAATGACTGCACGCCAACGTCTTGCCACACGGGCGCCGACACCGAGCCGCCAGCAATGGCGCCGGAGCGGATGTCGCTGAGAAGCGCGAGGTCGTCGCCCCCTCCGTATACGGCCGTGAGTGATACACCCACCTTCCCGTGCGACATCGCCGTGACCCTCTGCGCGAAGGCCGCGAGGGCCAGCCCGTATGGATGCTGCAGGGTGGTGACGAATCCCAGCCGCAGGTTGGTGCGACTGCCGACGGTGCCGGTGGAGTCCTTCATCACCGGAGTGGTGGCCTGAGCACTGGCGCCGTTGCCGGACGACCCACAGCCGGTCATCAGCACTGCGGCGCCCAGTACGGCGGCGCAGGCACACAGCACGGCAGTGATGCGAGGGCGAGGGCTCATGGTCGCGCCCACGCTACCGAAGCCGCGAGGCGATGGACTCACCGGTACGCTTGTCCGGTGCGCGTCCCGCCCCTCTTCTGTCGCAGCACGATCGCCGCAGCGCTGGCCGGCCTCGCCGTGCTCTCGGCGGGCTGCGGTAACGACTCATCCACACTTACCGGATCGGTGCGGGTGGCGGGGTCAACCACGCTCCTGCCCCTCATGGGGCGGGCGACCGAGGCATTCGCTGCCGATCATCTCTTGGCACGGGTCAACGTACGCATGACGGGTACCACCGATGGCATCACCCTGCTGTGCGACCACCTTGCCGACATCGCCGGTGCCAGCCGCCCCATTACCGTGCGCGAGCTGCGTGGATGCGCAACCGCCGGGGTGCACCCCACGCAGGTGACGGTGACGCGTGACGCCGTGGTGCTGTTCACCGATAAAAGGGGCCACGCTCCCACGTGCCTCGCCCTTGGCGACCTGTATCAGCGCTTCGCATCAGGTGTGGCCGGCACGCCGCCGCCCGTTGTGGTTCCCGATGCATCATCCGGCACCCGGACGATGTTCCTCGACAAGGTGGTGGCTCCACTTGCCGCCCGGGCGGGTTTGGATCCGGCCATTCGCCGCGATGCCCACGTGGCGAGCAGCGATCAGCAGATGCTTGCCGAGGTGTTGCGGGTGCCGGGCGCCATCGGGTTTGCCGGCTGGCAGACCGTGCGGCCGTGGCTCGACAAGGTGCGCGTGATCGCGGTGAACGCCGGGGATGGCTGCGTATCGCCCAGTGCGGCTGCAATCGCGAGCGGCACCTACCCGCTGAGCCGCGACCTACTGGTGTATGCCAATCCCGATGCGGGCTCGAGCAGTGACACCGTGGTGGCCTACATGGACATGCTCACGTCACCAGACTTCCTGAGCACCGCCGACACCGGCCTATCGGCAGATGAGGTGGCGGCAGCGCAGCATGCGTGGGCCGCGCGCGCACCGGCGACGGCCGCCTCGTGATGGGCGTGCTCACATCGCTTCCCTCTTGGGAGGTGATCCTGTTCTCGGTGGTGCTGGTGGCCCTGGTGAGCGTGGCCACTGCAGTGCTTATCCGGCGCCTTATCGGCCCGGGCCCCCGCGAGCGCGCGGGCGTGACCGCCGCCGCATACATGACGGCGGTCGGCAGCCTGTTCGCCATCCTCACGGGCTTTCTCATCAGTTCCGAGTACGCCACGCTGAAGGAGGCGCAGCATTCGGTGGGGGCCGAGGTGAGCGCTGCCAGCCAACTGGCGTACGCCACTGGAGTGCTGCCCCCGGCCGACGCCCAGCGGCTGCAGGAGAACCTCACCGCCTATCTCGATGCACTGCGCAGCGGTGAGTGGCCGGCGCTCGCAGCCGGTGCGGCTGATCGCTCGACAGCTGTTCCTGCCATGCGCACCCTCCAGCAGGCGGTGTTTGAGGTGGCCAATCGCCCGTACGTACCCGACGCCGCATCCGGCACGCTGCAGGACGCCGTCAACGAACTCACCTCCAATCGCCGGCAGCGCGTGGTCATCAGTACGGGTGGGCTTCCCCTTCCACTCTTCGCGCTCTCGGTGATTGCCGGGCTCGCACTCATCGTCAACTCGCTGCTGGTGGCGGCCAGGCAGGGCACGCGGTACTCGTGGGTGGCGGTGGGGATTGTATTGGCGGTCGCGCTCGACCTAGGGGCGATCCTCACCATCAGTGCGCCATTCAACGGGGGGTTCGTGGTGAGCACCGACCCCATCAGCGTGCTCATCACCGAACTGCAGAAGGGTGAGTACCTGCCGTGGGTGACCACGCGATGACCGGTGTGCGGTTGCTGCTGGCCGCGTGCGTCATGGCACTCGCAGGCATGGTGCTCATGGCCACGGGCTGTGGTGACGCGCCTGCACCGTCGACGGCCGTGGCGGCAGATCCGTCGTGCGCCCAGGCCCCCGACGCGTGCGTCACCGTGGGAATTGGTGAGCCCCTCTATCTGGGCACGCTGCTGTTCCCATCTGACGACGGCGGGGTGGTGACCGCCCGGTCTGTCCAGCTGGCAGTGGACTATCTCGATGGCCGCTTTGATGGCCACCCGGGAACGCTGCGGGGGCATTCCGTTGCTGTGATCCCCGAGACCGAGGACTGCACGCCTGCCAGCGGCCGCGCGGGTGCCCGTCGGCTGCTGGCGGCTGCCCCTGTTCTCGGTGTCATTGGGACCACGTGCTCGGCCGCCGCGTACCGCGCTGCTGCCGAGGTGCTCAGCCGCCACCGCGTGCTGCTCATCTCGCCCACCAGTACTTCCCCCTTGCTCACTTCACCGCAAGGGCATGACCGCTACTTCTTCCGGACGGCGTTCAACGACCTCATCCAGGCAGCAGCAGTGGCTGAGTTTGCGGGAGAGCGCCTACGTGCGCGCACCGCCGCCACGGTGTCGGTGAACGATGCCTACTCGCGGCCGCTGGCCTCGCAGTTCGCCGACAGATTCGGTGGTGAGGGTGGCCGTGCGGTGGCGGCCCTCACGGTGACCGATCCACTCGGTTCGGGCCGGGCGGCGCAGGTGGCGTCGCGTCTGGCGAACGCCGCGCCCGGGGTCATCTTCCTTCCGCTCATGGATCCGGCCTGCGGCACGATGGTGCGGGCCATCAGGGCCCAGCCGGCACTTGCATCCACACCCGTGGTGGTGTCGGAGGCCTGCATGAGTGCCACGTTCCTTCGCCGCATGGGTTCTGTCGCGAACGGCATCTACGCGTCGGGGCCCGACCCCACTGGTGCGGGAAGCAGCAGCTTTGCCACGGTGCAGTTTCTCCCGGCCTACCGCCGCCAGTTCGGGTCGGCCCCGGGGACGGTCTTTGCCTTCGCGGCATTTGATGCCACCAACCTTGTGCTTGAGGCAGTCCGTCGCACTGCGGTGGAGTTGCCGGGAGGTGCCCTGGTGATTAACCGTGAAGCCCTGCGGGCGTCAATCATTTCCGTCACCGGCTACGACGGCCTGTCGGGGACCCTCACCTGCCTGCCTGCGGGCGACTGCGTACCCGCGGCGCGCATCTCGGTGTACCGCGCCCCGCAGTGGCCGGTGGGGGGCCGCACGGCAGCCCTCCCGGTGTTCAGCACCGCGCGCACCCTGGCCGAGGTGACAGGCGGCGGCTAACGCGGGGGTACGTCGCATCGGCCGCCGCCACGCTGCACCGGGCGGCGTGTTCAGGCGTCCGCGGCGATCGGGTTCAGCAATGCGTGCTGCTGGGCTATTGATCCAAGCGATTGCATGAGCCAGCCGTCCCGCCTGCGCACTTTGCACACGGCGCCTTTGCCCCGCTCAGCTCAGCAGCGGTCATGGTGATCTCGCGGTCGGTCAGGTGACAGCCGGGGTCGGGTGCCTCCATCGGAAGTCCGCACGCCACGGTGCGTGAGGTGAGGCCCCCACCGCACATGCCCTTGAAGCGACAAGTTGCGCACCGGCCGGTGAGGTTGTCAGCACGCCCACGCAGGCTGGCGAGAAGCCCCGGGGCATCGGCCCAGATCTCCGACAGCGGGCGCTCGCGAACTGATCCGAGCGGCGGCCCACCCCAGAACTGATCGGGGCGCACGTTGCCGACCCAGTCGATGGCGGCGAGTCCGCGCCCACCGGCGCCGCGCTGGCCGCCATTCCAGGTGAGGGCGGCCTCAACGCTGTCTGCCAGCTCGGGGTGGTTCTTCTCCAAACGTAAGAGCAGTGCGGGGCCGTCGGCGTAGTTATCCACCGTCAGCACCTCGATGTCGCGGTCGTCCGCCACCCAGCGCTCGGCTTGGGCAAACACACGCTCAAGCGCTGCGCGCTCCTCGGCAACGGGCATCAGGCCTTCGCCCTGGCCACGCCCGGCGGGAACCATGTGGTAGCAGCACACCCGACCAATGCCCTCCTGCTCCGCCACTTCGAATAGATCATCGAGCATGGGTACTGACGACGGGGACAGCGTGATGCGGATTCCCACCTTCACGCCCACCTTGCGCAACGCACGAATGCCGCGGATGGCGTGGTCGTAGGCGCCCTTGCGGCCACGGAAGGTGTCGTGCACCTCGCCGATACCGTCCAGGCTGATCCCCACGTACCGCACCTCAAGGTCAGCCAGCGTGCGGGCAACGTCGTCGTCAATGAGGGTGCCGTTGCTCGACAGCGTCACGGGCAGCCCATGCGAACGGGCGTGGGCGATGAGCTGCAGCAGGTCGGGCCGGATCAGCGGCTCGCCGCCCGAGAACAGGAACGCCGGCGACCCCATGCCTGCGGCGTCGGTGATGAGTGCCCGGGCCTCGTCGCCACTCAGCTGGTCGTAGATCTTCGCGTCTGAGTCGGAGTAGCAGTGACGGCAGGCCAGATTGCACGTGCGGGTGCAGTTCCACACCACGACCGGTGCACGTGCGGCACCCGATGTTGTCGTGCTGTGGCGTCCGTACCTGAGCGAATCAGATCCGCTCGGTCGCCCGAGAAGTGCCGTGACATTGAGCACCGCGTACCCCCTGTTGACTCCGGTGGGTCCACGGTAACCCCGGGGCCATTGCCGCCGACACGGGGCTTGCCCGCAAGTTGTCGCGGGTTTCCCCCGATTCCAGCCTCGGTCGGAAAACCTGTGAAAGCCCTCAGATGCGCCCTTTCGGCACGGGAGGATGGCGTGCCGGTTTCAGCTCAGACCTAGAGTCGGCCGCGCCGGATCAACTCATAGGAGGAGGTACACAGATGCCCGCCATGGTCGTTCCCGTTCCCGCCGAAAAGGTGGATGCCTGGAAGTCGTGGGCTGGAGAGCTTGCCGGTCCGCGAAAGGCCGAGTTCGCCGATATGAATACCCGTCTCGGGCTGGATGAGCACCGGGCGTACCTGCAGCCCCAACCCGATGGCGGATTCCTTGCCCTCGTGGTGGTGGAGGGCCCGGGTGCGGGCACCTTCCTCCCGGCACTCGCCAGCTCAGGCAACGACTTCGATGTCTGGTTTCTCGGCAACGTCGCCGAACTGCACGGTGCGGTCCCGGGTGGCGGGGCGCCACCGCCGATGGCCGAGCGGTTCATCTAGAGCACCCCAGCGTGACGGCGGGGTGACCACGGCCCCTCCGGCCGTCGCCACCCCGCCTGGTGCTGTGCCTGAAGCCGACGGCGCGCTGTCCTCTGCCTCTACCGCGCTTCTGGTGCCCGCTTCATGGTCTGCCGGTCCCTGACCGGTCTGTCAGAAATGTTGCTCCTTCCATCTCGAAAATGCCCGCGCCGGGTTGCCAATTCCTGCGCCACCCACGCGCCTCTCGGACAACGCCGGTACAATTACCCGGGTCTATTCCCCGACGTAGGGACAGCATGCCCCGCACCGCCCGCCTCCTCGCCGCCGCCGTCGTGATCGCGCTGCCACTCCTGCTGGCCAGTTGCGCCAACAACGGGCACGAGTTCCGCAACGCGACTTCGTTCGCAGCACTTAAAGCCGATGGCTCCGTGGTGGCATGGGGGGCCGCCAACCGTGGCGGCGACCCGGCCTGCGTGGTCAACCCCTCAAATTGCGGTGCGGCGCCAATCGGAAGTCTCTCCTCGGGCGTCACCAGCATCTTCTCGTCAGAAGGGGCCTATGCGGCCCTCAAGTCGGATGGCTCGCTCGTGGTGTGGGGCGGCCTCAACCATGGTGGTGAGATCTCGTGCACCCTCGCGGGTCCGACGTGTCACCCGGTGTCTCTGTCCAGCCTGTCATCGGGCGTGCGTACCGTCTCATCCACACAGGGGGCCTTCGCGGCCGTCAAGACCGATGGCTCGGTGATCACCTGGGGCGAGATCAATGGGGGTGGAGACGCCTCGTGCACTCCGGCCGTAGATTGTTCGCCCGCTCCTGTGGACAGCCTTTCGTCCGGTGTTGGCCAGGTGTTTGGCGGGTTTCAGAAGTTTGCTGCCCTCAAGACCGACGGATCCGCGGTCGCCTGGGGCAACCCCGCCTTCGGTGGCGATGCCTCGGCGCCTGTGGGTGGAACGCTCACGGGTCTGACCGACATCGTGCCGAACGGGTACGCATTTGCCGCGCGCACGTCCGGCGGAGGGGTGGTCACGTGGGGCGATGGCAACAACGGCGGTGATCCCAACTGCCCTGCCCCGTGCTCGCCAGCAGCTGCGGGCAGCCTCACGTCGGGCGTCACGGCCATCAAGAGCACCGATTCGGCCTTTGCCGCCCGTAAGTCCGATGGCTCCGTGGTGAGCTGGGGATTAGCGACAACTGGAGGCGACTCCTCAGCGCCGGTGGGCGGCGCGCTCACCGGCGTAACCAGCATCTTCGCCACTAGCGAAGCGTTTGCCGCCCTCAAGAGCGATGGTTCGGTGGTCACCTGGGGTAGTAGCGCCGCTGGCGGCGATGCCTCGTGCGCCCCGGACGCGTCGTGCTCGCCGGCCCCCGCCACATCGCTCGCGAGCGGGGTCACGGCCATCTTCGCCAGTGCGAAGGCGTTCGCTGCGCTCAAACAGGATGGCTCGGTGGTCACCTGGGGCGATCCCGAGGGTGGCGGCGACTCCGCATGCGACCCGACCCCGGGTACATGTACCCCTGCACCAACGGGGTCCCTCTCCGGCGGGGTCACTCAGATCATGTGGATGACGGACGCCTTCGTCGCTGCGAAGCAGGATGGCTCGGTGGTCACCTGGGGCAGCAGCGGCTCGGGCGGTAGTTCGTTGATCCCGGTGGGCGGAGCACTTACGGGTGTTGGGCAGGTGTTCTCCAACGACAGCGCAGGTGCCGCCCTGCGGGATGATGGCTCGGTCGTCATCTGGGGCCGGCCCGACTCCGGGGGCGATCCAGGTTGCGATCCGACCCTTCAGGCATGCAGTCCCGCTCCCCCGGGAAGCCTGTCGTCGGGAGTCATCTACATCGCGTCGCCGTTCGCTGATGCACTCGCACCGCCGTCGGCACCCACCTCGCTCGTTGCCACCCCGGGTGACGGCAGCGCAAGCATCGCCTTTGCGGAGGGTGCCGCGAATGGCCAGTCGATCACCGGTTACGAGTACTCATTCAACGAGGAGCCGTGGACAGCGGCCTCACCAGCCACGACCACGAGCCCGGTGGTCATCAGCGGCCTCACCAACGGCACCACGTACGCGGTACGCATACGGGCCATCTACTCCCGTGGTGCGGGGCCGACCAGCACGTCGGTCAACGTGACCCCTGCCGCCTCGGGCGCAGCCAGCACCAGCGTGCCGGCACTTGCGGGCCGCACCACCTGTGCACGCCTTATCTGCACCACCCGGGGGCGCGTGCCGTCGGGTACCACTCGCGTCACGCAGGTTGCGACCGCCATATCGACAGCAGCGCAGCATCGCGCGAGCACGCACGCAGCCGCCTCAACCCGGCAGGTGCGCGGCACATGCACCATCGCCGGCAGTGGCACGGCACGTACCTATACCTGCACCATTCGCCTCTCACGCGGTCGCTGGGCAATCACCACCACAGCGCTGAAGGGCTCCACGGTGGTCGCGCGGTCGGTCAAGAACGTGCGGATCTCATGGGTGGCTCCCAAGCGGGCGGTCACTGGCTGATTGCGTCGCCGCAGCGTCGTCAGGCCCCGGGCCCGACGCGCACGGCGTGGGGTGCGAGAAACACATTTCTGGGTGACGCGAGTACGATGAGATACGTCCATCCCCCAACGTAGGGACAACATGCCCCGCACCGTTCGCCTTGTCGCTGCCGCGGCCATCATTGCGCTGCCATTGCTGCTCGCCAGTTGCGTCCGCACCGCCAGCAGCGGAACCGAGTTCCGTAATGCGACGTCATTTGCCGCCCTCAAGGTCGATGGCTCGGTGGTGGCGTGGGGGGCTCCGGACGTGGGTGGCGATCCCACCTGCACGATCCAGCCGGCGTCTTGCGGTGCCGCCCCGGCTGGAAGCCTGTCGTCGGGGGTCGTCAACATCTTCTCGTCGTACCGTGCCTACGCGGCGCTCAAGCAGGATGGCTCATTGGCGGTGTGGGGCGCCTCGGTAGGAGGTGGTGACATTTCATGCACCACCGAAAGCCCCACGTGCCATCCAGTGTCACAAACCACTCTTTCGTCAGGTGTGCGCACCGTGGCGTCGACGCTTGGAGCATTTGCAGCCACAAAGGCGGATGGCTCCGTGGTGACCTGGGGCGAGGCGGGTTCCGGTGGTGATGCCTCGTGCGCCCCAGCCGACGAGTGCAGCCCCGCTCCCGCCGGCAGCCTGTCGTCGGGTGTGGCGCAGGTGCAGGCGAACGCCGGAGCCTTCGCGGCGCTGAAGAGCGATGGCACGGTGGTGGCCTGGGGTGCTCCGGCAGTCGGCGGCGATGCATCACAACCTGTGGGTGGTGCCCTCACCGGCGTCACCGCCGTGGTGCCCAACTCCGCGGCGTTCGCCGCCATCAAGGAGGGCGGCGCGGTGGCCACGTGGGGTACGCCCCTCCTGGGTGGGGACTTCACCTGTGCGGAAGACCAATGCTCGGCTGCACCCGCTGACAGCCTTTCGTCGGGCGTCACATCAATCAGCAGCACCATGGCGGCCTTCGCGGCGCTCAAGGCCAATCGCTCAGTGGTCACCTGGGGAGCAAGCCCCTTTGGCGGTGACTCGTCGTCCCCCGTGGGAGGTGCCCTCACCGGCGTTACTGCCATCGCGGCCGGCGACTTCGCATTCGCGGCCCTGCGAAGTGGTGGCTCGGTGGTCACGTGGCCCGCTGGCCCATGGGGCGGAGATTCGGCCTGTACGCCGTCGGATGCGTGCGAGCCAGCGCCGGTCGGATCGCTCAGCGATGGGGTCGTCGCACTGTTCGCGAACGACCGGGCATTCGCCGCCCTCAAGCAGGACGGGTCGGTGGTGGCGTGGGGTGATCCGCTCTACGGCGGCGACCCTTCATGCACCCTGGACGGGTGTACTGCTGCACCGGCGGGATCCCTCTCCGGCGGTGTCACCCAGATCATGTCCACCGGACCCGTGACCCCTGGCCAGGGGGGCGCATTCGTCGCCCGCAAGCAGGATGGTTCGGTGGTCACCTGGGGTGCAACGGCCACTGGAGGCGATTCCTCTGCACCGGTGGGAGGCGCGCTGACAGGGGTCTCGCAGGTGTTCTCCAACGAAACCACAGGTGCCGCCGTGAGGGAGGATGGCTCAGTGGCCACCTGGGGCGCGGCAGAAAATGGTGGCGATCCGGGCTGCGCCCCCTCCTCTCAGACGTGCAGTCCCGCTCCGCCGGGAAGCTTGTCGTCGGGAGTCATCTACATCGCATCGCCATTCATCGATGCACCCGCGCTGCCATCGGCACCCACTTCCCTGGTGGCAACGGCAGGTGACGGCAGCGCCAGCATCGCCTTCGCGGAGGGCGCCGCGAATGGTCAGTCGATCACCTCCTACGAGTACTCACTGGGCGAGGGGGCATGGACGGCGGCCTCGCCAGCCACGACCACGAGCCCAGTGGTGATCAGCGGCCTCACAAATGGCACTACGTACGCGGTACGCATGCGGGCCATCTACGTCCGTGGCGCGGGGCCGACCAGCGCATCGGTCAACGTGACCCCCGCCGCCCCGGGCGCAGTCACCACCAGCGTGCCAGCACTTGCGAGCCGCACCACCTGCGCGCGCCTCGTCTGCACGACCCAGGGCCGGGTGCCGTCTGGGGCCACCCGCGTCACCCAGGCTGCCGCCGCCACGTCGACGGCAGCGCAGCATCACGCGAGGGCGCACGCAGCCACCTCAACCCGGCGGGTGCGCGGAAAGTGCGCCATCGCCGGCAGCGCCACGTCACGTACCTATGTCTGCACTACCCGCCTTTCCCGCGGTCATTGGGCAATCACCACCACGGCGCTGAAGGGCTCCACGGTGCTCGCGCGGTCGGTCAAGAATGTACGGATCTCTTGGGTCGCTCCCACGCGGGCGGTCACCGGCTGATTGCGTCGCCCTCGCCTCGTCAGGCCCTCGGGGGCGTGACGAGGCGAGGGCGAGGGATGTGGGATGCGGGGCATGTGCCTCGCGCACCAGTACTGCACCTCGCCTCGCAGCGGACCCGCGGCAATGCCCGTCGTGCGCCCCGCCATCAGCGTCATTGCCAACGCCCAGTGCCAGCCGGGTTCGGGGACGCCCTCCCGGCGGGCTACATTTCACCGGCACCGCCCTCGTAGCTCAGGGGATAGAGCACAGGATTCCTAATCCTGGTGTCGCAAGTTCGAATCTTGCCGAGGGCACTGAAGATTGACCCCGTGCACCTCGGGGAGCAGCAGACGGGCCGGTACACGGACGCGCCATCAAAAACCCGTACGCGTCCCGCGGGCGGTATGTGGGGTGCGGCCGCATGGCTGTCGGCCTCCAACCGCGAGGCTCATGAGCCCCGACTCACTGTCGCGCCGAGCGGTGTGGCCACCGGCGTGTGGAAGCTGGCCACCGGGCGGAAGGTGGTTCCCACGTCGAACTTCTGGCTGCAGGGAATGTCCACGGCCACGCCCGCCCCGGGCTGAGAATCGCAACACCCCTGCGCGGAATATTTCGCGCAGGGGTGTTGTCTCACGCGTGATACTTTGATGCGATGGAGCGCGTGACCATCAGGGACCTGAGGAACCACGGCGGCGATGTGGTTGATCGCGTGACAGCGGGGGAGACCGTGATGGTCACCCGGGCAGGCACACCTGTGGCAGAGCTTCGGCCACTCCGGCGCGATGCACTTGATGCCGCCACGCTCCTCGGGCGGTGGCGCAATCTGGCCCCCGTCGAGCCCCAGCAGTTTCGTGCAGATGTCGACGCAGCCGTGGATCAGTCGCTGTGACGTCTGGCGAGGCGGGGCTGCTCGACACCAGCGTGGTCATCGCACTCCCCTTGCTCGCCGACCCGGCCGTGCTTCCGGGTGAGCCGATCATCAGCGCGGTGACGCTTGCCGAGCTCACCATCGGCCCGCTCGTGGCACGGAGCCCTGCCGAGCGCGCTCGCAGGCAGGCGGTGCTGCAGCAGGCTGAAGCCGACTTCGAACCCCTGCCCTTTGACGCCGCCGCAGCACGTGCGTTTGGGACTGTCGCGGCAGCGCTCCGGTCGCGTGGTCGAAAGCCCACTGCTCGGGCATTCGACGCACTCATCGCGTCGGTCGCACTGGCAAATGGGCTTCCGCTGTATACGGCGAACGTCGCAGACTTCGCGGGGATCCCGGGCCTGCGGGTTGAGGGCGTGGCGATTCCGTCGGGGGCTTTGTAGACCGCATGTCGCGCAGTGCCTGGTTCGGACGGGCACCACATATGGCCTAGGCCACTCGCAGCAGCCAGTCGCGCAATGCGCCGAAGGTGGCGTCGTGGTCGCCGAAGTCGTGGCCCACGCCGTCAAGCATCCGCACCTCCACATCCGCGTGGCCGTCGGCCCGTGCCCGGTCGGCAAGCCTGTCGGCATCCGCGGGCGCCACGATCACGTCGTTGGTCCCCTGCACCAGCAGTACCGGCGCGGGAACCCGGCCCACGTGCAGATACGCCTTCGCGGCCTCGGAGTCGGGTCCGCGGCTGTGCCACCACGTGCGCGCGGTGTACACGCCCGCGGCATGGGGGCTGTCGTCGGCGAGGTACATGCGGTGGATGACCAGGCTGATGTCGTCCTCGGGCTCGGCATCGGCGTACGGCCGGCAGATCTCCACGAGTTCCTCGTACGACGGCGAGGCCCCGCATCTGTCCATGCGGGCACGGCTCGACTCGGGAAGGCTCCAGGCGGTGCCGAGCCCAACCGCGCCCACAATCGGAAGCCCCAGGTCGCGAGCAGCGCAGTAGAGCGCAGCCGTGGCACCGAGTGAGTAGCCCGACACCAGCACGTGGTCGTACCCCTCGCCCGCGAGCCACGCAGTCGCAGCCCGCACGTCGTCGAGCACGTCTTCCAGTACGGCCGTGCCAAAGAGCTGCGACACGTTGCCAATGCGGGTGTCCATCGTGAGGATCGGCACCCCGAGCCCCGCGACCGGGCCGCGCAGAAAGCGCAGCGCGCCAACGCTGAGATTGCCCTGGTTGCCGTGCAGGTGCACCACCGCCGTGCGCCGCCCCGTCTCCTGCAACCGGGCATCGGTAGGCGCGGCGTGGCGCTCGAGGATGCCGTCATGCAGGCTGCCATCGGGGCCGCGCACCGTCACCAGCCGCACGTTGCCGGTCGCCCCCCTGCGCGGCGGCACTGTTGCGCGGCGCTCCTCGGGCAGGGAGCCGATCCACGCCGCGGCCCGGTCGGCCACCTCAGGCACCATCCCCCAGAACGTGTGATCGGCACCGGGCACGTATTCCAGATGCACCGGAAGACCAGCGGCCCGTGCGGCCTCGGCCAGGTTCTCGCCGTCGTCACCCGGCAGCACCGTGTCATCCCCGGCCTGGATGAGCGCGACGGGCACACCGATATCGCGAATGCGGTCCACCGATACCGGGTTCCGCGACTCCGGCCCGCGGCACTGCCACCAGCAGCGCAGCGACCACGCCTCGGCGTCGTACGGGGAGTCGG
>JBMOGE010000002.1:0-62769 GCA_049318525.1 Miltoncostaeaceae bacterium
AGCGGTACGCGAGCTGGGTTCAGAACGTCGTGAGACAGTTCGGTCCCTATCTGCGGTGGGCGCTGGAGATTTGAGAGGAGTCGTCCCTAGTACGAGAGGACCGGGATGAACAGACCTCTGGTGCATCAGTTGTCGTGCCAACGGCATTGCTGGTTAGCTACGTCTGGATGGGATAACCGCTGAAAGCATCTAAGCGGGAAGCCCACCTCGAGATGAGATCTCCCATCCCCTTTGAGGGAGTAAGGACCCAGGAAGACTACCTGGTTGATAGGCGGGATGTGGAAGCGCAGCAATGCGTGGAGCAGACCCGTACTAATACTCCGAGGGCTTGAATTTACACCTACGTCGCTGTGCAGTCTTGAGGGTTCACCCTCACGTTTTCCCGGTGGTTACTGCGAGGGGGAAACACCTCTTCCCATTCCGAACAGAGTAGTTAAGCCCCTCAGCGCCGATGGTACTCCGGACTCACGTCCGCGGGAGAGTAGGTCGTCGCCGGGATTCATTGCATCGAAGGGCCGCGTTCACGCGCGGCCCTTCGTGTTTTTTCGTTCGCGACCCAGCCGGTGATGTAACTCGGCGTTCCCGCCGGTTGCATGACGCTCCCCATCTTTGTGGTTGCAGCCGTGGCACCGACCGAGTTACGTGATCTCCCGTCTCCAACGTGGAGCACGGATGGGGTACGTCCACGGACGGTGGCGGCTAGGATTGCCGCGTGAACAAACACGGCGGGCACGGAGTCAACTGCGTGGTGATCGGTGCCGGCCTGGCTGGCCTTTCGGCCGCGCATCGGCTGACCCGGGATGGCGCGCGGGTGACCGTGGTTGAGGCGTCGGCGCAGGTCGGCGGGCGGGCTCGCACCGTGGACGTGGCTGGGCGGCCGGCAGACCGCGGCTTCCAGTCGGTTTTCACTGCGTACGAGGATACGAGCACCTTTTTGGGTGAAATCGGCTTCCGGCAGCGGGATCTGGTGCCTTTCGACCGGGGCGCAGTGGTGCACGACGGCCTTGATTGGCATCGCCTCGGGCTGTCGGCGCGGTTACTTCGGCGATTCCCCTCATTCACCACGGCCGACGTCGTTCGACTCGGACGCCTGGCAGCTGAGGTGCGGGCGACCTCGTGCGCACACCTGCTCGATGGTGATGAGCAGGACCAGACGACCGGCGACTACCTGCGGCGCCGCGGGTTCTCGGGTGGGGCGATTGAGGGATTCTTTCGGCCCCTTTTCGGCGTGATCACTCTGGATCCCGCACTTGGGTCGGATGCCGGGTACTTCCGGTTTCTCATGCGGATGCTGGTGCGCGGCCGGGCGGCGATACCCGTTGAGGGGCACGGGATGATCGCCGAGTGGGCCGCGGCGTCGGTGGTGCAGGGTGGCGGATGCATTCGCACCGGGAGCCCTGTGGCCGAAATTGTTGTGGGCGAGGGTGGCCGGGCGACGGCGGTACGACTCGATGGTGGGGAGGTGCTTGATGCGGACGTCGTTGTGGTTGCAACGCAGGCGCCGGCTGCGCGGCGGCTTCTTGCCCCCCACGATCCCCGCGTCGCCACGAGCCTCGACGTCGATCCCGCCGGGGTGACGACCCTGATCTACGCGCTTGGTCGGCCGCTGCATTCCGGACAGGTGATCGTGCTGAATAGCGCGCCGCGTGCGTCCGGCCGACGGATCGATCTGGTGTGCCAGGAGTCGAACCTCACGCGGCCAGGGCTCGGCCCTCCGTACGTGCTCCTGGCGACCTGTATTCATGGTGACGCGGGCACACCGCCCGACGTGGGTGGGTTGGAAGGGGAGATGGCGCGGATGGTGGGCCGATGGAGCCCCGGGTTCGACTGGGGTCGCCATGCCCGGTTGGCCGACGCGGTGGTGGAGCAATTCGCCCAGTTCCGGGTACCCCCTGGTGCGCGTCGGGCACTTCCCGGTGTGCGTACGGCGATTCCCAACGTGCTGTTGGCCGGCGACGTGACCGCCCATCCCTCGATAGAAGGCGCGGTGTCAAGCGGATTCCGGGCCGCTGACGTTGTGTCGGCGATGCAGCCATGACCGCCCCTGACAGGGCGTCAGAGGGCGACGCCCGGGCTCGCTGGCAGGCGTCGGCGCGCGCGGCCCTCCCGTCGCTGGCCACGGAGGCATATCTGAACACCGGTGGAGCTGGTCCGCTTCCCACCCCAGCCGTGGAGGCCATGCGCGAGATGATTGCGCTTCAGGCGAGCAGGGGACGCATGAGTGCCGCGGCCGTCGACGCGGGCCGGCAGCGTCAGGCTGCGGTCAGGTGCGCTGTGGGCCGGGTGCTCGGACGTCCGGCGGGCGAGATCGCCATTGCCCAGAGCAGCACACACGCAATGAACGCGGTGATCTGGGGGCTCGACCTCATGCCGGGCGACGAGTTGGTGACGACCGGGATGGAGCACCCCGGCCTGGCCGTGCCGCTCGCCGCCGCAGCACGGAGATCGGGTGCGGTGCTGCGTGTGGTGGACGTGGGAGATGGATCCGGCAGTCTCGAGGACGTCGTGCGCACGGCGTGCTCGCCCCGAACACGACTGGTGGCGCTCTCGCATGTCTCATGGCTGACTGGCGCCGTGCTTGATGTCCGCGGCGCGGCCACGGCAGCGCATGAGGTGGGCGCGGTTGTGCTTGTGGATGGCGCGCAGGCGGCGGGTGCGATCGCGGTGGATCCCGTGGCTCTGGGCGCTGATGCCTATGCGATGCCGGCGCAGAAGTGGCTTCTGGGCCCCGAGGGCCTCGGGGCGCTTTGGGTGTCAGATGCAGCGCGTGATCGGCTTTCGGTGGTGTTCTCCGGGTATGAGACCGGTACCGATCATGGGTGGGACGGGTCGCTGACGATGCATGCCGATGCCCGCCGGTTTGAGGCCTCCACGCATCCCGAAATTCTGCTTACGGGGTGGGCAGCGTCCATCGAATGGCTTGAGGGCCTGGGCTGGGACGCGGTCCATGCGGCCACCGCTGCCGCCGCGCGAGCCTGCCGGCGGGCGCTCGACGGGACTGATGGCGCGCAGGTCGATCCGCCCCGGACGAGCGGGTCGGGTCTGGTGGCATTCTCAGTGCCCGGAGTGGCACCGGAGGTGGCCGCAGCTGCCCTGGCTGGTCGGGGTGTGATCGTGCGTCCGCTGCCTGCGCCCGGACAACTGCGGGCCTCCTGCGCGTTCTTTACCGATACCGATGACATCAATCAGCTCACGGAGGCGCTCGGCACCCTCGTTGCGTGTTAGCGTGCCCGCCCGTGAGCCAGCAGTTCGTGATCCAGGGCGGGCACGCACTGGCGGGTACGGTTACCCCTACGGGGAACAAGAATGCCGCCCTGCCGATCCTCGCCGCCGTCCTCCTCACTGATGAGGAGGTCATTCTCGAGAATGTCCCCGACATTCTGGACGTTCACGCCATGCTGGCGATCCTTGATGACCTCGGGGTATCGGTGCGCGAAGAGGCCGATGGTGCCCTCGCGTTCAAGGCCGAGACGATCAGGGGAACTGCGCTCGATCCCGATCTGTGCCGCCGAATCCGTGCCTCGGTGCTGTTTGCGGGGCCACTGCTCGCCCGCGAGGCGTCGATCAGGTTGCCCCTTCCGGGCGGCGACTTCATCGGGCGGCGAAGGATTGACACACACCTGATGGCGTTCCGTGCCCTGGGCGCGGAGATTGCCGAGGTTGACCGGGCCTACGAGATGTCCCACAAGGGACTGCGGGGCGCGGAGATTTTCCTGGACGAGGCATCTGTGACCGCCACGGAGAACGTGCTGATGGCGGCGGTGCTCGCCGAGGGCCGCACCGTGGTGCTCAATGCGGCCAGTGAGCCGCACGTGCAGGACCTGGCCAACTTCCTCGTGACCTTGGGCGCCCGGATTGACGGCATCGGCACGAATCGTCTGATCATCGATGGGGTGGAGCGCCTGGGCGGCGGCCGATACCGGATCGGGCCCGACTACATCGAGATCGCCTCGTTCATCGGACTGGCCGCCATCACTGGGTCCGACCTGGTGATCGACGATGCCAGACCGGAGGACATGCGCGCCATTCTCCTGGGGTTCGGTCGGCTGGGGATCCACGTTGAGTGGCTCCCCGACGGCTCCCTGCGGGTGCCACCCGATCAGTCACTCGAGATCGTGGCCGATGAGGGCGGGGCGATCCCGAAGATCGATGATGGCCCATGGCCGGCCTTCCCGGCGGATCTCACGTCGATCGCGACCGCGGTGGCCACGCAGGCCCACGGTGAAGTGATGATCTTCGAGAAGATGTTCGAGAACCGTCTCTTCTTCGTTGACAAGCTCGTGGCCATGGGCGCTCGAATCATCCTGTGCGATCCCCACCGGGTCGTGGTGAGCGGTCCGGCGCAGCTGTACGGCGAACGCGTGGAAAGCCCTGATATCCGAGCCGGAATGGCAATGCTTATCGCGGGGTTGGCGGCGAAGGGGACCACGACCATCGGCAACATCACCCAGATCGACCGGGGCTATGAGCGAATCGACGAGCGCCTTCGCGCTGTCGGTGCTCGGATTGAGCGCGTTGATGACTGACTTCATGGGCGACCGGGTGCCCTTGCCCGATGGCGTGAGAGATGTGCTTCCTGTCGAGGCCGCCGAGCTCTCGGCGCTGGAGACGACCCTTACGGGCGTGTTCTCGTCGTTCGGGTACCGCGAAGTGCGTACGCCACTCATTGAATTCTCGGACGTGGTCGACCGGGGACAGGACCAGGGCATCGGCCGCGCGTACCGGATGTTTGACGATCAGGGGCGCGTGCTCGTGCTCCGTCCAGACCTGACGATCCCCATCGCCCGTCTCATCGCCACCCGGATGGCTGACGAGCCCGGCCCCGTCCGCGTGTCGTATGCGGCCAGGGCGGTGCGGCCGCCGTCGGCGGGTACCGGGCAGGGCGCAGAGCGGCGTCAGGTGGGAATCGAGCTTGCGGGTGCCGGGGGAGCGGAAGACGACGCCGAGGTCATTGCCGCGCTGGCAGCCGCGCTGCAGGCCGCGGGCCTCGAGCAGCCGCAGGTCGCCATTGGTTCTGTCGCGCTGGTAGATGCGGTTCTGGACGCGGTCGATGCCGATCAGGATGCCCGCGACGCACTCTGGGGTGCGCTTCAGGGGCGGAGCATGGTGGCGTGGGCCAACGAGACCCGGCGGGTGCGCCGTGCGCGCGGCCGGCTGGGTGCCCTGCTTGCGGAACTACCCAATCTTCGCGGGGGTGGCGAGCTGCTCACCCGGATCGCGAAAATCGCCCCTGCGGCAGCAGCTGAGTGCGCGCGCCTGCTGCACACGCTCGATCTTGTCGCCGCCTATGGGGCGCCCGCGCCCATGATCGACCTCGGGGTGGTGCGGGATTGGAACTACTACTCGGGCGTCGTGATTGAGGCCTATGCCCCGGGCGCATCGGCGCCCGTGGCCGTCGGGGGGCGCTACGACGCCCTGGGCGCACGATTTGGTCGCCCACGGCCGGCGGTGGGCGTCGCGGTGACGCTGGATCTCCTTCACCACGCCGTCGGCGTGCCGGAGGGGCGTGAACCCCGCGGAGTTCTGGTTGTGGGTGGATCCGACACGCGGGTGACCGCCGCCGCGATGCTTCGCGCCACAGGGATTCCCGTGGTCGGGGTCTTGGCGGCCTATGCGGGCCCTGAAGAGTTCGCCCGCACACAGGGGCTGCGCTACGTGGCGCGCCCCATGAAGTCGGGCTGGAAGGTCGTTGACGTGACCGATGGCGTTGCAACCCGGATCGCCTCGCTTGAGGAGGGTCCATGGATCTGACCATCTGCGTGCCGCGTGGAGCGCTGTTTGATGAGTCGCTTGAGGCGCTTCAGGCAGCCGGGCTCCCGATTGACCCACTGCTGAATCTCGGGCGCAAGTTGATCGTGAAGTGCCCCGATGGGCCGACGTACATCACCACCCGTCCGACCGACGTGCCGGTATACGTTGAGAGCGGTGCGGCCGACCTCGGGATCGTGGGCCGCGACGTGCTGCTGGAGCGGCAGCCCGATGTGTACGAGCTTCTCGACCTCGGGTTCGGGGCATGCCGGATGGTGTGGGCGACAATGGCCGGCGATGACCCGGCACCCGCTGCCATTGAGCGCTTCGGTGTGGTGCGGGTGGCATCGAAGTATGTGAATGTCGCCGAAGCCTGGTTTGAGAGCACCGGTCGCAAGGCCGAGATCGTGAAGGTGAATGGCTCCGTCGAGCTCGCGCCGCTCGTGGGGCTCGCAGATGGAATCGTGGATCTCGTGGCAACAGGCAAGACACTTCGCGAGAACGGGCTCGTTGAGCGTGAGCAGATCTTCGACTCGTCAGCGCGTCTTATCGCCAACCGGGTGAGTCACAAGCTGGAGGCAGCGGCGGTCGACGATCTCGTGCGGAGGTTTGCGGAGCACGCACGATGAGTGACGTGCGCCGAATGCGCATGGCGCCCGGCGGTGCGTGCGCATTTGCCGCGCAACTGCGTCCCGCACCGGCAGAGGGCCCCGGCCTGATGGTCGCGGAGGCCCTCGCTGATGTACGGGAGCGCGGTGATGCCGCGCTGCTGGATTCGATCCGGCGATTTGACTGTCCGGCCTTTGCAGGCAGCGACGCCATCGTCGATCCGGCGCGCATCGCCGAGGCCCAGGCCGCGCTCGACCCGATCCTGCGCGCGGCCATTGATGTCGCTGTGGCGAACGTGCGCGCCGTGGCCGAGGCGAGCTGCCCCACGGAGTCGGAGGCCGCGCTTCCTGAAGGACAGTCGGTACGCATCCGCGCGATCCCGGTGGGTGGCGCCGGGGTATATGTGCCCGGCGGCCGGGCGGCGTATCCGAGCAGCGTGATCATGGGGGTGGTTCCGGCGCAGGTGGCAGGAGTCGGGCGCATCGTCGTCGCCACTCCTGCCGGCCCGTCGGGGCTTCCGAACGCGGTGGTGCTGGCCGTGGCAGGAATTCTGGGAGTGGATGAGGTGGTCTCGGTGGGCGGGGCGGCGGCCATCGGGGCGCTTGCCTTCGGTACCCAGACCATCGAGCGCGTGGACGTAATCACCGGCCCGGGGAATTCATGGGTACAGGAGGCCAAGCGTCAGGTGTTTGGCACTGTCGGAATCGACTCGATCGCCGGGCCGAGTGAGCTTGTGGTGCTGCTGGACCCGACCGCGGACCCCGTGGCGATTGCCGCGGATCTGCTCGCGCAGGCCGAGCACGGTGTCGACAGCCCGTCGATTGCCGCCGCCTGGGACACCAGCGTGCTCGATGCACTTGCAATGGCGCTTTCGGAGGCGAACCCGCCCGTTGGTACCATCACGCTCGTCGACTGCGCCACGCAGGACGACGCCATCGCCCTGGCGGAGGCCTTTGCTCCGGAGCATCTGCAACTCGCGATCTCCGACGCGGAGGCTGTCGCACCACGTATCACCCGGGCGGGGTGCGTCTTCCTCGGGCCCCTCGGCGCCACTGCCTTCGGCGATTACGTCGCGGGTTCCAACCACATCCTTCCCACCGGGGGCGCAGCACGTCACGCGTCATCGGTCGGGCCGGCAACGTACATGCGCAGGATGGCGCTCGTTGATATCCCGCAGGGGGCCGTGGACCGGCTCGCACCGCATCTGGCAGCACTGGCCGACGCGGAGGGATTCCCCGAGCACCGTCGCTCCGCAGAGGTGAGGTCGTCCTCATGAATCGCACAGCAACTGTCCGTCGAACGACGGGTGAGACCGACGTCGAGGTCCGGATCGACCTTGACGGGACCGGCGTGGCCGAGGCCCGGACGGGTATCGGCTTCTTCGACCACATGCTGGTTTTGCTGGCCCGTCACTCGCTGATTGACATCTCGGCCACCGCGAGCGGTGACCTGGAGACCGGGAGCCACCACACGGTGGAGGATGTGGGGATCACTCTGGGCGAGGCGCTCGACGCCGCGCTGGGTGACCGATCGGGAATCGAGCGCTACGGATCTGCACTCGTGCCGATGGACGAGGTGCTCGTCCAGGTGGCGATGGATCTGTCGGGTCGCCCGTTTCTCGCATTCAACGCCCCGCTGCCTCCAATGGTGATTGGCGGATTCGAGACAGACCTCGTTCAGGAGTTTCTGCGCGGGATGTCGAACGCGTCGCGGATGACCCTGCACGTCGACGTCCTTTCGGGTGGGGGTCCGCACCACGTCATTGAGGGGTGCTTCAAGGGCGTTGCACGCGCGCTTCGCGCGGCCGTGGCCGACAATCCCCGCGTGAGTGGGGTGCCATCCAGCAAGGGCAGTCTGTGACGCAGTTTCCGTCGGGGGCCGATGTGGTCCTCCTCGATTATGAGATGAGCAATCTGCGCAGCGCCGGAAAGGCGCTGGAGCGCCTCGGTGCCCGCGTTCGGGTGGCCACCCGCCCGGCTGAGGCCAGCGGCGCCGAGGCGATTGTTCTTCCCGGCGTGGGGCGCTTCGGAGCGGCCATGGAGCGTCTCGAGGCGCATGGGTTCTCGCAGATGCTGCGCGACGCTGCCGACCGCGGCACGCCGATTCTCGGCATCTGCCTTGGCCTTCAGTTGCTGTTCGATGGCAGCGAGGAGAGTCCCGGGGTTCCCGGGCTCGGTCTGCTCAGCGGCACCGTGGAACGGCTTCGCACTGATCTCAAGGTCCCGCACATCGGCTGGAGCGAGGTCACGTGGACGGATGGCGCGGGCATCGCGCCAACTGACCCCGGGGCCGGCCACGCGGACTCCACCTATTACTTTGTGCACTCCTACGCGTGCCACCCCTCAGATCCATCTGATGTGCTCGGGTTCGCAGAGCACGGCACCCGGTTTGTCGCGGCTGCCGGGCGTGGGTCGGTGACGGGGGTGCAGTTCCACCCCGAGAAGTCGAGTGGTGCCGGCCTTGCCCTCCTTGGGCGTTGGCTCGAGAACACGAGCGCCGCGGTGCCCGCATGATCGAGCTGTATCCGGCAATTGACCTCCGTGACGGCGCCGCGGTGCGCCTGGTGCAGGGCGACTTCGCCCGGTCCACCACGTTCAACGAGGACCCGGTGTCGCAGGCACGGGAATTCGCCCGCGAGGGGGCGACCAATCTTCACGTCGTCGATCTTGACGGGGCGCTTGGCGGCCAGCCGGTGCACGCACCGATCGTCGCGCAGCTCGCGGCTGCCTTCCCTGGTGCCGTGCAACTTGGCGGTGGCCTCAGGGACCGGGCCTCGGTCGAGACCGCGATGGCCACCGGTGTGGCGCGCGTGGTGGTGGGGACGGCCGTCGTGGAAGACGACGAGTTCATCCGCTGGGCGGCGGCGAGACTCGGGGACAAGCTCGTGGTGTCACTCGATGCTCGCGATGGCATGTTGGCGACCCACGGCTGGACCCAGGTGTCCGATCGTGCTGCCGTCGACGTGGCTGCCGATCTCGCGCGCACCGGCGTGCGGCATCTGCTCTACACCGACATCAGCCGTGATGGCACGCTCGGTGGGCCGAATCTCGGCGCACTGCGCAAGGTGGCGCAAGCCGCCCCCCCGCTCTCAATCCTGGCGTCTGGTGGTATCTCATCCCTCGATGACCTGACTGCGCTCGCGCAGTTGCGGGTGCCCAACATCCGGGGCGTCATTGTTGGCCGGGCGCTCTACGAGGGTCGTTTCAGCGTGGCCGAGGCCATCGCGACCCTCGAGGCTGCGTCCCGATGATCAGGGTGATTCCCTGCCTCGACGTGGATCGGGGCCGGGTTGTGAAGGGCGTGAACTTCGTCGGGCTGCGAGATGCAGGCGACCCCGTGGAACTGGCATCCCGGTACGACCGGGAGGGCGCCGACGAGCTCGTGTTCCTCGATATCACTGCCACGCACGAAGAGCGCGACACCATTATCCATTTGGTTGAGCGCACTGCCGAGGAGGTGTTCATCCCCTTCACGATCGGCGGCGGGCTCCGTACCGAGGACGACATCCGCGCGGTCTTGGCTGCTGGTGCAGACAAGGTCTCCCTGAACTCGGCTGCGGTACGGGATCCCGACCTCATCGCAAATGCCGCCGGTCGCTTTGGTGATCAGTGCATCGTGGTGGCGATTGACGCACGTCGCAGGGACGACGGCAGCGGCTGGGAGGTGTTCCTGGCGGGGGGGCGGGTGGCAACTGGCCTCGACGCAGTGGAGTGGGCAGCTGAGGCGGCTCGGCGGGGGGCGGGGGAGATTCTGCTCACGAGCATGGACCGCGATGGAACCAAGGACGGCTTCGACTGCGAGCTTCTCGCGCAGGTGGCAGCAGCGGTGCCCGTGCCGGTGATCGCGTCGGGCGGGGCGGGATCGCTCGAGCACTTTGCCGAGGCGGTGACCCTCGGTCACGCCGATGCTGTTCTTGCCGCATCGGTGTTTCACGACGGGGTCTACACAATCGATGAGGTCAAGGCGGCGATGGCGCGCGATGGCGTGCCGGTGAGGAGATAGCGATGGCGGCACGGGGAATTCGCACCGAGCGGGCGCCTGCTCCCGTCGACGGGGCGCCATACCAGCAGGCGGTTGCCGCAGTTCCCGGGGAGGTCGTGTGGATTTCCGGTCAGGTGCCGCTCGATCCGGCCACCGGCGCGTTGGCCGCGGCCGACGTGGCCGGTCAGACGCGCACGTGCCTCGCGCATGTGCGGGCAATCGTGGAGGCTGCGGGGGGCTCCATGGATGATGTCGTGAAGACAACGGTGTTCATGCTCGATCTCGCAGACTTCGCCGAGATGAACGCTGTCTACGCGGAGGCATTCAGCGGTGCACCGCCGGCTCGGGCAACCATCGGTGTGGCTGCCCTGCCCGCGGCCGCCAAGGTGGAGATCGAGGCGGTGGCCGTTATCGGCGCACCGGCGCCACCGCTTACTCGGTGAAGTACATGCGCTCGATGATGATTTCGACCGCCATCCGGTCCAGATAGACCGGGGCGTCGGAGATCGGCCGTCCGGCGTTGGCAGGGTCCTCGACCCAAGTGCGGAACTCGTGTGAGATGCGAGCCGACGCCACACGCAGGTCGTTGAGCGGCTGCCCCTCCCAACGGCTGAGTGCCTCCGTGAGCCCTTCAAGGGCGATCGGCGCTGACGCTGCGAGGTTCGAGACGTGACGAGTCATGCATTCGATGGTAGCGCCGTGCGCGATTGGGTTGATCGCGATCCCGTGCTTTCCCGGATGATTGTCCCCCCAGGGGCGCCCGATGTGTCGCTGGTGGGCGGAGCGGTGCGCGATGCCCTTCTGGGAGTGACCCACGGCGCGGATGTGGATCTCGTGGTGGAGGGCGACGCGATCTTGCTGGCCCGTGCCATTGGGAGGCAGATGAGCGGGCGGGTGGTTGCTCATGAGCGGTTCGGTACCGCGAGAGTGGAGTTTGCACACGGCCGTCACCTGGACATCGTCGGCGCGCGCAGCGAGCACTACCCCTCGCCGGGTGCACTTCCGGAGGTCACCCCCGGGTCGTTGGCAGACGATCTGGCGCGTCGTGACTTCACCGTCAACGCGATTGCATTCCGGCTCTCGGGCGATCGGGCCGGGGAGTTGGTGGATCCCCACGGCGGGCGGGCGGACATCGCAGACGAGCGCCTGCGGGCGCTTCGAAGCGGGGCCTTTGACGAGGACCCGAGCCGTGGGATCAGGGCCCTGCGCTACGCCGCCAGGCTCGGTTTCCGGATGGATGAGGAGACGGCGGGGGAGGCGCGCGCGTGCATCGCGGGCCTCGACCTTTCGTCCCCCAGGGTTGCCGACGAACTGCGGCGACTCCTTCACGAGGATTCGACTGATGACGCGCTCACGCTCGCCGTGGCGCTCGGTGCCACGTGGGTGGACACGGATGCACGCCGTCCGGATCGGCTGCGCGCGCTCCCAGTGGCCTTGGCACGCCCCGGCGCCCCGGAGCCCCCGCATTGGGCGCTCCGTCTTGGTCTGGGGCTGACCCCCGACGCGGCTGCATCCGTCGCGTTGCCGCAGTGGTCCCGGGCGGTGGCGGTCGAAGTACGCGAGGGGCTGCTTCTCGCGCCCCAGCTTCTGGCCGCCGGGCGCCCCTCTGATGTTGATTGCCTTCTTCGGGGCCGTGCCGCCGCCGCCCAGATCGGCGCACTTGTCGCGGGAGCGGGCTGTGTCAGCGACTGGTGGGCCTCGTGGCGCGACGCCACGGCAGACGTGAACGGATCCGACCTTGTGGCCGCCGGGGTAGCACCCGGCCCCGGTATCGGGCGGGCACTCGCGGCGCTTCGCGTGGCGCTCCTTGATGGCCTTGCCGGTGATCGGGATTCCCAGATGGCTATCGCCCTCGCCGCGGCCGGCGACGACTCGTGAGCACAATCGTCCTTGACGAGGTAGTGGGGTGTCCTCCGCGGGTACGCGCCGTGTTCACCACGCGAGCTGGCGGCGAGAGCACCGGGGCCCATGCGAGTCTCAACCTGGGAAGCGCCTGCGGGGACGTTCCGGACCATGTGCGCGCCAATCGCCTGGCGCTAGCGGGCGCCGTTGGCTTCGATCCGGATCGCGCAGCAACCCTGACCCAGCTGCATGGGGCCGCGGTGGTCGCCGTCGGTCCGCTCGGCGGCGGCGGCACGTTTATCGGCTCGCTTGATGGCCATGCTGCCGCCGATGGCATGGTGACCTCCGAGCCAGGTGTGGCGCTGCTTGTGCAGGGTGCGGACTGCGTTCCGATCGTCGGATGGAGCGCAGATGCGTCCACCGTGATGGGGGTTCATGCCGGCTGGCGTGGGCTTATGGCTGGTGTCGTGGAGGAAGGTGCGGCAGCGCTTGGCACACCCGGTGGGGTTGCCATTGGCGCGTGCATCGGTCCGTGCTGCTATCGGGTTGACGGCGACTTGCGCGAGGCCATGGCGATTCGGTTCGGGGATCGTGCGGTCTGCGGTGAGTCGGTCGACCTGCGGTGGGCGGCCAGGGCGGCCCTGGTGGCGGGCGGCATCCCATCCCCTCAGATCGTGGACGTGGGAGGTTGCACCAGTTGTGACGCCGACCGCTATTTCTCGCACCGGCGCGACGCCGGACACACCGGCCGGCAGGCAGGGCTCATCTGGATCGAGGCGGACCGATGACGATCGATCCGGTGCGCCTCGGATCCGCGCTTGATGATGCTCGTACCCGGATCGGCGACGCCGCGGTTCGCTCTGGGCGCCCGGCGGATGCCGTGCAACTGGTGCTGGCCGGAAAATACGTGGGGCCAGACGCCGTACCGGCCCTGCTGGCGGCAGGCGTGAGCGTTGTTGGTGAGAACCGGTTGCAGGATCTCTTGGCGAAGCGGGCGGCGCCGGGCGCCGATGGCCTCGTGTTCGACTTCATTGGGAGCCTTCAGCGCCGGAAGGTTCGCGACGTACTGCCGGCTGTGCGACTGATCCACTCAGTGGACCGGATTTCGGTCCTCGAGGAGATTGGCGCGCGTGCCGAGGGGCCGGTGCGGGTGCTGCTGCAGGTGAACATCGCGGAGGAGCCGACCAAGCAGGGGTTCATCCCCGACGAGCTCGATGGCGCCCTCGCGGCCGCAGGTGTGGCCGGGGTGACAGTGGGGGGATTGATGGCGCTGCCCCCGTTTGCGGAGGACCCCGAGGCATCACGACCCTGGTTCGAACGAGTGCGCCTGCTCCGGGATGAACTGGCCCTGAAATGGGGAAATGAGCATGACCTGCGGGATCTCTCAATGGGGACTTCGCAGGATTTCATCGTTGCCGTGGAGGCGGGCGCTACCATTGTGCGTGTCGGGCGGGGCATCGTCGACCAAGGGCGGATGGAGCCGTAGATGGCGATTAACGATTATTGGCAGAAGACGTTGGCGTATTTCGGGATGGCCGATGACGGCTACGACGAATACGACGAGTACGACGAGCACGAGGGTGGTGACCGGGAAACCAATGCGCGTGTGCGCGATGACGACCGGCATTCGCGGGACGACCATCAGTCGTCGCGTGGCCGTTCGCGTGGGCGATCCTCATCGCGTGGCGCCGATGACTTCGACGACATCTACTCGGACCCGGGCGTGCCATCCCCGTCGCGGAACATCCGCGCAGTGGACGCACCCAGGAGCAATCGTGGCGTCGAGGTGAACCTCATCATCCCGCGCAACTTCAACGACGCGCAGCAGATCGCCGACAAGTTCAAGGGCACGGTCCCCGTGATCCTCAACCTGCAGTCGGCGGACACGGACCTCTCGAAGCGCCTCATCGATTTCGCCAGTGGGCTTACGTATGCGCTCGACGGCGGGATGTCCCGCATTGCGGACAAGGTATTTCTCCTGACTCCCCGCAACGTCGAGGTGTCGGCCGAGGAGCGCGCGCGCCTCCTCGAAAAGGGTTTCTTCAACCAGTATTGATCCTGTGACGCCCGCCGCCATCGGCGTCGTTGGGGTCGGGGCGATGGGCGGCGCGTTCGCCGCCGGCCTCGCTCCTTTCACGACGGTCATCGTTGAGGATGCGATGTCCGGGCGCGCGCAGGATGTGGCGTCATCTCTCGGCGTACTCGCCGGCGATGCTGCGGGTTGCGACATCGTCGTGGTCGCAGTGAAGCCCCAGGACGTCGCGGCGACGATGCAGGCGATCACTCCCCGCCTGTCGGTGGGGTCGGTTGTGATGTCGGTTGCCGCGGGCTGGTCGCTTGAGCGCCTCGCCGCCGCCGTTCCGGGGCATGCGGTGGTACGGCTGATGCCGAACCTCGCGGTGGCCAATGGCAACGGGGTCGTGGCCATGGCGACGACGGGTCTCGACGACGACGCCGTATCGGCAGCGAGAGCCCTTCTGGCCCCCCTCGGCGCTGTCGTCGTGATGGATGAGGCCCTCTTCGATGTTGCGACAGCAATCGGCGGCAGTGGCCCCGGGTTTATGGCCTACATCGCGAAGGCGATGGAGGACACGGGCGTGGCCCACGGGCTTATGCGCGCGGATGCCCGAGCAATGGTGCAGGCGGTCATCGCCGGTACCGCTGGCCTGTTGGCGAATGGCGAGGATCCCAGCGAGTTGCAGGCGCGGGTGACATCGCCGGGTGGCACCACCGCGGCATGCATCGCGGTGATGGACGATGCAGGGGCCGCAGGCATCGTGGAACGCGCGCTGGGCGCTGCTGCCCGCCGCGCTGGCGAGCTGTAGGCGGCGGGCCGATGGACATCCTCACGCAGTACGTCAACGCCGTATTCACGATCTTCATCATCATCATCTTTATCCGCATCCTGCTGTCGTGGGTCCCGAACCCCCCAACTGGACGCGTGATGTCGGCCCTGTGGGCGTTCTTCCACGAATCCACCGAGTGGTACCTGCGCTCGTTCCGGCGCATCGTGCCGAGCATCGGCATGTTCGACTTCTCGCCGATCGTGGCGCTCATCGCCCTGTACGTGGGCAACGTGGTGGTGGTCAGGGTGCTCGAGGCGCTGTGACCGATGCTCCGGAGTGGGTCACCCGTCATGAGGGTGGCGTGACTGTGGTCGTGAAAGCGGTTCCCCGTTCCCGCCACACCGGCGCGGTGGGCGTGCAGGATGGTGCCGTGCGCATCCAGATCGCAGCCGCCCCGCACAAGGGCCAGTCCAATGCCGCGCTCTGCGCCTATCTCGCGGAGCAGGCCGGAGTACGTCCGAGCGCTGTCCGCTTGCGCCGCGGGTCGACCGGCGCGCGCAAGCTCATCGAGATTGACGGCGACCCCGATCAGATCACCGCCCGGTTCGCCGTGCTGGCGGGACAGATCGCATGAACGGCCCGGATCACACGAGACGAACGGCGATATCGGCCGCAATCGAGCGGCGCTTGCGGCGCGAGGCCGGGTACCGCTACATATTGATGGGCCTCATTGCGGCGTCGGTCCTCGCGCTTGACCAACTGACCAAGGTCATCGTGCGCGCCACTATCCCGGTGGGGGACACGGTTGACGTTCTGCCGGGCGTACATCTGGTGGATACCGTCAATACCGGGATCGCGTTCAGTCTCTTTCCCGGAAACCAGGCCGTGGTCTCGGTGGTCACCCTCGTCGCCATCGGCGTGATCGCGGTGCTGCTGGTGGGCTTTGCGGGCCGGCACGCCCTGGTGCCCATCGGTGGCGGACTGCTCCTCGGCGGGAGCATCGGCAACCTGATTGACCGCGTGTTTCGCGATGGCGTGACCGACTTCATCGCCATCGGTCCCTGGCCGCCATTCAACGTGGCCGATATCGGTGTCGTGGCCGGCGCCATTCTGCTGGTGACCGCGCTCGTACTGTCGGGTGGCGATGGCTGACGATCGCATGGTGCAGTTCGTCGTGGCGGGCGACATGGTGGGGCGCCGCCTCGACGCAGTGCTCGCCGAGTGCGAGATATTCGACAGCCGCGCCGAGGCGCAGCGCCTCATTGATGCAGGCGAGGTGACGGTGAATGGCGTGATCAAGGCCAAGCGCTACCACCTGGCCGAGGGTGAGGTCGTGATCGCCGCGCTGGGGCCGCCGCCCCGCCCACCGGGTGATCTGCGTGCCGAGGAGATCGACGTGCCGATCATCTACTCCGACGAGTCGATTGTGGTGGTCAACAAGCCCGCGGGCATGGTCACTCACCCGTCCCGGGGACATGATGAGGGGACCCTCGTGCACGCGCTCCTCGGTGCGGGGATCGCGGGCGGGGACGACCCGGACCGGCCCGGCATCGTCCATCGTCTGGATCGGGACACCTCCGGGCTTCTGCTGGTTGCCCGTACCGACAGGGCCCACCGACGCCTTGGAAAGATGATGCGCGACCGGGAAATCGAACGGCGCTATCTCGCGCTGGTTCACGGCGAGTTCCCCCCGGCATTGAGCATCGATCGGCCCCTTGGACGCGACCCCCGCCGCCGGACGCGTCAGGCGGTGCTTCCTGCTGGCGGGCGCGAGGCGGTGACCCACTTCCGCACGATCGAGCGGGTGGGGCCTCTGTGTCTCATCGAGGCGCGTCTCGAAACCGGGCGCACGCACCAGGTACGGGTTCACCTTGAATCCGCGCGGCATCCGGTGGTGGGGGACCCTCTTTACGGGCAGGGTCGCGCCGCATTTGGCCTCGAACGCCAGTTTCTGCACGCATATCGGCTGCGGTTGCCCCACCCCGAGACCGGGGAGGATCTTGTGTTTGAAAGCCCGCTGCCCCCGGATCTGGAGGCAGCCCTCGCCGCGGCGCGTGTGCGGGCGGGCCGGGCAGGCTAGAGTCCCGCGTCGGGTCCGCATCAGGCGGATCCGACTTCCTGCACTCAACCCCGACGGGGTACACGTGGGGGGTGGTGGTCGGCATATGCCGGCTCCTCCCGCGACCTGTCGGAATTCATCGTCCAAGAACCGACAAGGAGTCGTGACGCGTGCCTGTCGTCACCATGAAGCAACTGCTGGAGTCCGGAGTCCACTTCGGCCATCAGACCCGCCGCTGGAACCCCAAGATGAAGCGATTCATCTTTGGCGAGCGTTCCGGCATCTATGTCATTGATCTTCAGCAGACGCTTGAGCTGCTGGAGCGCGCACACACGTTCGTGAAGAACGTCGCAGAGCGCGGCGGCACCGTGATGTTCGTGGGAACCAAGAAGCAGTGCCAGGACAGCGTGCGCGAGCAGGCCATCCGTGCGGGCATGCCCTACGTGTCGCACCGTTGGCTGGGTGGGCTTCTTACCAACTGGTCGACCATCAGCCAGCGCATCCGCCGCCTGCACGAGCTTCGCGCCCAGGCAACCGGTGGCCAGCTGGCCCTGCTGCCCACCCGTGAGCGCCTTGCCGCAGAGGCCGAGCTCGTGAAGCTCGAGGCCAATCTCGGTGGCGTCTCCGACATGCAGCGTCGGCCTGACGCTGTGGTGATTCTGGACCTGAACAAGGAGATGATCGGCGTGCGCGAGGCCAACCGCCTCGGCATTCCCGTCGTCGGCCTGGTCGACACCAATTGCGACCCCGACGAGGCGTCGTACATCATCCCCGGCAACGACGACGCGATCCGTTCGTGCTCGCTCATCCTGTCGGTGCTTGCTGACGGGATCCGCGAGGGCAAGGGCCTGGAGCCCGCCGGTGGCTACGAGGAAGCCCGCGCCGCCGCCGCAATCGCAGCTGCAGCCGGCGACCCCGACGCCGCTCGCGCCGCTCGCGCAGCTGCACGGGCAGAGGCCAATGCCGCGGCACTTGCAGCCGCGTCTGGCGAGCTGGCCGTTGAGGCAGCTGTGATGACCGAGGCCATCGAGGCAGTCGTCGAGGCAGAGGCCGTGATCGACCTGGCCGAGGCCGTTGTTGAGGCAGCCATCGAGGTCGATTCCAGCGAGGCCCTCATTGAGGTCGCCATCGTGGCGGATGCCGTTGAGGCAGTCGTCGAGGCCGAGGCCGTGATCGAGGCCGCCGCAGCAGTCGTTGAGGCGGTTGTCGAGGCAGAGAACATCGACCCCGTGGTTGAGGCAGTCATCGTGGCGGAGGCCGTCGAGGTAATCGTCGAGGCCGAAGCCGTCATCGAAGCAGCAGCAGAGATTATTGAAGATGTCGCTGCCGAGGTGATTCTTGACGAGGCCGCAATCGAGCTGGCCGCAGACATCGCCGTTGCCGACGTGGCACCGGAGGCCGCTGCAGAGGAGCCCGCGTCGTGAGCACCGCACAGATTCCCGCCGCATTGGTGAAGGAGCTCCGCGACAAGACTGGCGCGGGGATGATGGACTGCAAGAAGGCGCTCACCGAGACCGGTGGCGATCTTGATCAGGCCGTGACACTTCTTCGCAAGCAGGGTCTCGCCGCCGCACAGAAGCGTGCCGGCCGTGACGCGAATGAGGGAACGGTCGCCAGCTACATCCATCAGGGCGGACGCCTCGGCGTGCTCGTTGAGGTCAACTGCGAGACCGACTTCGTTGCGCGCACCGACCGGTTTCAGCAGTTCGCCCACGACGTGGCGCTCAACGTGGCCGCGATGAAGCCGCGATACGTGTCGTCCGACGACGTGGCCGAGGAGTACAAGGCGAAGGAGCGCGAGGTCTACGCCGACCAGGCCAAGGACAAGCCGGAGAGCGCCCGCGAGAAGATCGTGGAGGGCAAGCTCGCCAAGCATCTCAGCGAGATCTGCCTGCTTCAGCAGCCGTTCTTCCGCGACGGCACCGAGAAGAACCAGCGCACGATGGAGGAGTTGCGCGCGGAGGCCTCTTCGGAGCTCGGCGAGAACATCACGATCCGACGGTTCGAGATCTTCCAGCTTGGCGAGTAGCGACCAGACCGACGGCGCCCCGGCCAGCCCGGGGCGCCTCGACCCGGCGTCCTTTTCCCGCGTGCTGCTGAAGCTCTCGGGTGAGGCCCTTATGGGCGATCAGGGGTATGGAATCGACCCTGACCGCATCAGCAGTGTCGCCCGCGAGGTGCGCGATGTACATGACCGGGGGATAGAGGTCGCCATCGTGGTGGGGGCCGGCAATATCTTCCGCGGGGTGATGGGCGCAGCCAGCGGCATGGACCGCGCCACTGCCGACTACATGGGCATGATCGCCACCATGCTGAATGCGTTGGCGATCCAGGATGCCCTCGAGAAGCTCGATCTCACCACCCGCATTCAGTCGGCCATCGCCATGCAGGAGGTCGCCGAGCCGTATATCCGGCGCCGGGCGATTCGACATCTCGAGAAGAAGCGCGTTGTGATCTTCGCCGCCGGGACGGGGAATCCGTTCTTCACGACCGACACCACGGCCGCTCTCCGGGCGCTTGAGATCAGCGCCGCCTGCATTCTTATGGGCAAGAACAACGTGGAGGGAGTGATGAGCGCCGACCCGCGCGAGGATCCATCGGCAACGCTCATTCCCACCATCACCCATATGGAGGCGATCGAGCGTGGCCTCAAGGTGATGGATACCACCGCACTTACGCTCTGCATGGACAACGATCTGCCACTCCTGGTGTTCAACATGCAGGAGGAGGGCAACCTCGCCCGAATCCTCAGCGGAGAGCACGTGGGCACAGTGGTCAGCAGCCCGGTGACAGCCGGAGGGAAGGCTTGACATGAAGGAGCGCATCGACGACGCCAAGCGCCGCATGGAGGGCGCGACCAAGAACTTGTCCAACGAGTTCTCGGCACTGCGGACCGGACGCGCGAGTACCACGCTGCTCGACCGGATCAACGTGAACGCGTATGGGGCGATGACCCCGCTGACACAGCTCGCCAAGATTCACGCGCCTGAGGCGCGCCTCATCACGGTGCAGCCATTCGACAAGACGATGATGACGGACATTGAGCGGGCGATCATGGAGTCCGACCTCGGCCTGAACCCGAGCAACGACGGCACCACAATCCGCCTGCCGCTGCCGCAGCTCACCGAGGAGCGCCGCAAGGAACTCGTCAAGGTGGCGCATCGCATGGCCGAGGAATCCCGCGTAGCCGTGCGCAATGTGCGCCGGGACGTTTTGAACGAGATGAAGCGTGCCGAGAAGGACGGCGAGGTGTCCAAGAACGATCTCGGAAGGGCGCAGGACGAAGTGCAGAAGCTCACAGACGCCGAGGTGAAGGCCGTGGACGAGATGCTCGCCCGCAAGGAAGCGGAGATCATGGAGGTCTGACGGCACCCGCCGTCGCCTTCCAGACCGCAGGAACGGGCCAGTGACGCTCCTCTCACGCCTCCGGGCCGCCCGCACTGCCCTTGGCCGTCGCCACGACGACCGGCCCATGGTTCCCATCGGTCGCGTTCCCCGATCCGTGGGGATCATCATGGACGGCAACGGGCGCTGGGCCCAGCAGCACGGCCTGCCAGTGGCTGCGGGGCATCGCGCGGGCGCCAGGGCGCTGAGGGAGGTGGTTCGGGCTGCCGGGGACCTTGGGGTGCAGGACCTGACTGTCTTCTCGTTCTCGACCGAGAACTGGTCGCGCCCGAGCGACGAGGTTGACGATCTGATGGGGCTCTTCTCGGATCTCATCGATCGGGAGGTCCCTGACCTGCACGAGGAGGGCGTGTCGATCCGCTTTATCGGACGCCTGTCCGCCCTTGATGCGCCGCTGCTTGAGAAGATCGCACGGGCTGAGGCCGTGACGGCCGGGAACACCCGCATGCGCCTGTTTATCGCAATGAACTACGGCGGCCGCGCCGAGATCGTCGATGCCGCCCGCCGGTTCGCGGCGGAGGCCGGCCCCGACGCACCGGACTCGGAGTTCGGGAACTACATGTACGCCGCCGACCTTCGGGACCCGGAACTGATCATCCGCACCAGTGGGGAGCAGCGGCTTTCGAACTTCCTGCTGTGGCAGTCCGCGTACGCCGAGCTGGTGTTCTCCGACCAGATGTGGCCGGACTTCGGACGTGATGATCTCGCAGCCGCGTTCGCCGACTACGCGTCCCGCGACCGGCGGTTCGGCAAGCGATGACCAGCCGCCTCCTCGTGGCAATCCCGGGCATCGCGATCATTCTTCTGGCGGTCGCGCTCGGCGGCCCGGTCTTCGCCCTCTTCGCCCTGGTGGTCGCAATCGGTGCGCTCTTTGAGTTCTACGCGCTCACCGCCGCGTTCATGCCGTTGCGGGCGGCGGGGTACGCCACTGCGGTTGTCACGGTGTTGCTGGCGCTCTGGGTGACGCCGTCTGAGCGGGCCATCATCCTGGCGCTCGCGCTGGGGCTTCTGTTCGCGGCGCTCGCGGCACTTCGCCTGTCCAACCGCGAGGAGATCACCCTGCGCGTGGGGACGACGCTCTTCGGCGCGATGTACATCGCATTCCCGGTTGGCGTACTCGTGCTCATGCGCGGTCTTCCCGATGGCGCCGGTGTCATCGTCAATCTTCTCGTCGGCGTGTGGATGTTCGACACGTTCTCGTACGTCGGCGGCAAGCTGTGGGGGGCGCGGCCAATCGCACCCCGGACGTCACCCAACAAGACGTGGGAGGGATTCATCACCGGACTGGTCGGCGGCACCCTCGGTGTGTTCGTGGCGGGCCTGTACATGGACTGGATCAACGGATGGCAGTCGCTCGTGGTGGGGGTCGTCATCTGCCTCACCGCCTTTATCGGGGATCTGTTTGAGTCGATGATCAAGCGCGACGCCGGGGTGAAGGACTCAGGCAGGATCCTGATGGGGCACGGCGGAGTGCTCGACCGTTTCGATTCGCTGCTGTTCGCCTCACTCGGGACGTATCTGGTGACCGTATGGCTGATCTTCTGATCGCCTCCGCGTAGGATCGGGCCATGGACCTTCCCCTTCTTACCCGTCTGTGCGAGACCCCCGGAGCCCCCGGGCGCGAGGACCGCATCCGCGAGCTGGTCATCGCAGAGATGACCCCACACGTCGACGACATCAGCGTTGACCCGATGGGCAGCGTTGTGGGTGTGCGCAAAGGGGGTGGCGGGCCGCGCGTGATGCTCGCCGCACACATGGATGAGCTCGGCTTTCTGGTGAGCCATATTGACGATGAGGGGTTTATCCGCGTCGTCACCCTGGGGGGCTTCGACCCAAAGACCCTCGTGGCGCAGCGGGTGATCATCCACGGCCGTGAGGATCTGCTCGGCGTGATGGGTAGCAAGCCCATTCACATCATGAGCGACGAGGAGCGCAAGCGACTCCCCAAAGCCGAGGACTTCTACGTTGATGTCGGGCTGCCGGCCGATCGTGTGCGCGAGATCGTGCGCCAGGGTGACGCCGTCACCCGCGAACGCACCCTTGCCCCGCTCGGCGACCTCATCACCTGCAAGAGCCTCGACAACCGGGCTGGGCTCTACGTGATGCTCGAGGCCATTCGGCGGCTTAAGGACCATGAGTGCGAGGTGGTTGCTGTGGCCACCACGCAGGAGGAGGTCGGCCTGCGCGGCGCGCGTGTGGCCGCGGCGAGGGTGCGCCCCGACATCGGTCTGGCCATCGACATCACCCTGGCCAATGATGGACCGGGTGCCAAGCCCCATGAGCGCATCACGAGGGTGGGGGAGGGGACCGCTATCAAGGTCTACGACTCGGGGGTGATTGTGCCCCGTCGGGTGGTGGACCATTTGGTCGAGGTGGCCGAGGCGCGGGAGATTCCCTTTCAGATGGAGATCATGTCGCGAGGGGGTACCGACACCCGCGAGCTCCAGCTGTCCGGTGATGGGGCCCTGGCAGGGTGCGTCTCGATCCCCACGCGGTACGTGCACCAGGTGGTCGAGACCTGCCATCCGGCCGACCTCGATGCGTCTGTGGACCTTGTGGTGGCCTTCTGCGAGACCGCAGAGTCTCTTCTCGCCCCGTAGGTCCGCAGGGGCCTCGTATGGATGGGATCGCCCGTGCCCGGTGATACCTTCGAACGCGTGAAGCGCGTCCTCATTCTCGGAAGCACCGGTTCCATTGGGGTGCAGGCACTCGATGTCATTGACAGTGCCGACGACATGGTGTGTACGGGCCTTGCGTGCGGCTCCCGAGTGGATGAGATGCTGCGCCAGGCATCAGATCGCGGAGTCAGCGCGACCTCCGCCGCAGTCGGGGGCGGATCAGTTCCGCCGTCCAGCGATTTCGCGGCGCTCATCGAGGCCTCGGCGCCAGACATCGTGCTGAACGCGCTTGTCGGGGCGGCGGGCCTGCCCCCCACGCTGGCGGCCCTCGAGCGGGGCATTCCTGTGGCGCTCGCCAACAAGGAGAGCCTTGTGGCCGGTGGTGACCTCGTCGCCGCCGTACGTGCGAGGACCGGGGCAATGCTGGTGCCAGTGGACAGCGAGCACTCGGCCCTGTTCCAATTGTTGGAGGGCGTCGATCCGGGGCGTGTTGAGCGGGCAATCCTCACGGCATCGGGCGGGCCGTTCAGGGGCCGCACTGCCGACGCCCTCCGCGATGTGAGGCCCACAGATGCGCTCGCGCATCCCACATGGACGATGGGCGCCAAGATCACCATCGACTCGGCAACGATGATGAACAAGGGGCTGGAGGTCATTGAGGCGCACCACCTGTTCGGCCTGAGCTATGACCAGATCGAGGTCGTGGTGCATCCGCAGTCCACCATCCACGCGATGGTGCGGCTGGACGACGGGAGCCTGATCGCCCACATGGGGCCACCCGACATGCGCGTTCCCATCGGTCATGCGCTGCGCTGGCCGGCGGCCCCTCCGGCACGCGCCCAGATGCCACTGGCCGGAATGGCGTTGACGTTCGAGGAGCCCGATCCGGTGGCGTTCCCATGCCTGCGCCTGGCGCGCGAGGCCGGGACCACTGGCGGTACGGCTCCGGCAATCCTGAACGCCGCGAACGAGGTGGCGGTGGCCGCGTTTCTGGACGGCCGCGTCGGCTTCATGGGCATCCCAGAGGCGGTGGAGGCTGCGCTGAACGCAGTCCCGGCAGAGCCGGCCGACACGCTTGAGGCCGTATTGGATGCCGATGCGCGCGCCAGGGTCGTGGCTGCTGGCGCAGGGGTGGCCTGATGCTCGGGGTCAACATCGTCGAATTCGTGCTGGTGCTCATGTTCCTTGTGCTCGTGCACGAGGCGGGACACATGGTGGCCGCGAAGTGGTGCGGGATGCGCGTCGAGCGGTTCTCGATCTTCTTCGGGAGGCCCGTGGCCAAGTTCACGCGGGGCGAGACCGAGTACGGCATCGGCTGGCTTCCGCTCGGCGGGTACGTGCGCATATCGGGGATGAGCCGAGACGAGGAGCTGGCGCCGGAGATGGTTCCGCGTGCGTACTACGCGGCAAAGACGTGGAAGAAGATCGTGGTCATCGCCGCCGGCCCGGCCGTGAACCTCGTTGTCGCGTTCCTGTGCTTCGTTCTGTACTTCTGGATCGGTGTGCCCGGGTTCGGGGGAATCGGGGTGCAGGATGTGAAGCCCGGGGCGCCAGCCGCGAGCATCGGAATGGTTGCGGGCGACCGCATCGTGTCGGTCAACGGCATCAGCGCCACCGGAGAGAGCACCGCCCTTGACGCGCTGAACGCAGTGCGCTCGAATCCGGGCCAGCCGGTGGTGGTGCGATTCGTGCATGGCGATTCGCCCACAGTCATCACACGACGCGTCGTACCGACGCCCACCGAGGTGGGCGGCCAGACCATTGGCCGGATCGGCGTCGGCCTCAACGAGATCGCCGGTCCACGTGTATCTGCGGGCCCGCTTGGCGGCGTCACGAGTGCGGGATCCCAGGTGTGGGAACTCGTTGACGCGAATGTGCGCGGTATTGGAAGCCTCTTCAGCAGCTCTGAGGCCCGCGAGCAGGTTGGTTCAGTCGTTGCGATCGGAGCGGCCTATAACGAGGTGGCCTCCAGCGGATTCACCAATGTCATCTGGTTCATCGGTGTGATCAGCCTCGTTCTCGCCATCTTCAATCTCTTGCCGATCTTCCCGCTCGACGGTGGCCATATCCTGTTCGCGGTGCTCGAGAAGATCAAGGGCGCTCCCATCAGCACCAAGGTGTACGAGCGGGCAGGCATGGTTGGTTGGGCGCTCATCCTCATCGTGTTCGTGTTCGCTGTGCAGAACGACATCGGCAAGATTGTCGGCGGTGGCTTCACCTTCAAGTAGCGGGATAGACTCCCGCCCCGTGAGTAGCCCCCGTCGAGCAAGCGTGCAGTGCCATGTGGGCGACGTCGTCATTGGTGGCGACGCCCCCGTGGTTGTGCAGTCGATGACGAACACCGATACGAAGGACGCCGCGGGGACCGCGCTGCAGGTCGCTGAGCTGGCCCACGCCGGGTCGGAGATCGTTCGCATCACCGTGAACAACCGGGATGCGGCGGCGCAGGTACCGGAGATCGTGGCGCGTCTTCGCGACGTGCATGGCGTGGAGGTGCCGATCGTGGGCGACTTCCACTTCAACGGGCACACGCTGCTCCAGGAGTTCCCAGAGACGGCACAGGCTCTTTCGAAGTTCCGGATCAACCCCGGGAACGTGGGGAGAGGGGCGCGGCACGACCGCAACTTCGCAACCATGATCGAGGCTGCCATTGCGCACGGCAAGCCCATTCGCATTGGGGTCAACGCCGGCTCCCTCGACCCGGAGCTGATGGACGCCCTGATGGAGCAAAACGCGGCCTTGCCCGTGCCGATGGCAGGCGGCGATGTGCTGCGCGACGCCATGGTGCGAAGCGCGCTGGATTCCGCTCTGGCAGCCGAGGAGATCGGGCTGCCGCACGATCGCATTGTGGTGTCGTGCAAGGTCAGCCGCTTGCCGGACATGGTGGCCGTGTACCGCGCACTCGCCGCGCAGTCGGACTACCCGCTGCATCTTGGGCTCACCGAAGCCGGCATGGGATCGAAAGGCATCATCGCCACCACCGCCGCGCTTTCGGTGTTGCTGGAGGCGGGGATCGGCGACACCATCCGGGCGAGCCTCACTCCCGAGCCCGGGGGCGACCGTACGCTCGAGGTGAGCGCCTGCCTCGACATCCTGCAGAGTCTCGGCCTTCGAAGCTTCCGTCCCGATGTCACGGCCTGCCCCGGCTGCGGGCGCACCACCTCCAGCGTGTTTCAGGAGCTTGCCCAGTCAATTCAGGGGCACTTGGACGCCCGGATGGATGTGTGGCGCGTGGACCGTCCAGGCGTGGAGAATCTTCACGTTGCAGTGATGGGGTGCATCGTCAACGGCCCGGGGGAGAGTCGTGCAGCCGACATCGGCATCAGCCTTCCGGGGACCGGCGAGGAGCCGCGCGCACCGGTGTACGTTGACGGCGAGAAGGTGACCACCCTCGAAGGACCCAACCTTGCCGACGACTTCATCGCGATGGTCGAGCGGTATGTGGATGAGCATTACGAGCCCGCGAAAGGGGCCTCTTGAGCACGGACGACACCTGGCGCATGCCTGCTGCCCCCCACGGGAACTCCTGGCGGCTTGAGGGGCGTTTCTGGCCCACGGTGCGCGACGATCCCGCCGATGCCGAGGCCGTCAGTCACAAGTTGTCGGTGCGCGCCGGGCTGGTGCGCCAGCTCGCGGCGGGCCTGTACACCCTCACGCCCATCGGGCTTCGGGTGGTCGCGAAGGTCGAGGCGATCATCCGCGAGGAGATGGACCGCATCGGCGCGCAGGAGATCCTCATGCCCGTGCTGCATCCGGCCGAGATATGGGAGACGACCGGTCGCTACGGCCTCTCTGAGCAGTTCCGGCTCGAGGACCGCGGTGGCCGGAAGATGGTGCTCGGGATGACCCACGAGGAGATCGTCACGTGGCACGCCGCCCGTGAGATGCGCTCGTACCGTGACCTGCCGCAGTCGTGGTACCAGATCCAGACCAAGCTCCGCGATGAGCCCCGCCCCAAGAGCGGCATGCTGCGGGTTCGCGAGTTCACGATGAAGGACTCCTACTCGTTTGACGCCGATACGGAGGGGCTGGAGCGGTCATACGCCGCTCACTCCGAGGCATACGCGCGCATCTTCGATCGCTGCGGCATCACCTGGTACAGGGTGGAGAGTGACGTCGGAATGATGGGTGGCAGCGGGGCCCACGAGTACATGGCGCCGAGCCCGGCTGGCGAAGACGTGGTTGCGCGCACCGCATCCGGCTCGTACGCGGCCAATGTCGAACTCGCGGTCTCCATTGCCGCCGACCCCGACTTCGGCGACACGCCAGCAGCACCCGAGGAGTTCGCGACCCCCGGTATCGGAAGCATCGAGGAGCTCGCAGCGTTCACCACGCTGCCCGCCGCACGCCTCGCCAAGAGCGTGGTGCTGGTGAGCGACGACGGCCCCGTTCTGGCCATGGTCCGCGGCGAGCACCATGTACACGAGAAGAAGATCGCGCATCTCATCGGCAACCATCGCGCCGCGCGTCCCGAGGAGATCAGGGAGTGGTTTGGGGCGGATCCCGGATCCCTCGGTCCGATCGGTGTCCGTGACGATGTGCGCGTCATCGCCGACTCCAGTCTTGAGGTCGGCCATTACGTGACCGGGGCGAACCGTGATGGCTTCCACCTTCGCGGTGTGGTGCTCGGCCGGGACTTCCAGGCCGAGACCGCCGACATCCGCAGCGTGCTGGATGGCGAGCAGTCGGTCAACGGCGACGGCCCCGTTGAGCTGGTGCCGGTGATTGAGATCGGCAACATCTTCAAGCTCGGCACCAAGTACTCCGAGCCCCTCGGTGCCACCTACCTTGATGAGCACGGCAAGGAGCAGGTGATCGTGATGGGCTCGTACGGAATCGGGCCCGCGCGCGTGGCAATGGCGGCCATCGAGCAGGGCCATGACGACGGCGGCATCATCTGGCCAGTCGGCATCGCCCCGTTCGATGTGCACATCGTGCTGATCGGCGATGCAGAGAGCGAGCAGTCCGAATTCGCCGTGGGCCTCTGGGCCGAACTGTCGGATCTTGGGCTCGACGTGCTGCTGGATGATCGCGCGGGGATGTCGCCGGGCCAGAAGTTTGTTGAGGCCGACCTCCTCGGCTGCCCCATTCGGATCACGGTGGGGAAGAGGACACTTCCCGACGGCCCGCTTGAGGTGCAACTACGCGCCGAGCGGGAGAAGACCGAAGTGGCCCTGGACGGTGCAGCCCATGCAATCCACGCGCTCTGGCAGGACCTCCAGAGCGCCTGAGGCCGGCGACCCCCATGCTATTGTCGGCCTCGCTTCGGGGCGTGGCGCAGTCTGGTAGCGCACCCGGCTGGGGGCCGGGCGGTCGGAGGTTCAAATCCTCTCGCCCCGATTTTTCGGAGCAGAAGTGAGTGTGATGGCGAGGCGGCTGCGTTGGCTTCCAAACGCCATCACCATCGCCCGCTTGGCGGGCCTGCCGGTAATGCTCGTGATGGTCCTGCAGGCCGACGGCCCCACGTATCTCCCGGCCGCAATCCTGTTCGCGATTCTGGCGTTCTCCGACCTCGTGGACGGCTTCCTGGCCCGCGCACTGCATGCCCAGACGAACTTCGGGCGTATCGCCGACCCGTTGGCCGACCGCCTCCTCATGGCGGTGGGATTGATCGGTGTGATGGCGATGGGCCGCTTCGACTGGCCCGGTCCAACGATCATCCTCGTGCGCGACATCGGCGCCATGGTGGCCTTTGCGCTGTTGGCGCGCGCCGGGGTGGTGATGCGCATCGATCTTGCCGGAAAGGTGAGTTCCGGTCTCAACATGGTGACCGTGGCTGTCGCCCTTGGATTCGACGGCCAGTGGATCGACTGGGTCTTTGCCGTGGCCGTCGTGGTTTCCGTCCTCACGGCCGCCAACTACGTGCGAATCGCCATCCACCGGCTGCGGTCTCCAACACTGATGTAGGGCATGCCTCAACCGCGGCTTGAGGGTTGGGCTGGTCGGGACTACCATGGACGACCCTCGACCCGGAGCGGAAATGTCGATCGTCGTCTTCACCGCGCCCACGCGCAATTCATCGAAGCCACCGCCATCAGCGGTGCGGGCGTGATCTGCGCGGCGTGTGGTGCGATCCGCCCTGATGGGGACCGCTTCTGTGGCGCCTGCGGCGCGACGATGCCCGACATCCAGGCCGGTACGCAGGCCACCGGCCCAATCGAGACCCTCACCGATCCAGGGCTCACCCCGCCTGGCGCGACGCCCCGTCTCGGTCCTGCGCTCGCCATCATGCTCCGGGGTGGCCGTACCGGGGAGTTCTTCCCCCTCGTCGGGCCCCGCACCACCATCGGGAGATCGCCTGAGTGCGACATCTTTCTCGACGACATCACCGTTTCACGCGCGCACGCGGCGGTGGATGAGCGTCCCGCGGGGTTTGTACTGGTCGACAATGGCAGTACCAACGGCACGTACGTGAACCGGCGCCTCATCGATATCGAGGAACTGCTTGCCGACGGCGACGAGGTACAGGTCGGCAAGTTCCGGCTGGTATTCGTGGCGTGAGGAGCGCCGGCGTCCAGACAGAGCTCCTCGGCGCCGAGGACGACACTCTTGCCGCCGGCAGCACTATCGGCGCGGTGTGCGAACTGCTGAAGCCCGAGTTCCCCGACATCTCGATCTCCAAGCTGCGGTATCTCGAGGATCAGGAACTGGTGATGCCCCGGCGCACAAATGGGGGATACCGGCTGTACGGCCCGCGCGATGTCGAGCGTCTGCGCACGATCCTCACTCTTCAGCGAGATGAGTTCCTCCCGCTCAAGGTCATCCGCGAAGAACTGGATGCGACGCGCACCGGTGCTGTGGGCGTGGCGAATCAGGCCCGCCGGATCAAGCGCGAGAATCTCGGGGCGCCCGACCCCGGGCAATTCTGCGGCATTGAGGACGTGCTGGCCGCCACGGGTGCGGATCGTCAGCTCGTGCGGGCGCTGGAGCAATACGGATTGGTGAGCGGGGATGACCGCTTTGACGACAACGACCGGGAGATCATCAAGACCGCCGTCGAGCTGCGTGCCTACGGCCTCGAGCCGCGGCATCTGCGAACGCTCAAGATGGCGGCCGAACGCGAGGCGGGGCTCCTGGAGCAGGTGTTGGCCACCGGGCTCAAGTCATCGAATCCGGAGCGGCGCCAGGAGGCCCTCGAGTCGCTCGAATCATTGGCCGCCCTCGCCTCGCATGTGCGACATCTCATTCTCGTCCAGGAACTTCGGCGGGTCGTGAGCTCCCTGTCCCCATCGCCTCAGGAGAGTGCGTGACCTACAACATCGACGGTGCCATCCGGCGTATCCCGCACCACCCGAAGCCGGGCATTCTCTTCTACGACCTGATGCCGCTGTTTGAGGATCCGGCGGGGCTTAACGCCTGTGTGGCGTCCATCGCAGAGTGGGCCAGACCCCGCGACATCGATGTGGTGCTGGGTGCCGAGGCGCGCGGATTCATCCTGGGTGGCGCCATTGCCCGCGAGATCAATGCCGGGTTCGCCTGCGCCCGCAAGCCAGGAAAGCTGCCGTACGAGACCATCTCACGCGAGTACGACCTGGAGTACGGCACCGACGTGCTTGAGATCCATCGGGACGCCATCCGTCCGGGACAGCGGGTGCTGGTGCACGACGACCTACTCGCCACGGGCGGAACCGCGGCGGCCAAGTGCGCGCTGGTGGAGGAGCTCGGTGGGGTGGTGGCCGGACTGGCATTTGTGGTGGAGCTCACGTTCCTCCCGGGCCGTGCGCGGCTCGGGATCTACGACGTGATGTCGCTGGTGCAGTACGCCTCTGAGGACGTCTCCAGCGACTAGTTACTGCGGCGCGTAGGTGCGTTCCAGATGCCGGATGAATGGCTCGGCTGAGAGATCGCTTCCGGTGGCCTGCCGCATAAGGTCCGGAGTGCTCATTGTGCGCCCATGGCAGTGAATCGTCTCGCGCAGGAAGTCCAGAAATGGCGCCATGCCCTGGGCGCGGATGGTCTCGTCAATCGGTCCCACAGCCCGCTCTGCGGCGTCGGCCAGCTGCGCGGCATAGAGATTGCCGAGCGTGTAGGTGGGGAAGTAGCCGATAATGCCCGCCGCCCAGTGAATGTCCTGCATGGCACCCTCCGCCGGGGAGGCGGGGGAGATCCCCAAGAGGTCATGAAGTCCTTCGTCAAAGGCCCCGGGCAGGTCTGTGACATCGAGGTCGCCGAGGATCATCGCGCGCTCAAGGCGCGCGCGCAGGACGATGTGCAGGTCGTACGTGACCTCGTCGCTCTCCACGCGCCGGCTGGTGCGCTCCACGCGGTTGAGCGCCCGGAGGTAGTCATCTGGCCCGAGGCCCGCTGACGACAGGGGGAACCGCTCCGACAGCATCGGTGCGACGACCTCCCAGAAGGCACGCGACCGCCCGATGTGGTTCTCCCAGAAGCGGGACTGCGATTCGTGCGCACCGAGCGACGGCGCATCACCGGCAAGGGTCCGGCGCCACGCCTCGGGGATACCCTGGTCGTACAGGGCATGGCCACCCTCGTGCATGACGGCCATGATTGACGACAGCGGATCGGCAACATCCACGCGGGTGGAGAGCCGCGTATCGCCTGCCCCCAGGCCCATGGTCACCGGATGCGCCGTGCGGCCCACAAGGCCCCGGGATTGGTCGAAGCCGATCTCGTCGGCGAGTGCCGAGGCGAGGGCCATCTGGCGATCGCCATCCCACTCGCGCTCGGGAAGTGCGGGCCCGCCGGCGCCCGCGAGGCGTTCAACGAGCGGGGCAACGCGGGCGGCAAGATCATCGAGCACCGGCTGCAGGTCGGCGTAGGTGGTCCCGGGCTCGTACAGGTCGATGAGCGCGTCATACGGATCGCCTCCGCCCGCCAGGCAGGTCGCCTGCTCGCGGGTCAGGGCCACCAGCGGCCTGATGCCCTCGACAAACGCCGATACATCGCCCCGCTCCCGGGCGTCGGTCCAGATCGCCACCGACCGCGACGACACCTCTGTGAGCTCGCGAACCAGGGCCTCGGGCACCAGCTCGGCGCGGGAGCGCTCCCGCTGCCCCTCGTGTGCTGATGCGGCCCGGACCGGGTCACCCGACTCCCGCAGCTGCTCAAGGGCGTCGCCCACTGATGGATCGAGAAGTGCACGGTGGTGCAGCCCCGCCAGCGTGGACAACTGTGCGCCTCGCGCCTCGGCGGCGCCGGACGGCATGATCGTCTCGCGGTCCCACTCGAGCACCGCCGAGGCGCCCTGCAGGTCGGCAAGAGTGCCCATCCACTCGCATGCGGTGGCCCATGACGCGGTCTCGTTCATGCGGCCACGGTACCGGGGCCGGGTATGCTCAGCCGCGTGAACGGACGCCCTGCACTACTGATCCGATGGGAAGACCTTGCGATCGGCATTCAGGTCGCCGCCGCGTTCGTCGTCTCGTTCGTGGTGCTCGCAATGATCCACATGTCTCTGTTCAATCAGCCATTGGGTCGAAGCCTCTGGTACGGCCTCTTCTGGGGGGTGCTTGCGACGGTGGTCATCGTGGCGGGCACGCGCACCGAGCGGGCACGCAGGCTGCGCGAGCAGGACCCAGGAGCAGGTGGCTGAGGGAAGTCCGCGCCCGGACGCCGGTCAGTCGATCGGCGGTTGGCTCATATCCGGCACGAGGCGCCCGATCGTGTTTCGGTGCCGCACCACAACGGGGTAGATGCGGTACGCGCCGGTGCGGATGAAGACATCGCCACCGCGCATGCGCGACAGGATGACGCGAAATGCATCGGTGGCCGAGTACAGCTCGCGCCCCCGGAGAGCATGAACGGATGAGTACCGGTCGTCAGCGTGGAGAGATGAGAGCACGGCCTCGGCGGCCGGATGGCCGAAGGGGAGGAGGCGCACGCCGGGCGGGCGTGCCGCCCGGCGTGCCACATGCGCAAACGCACGGCAGAACCGGCAGTTGCCGTCGTAGATGACGACTAGGGGCCGTGCGGGGGCGATCAGGCTGAGAGTCGCCCGAAGATCGGTGTGACGTCGCGGTCATCCCGGTAGCCGGCGTAGTCGTCATGCGACGTGTCCGCCTGCGATCCGGGAGCACCTGAGACGTTCACACCATGGGGCGCCACAAGCACGATGCCGTGGGCGACATCGGTCACCGAGCCATCAAGCGCTGATGCGAGGCCACCCACGAAGTCGCGCAGTCGCTCTTCGAGGTCGCGGTCGGTGGTTCGTACATCCATGAAGACCGAGGCGCCCGACTTGATGCGGTCGCCGATCTCCTGGGCGTCGTTGAAGCTCAGCGGAGTGAGCATGTGTACCCGCACGGGGGCGGGGAGAGCGTGGACGGGCATGTGTCCTCCGGGTCGTGGTGTCCGGGGACGGATTCGACGCGAAGGGGGAGGCTCCTACCCCGCGGGGGCAGGCGGGTGCACGAGAAGCACGGCACACGGTGCGTTGTACGTCATGTGCTGGGCAAAGCTTCCGAGCAGGATCCGCTCCGCGCGGCCGCGATGGCGCACTGCCACCAGCAGGTCGACGCCATTCTCCTTTGCCCAGTCGGAGATGGCGCTGGCCGGGTGCCCCTCGAGGAGCACGCCGTCGGCGCCGGGGGCCAGGGCGAGGGTGTTCTTCATCCACGTGCGCACGGTGTCGAGATTCTCGAGCCCCGCATCGGTTGAGAATCCGGCGTAGGCGAGCCCGGGCTCTGTCACGTGTATCAGGGTGAGCTTGCCCGGCCCGAGTGAGTGCATTCGGATCGATGCAGCCAGAGCGGCGTCACCAGCCGCCGACCCATCGAGGCAGCAGGCGATGTGGGTATATGCGTCAGCCATGCCCTGAGGCTATGCCATCGGCGGCGCAGGCGCCGCGGGCACGGATGAGGCCACCATCACAGCGACTGCGTCAACGTCATCGACACCCCGCACCTGCAGACCAAAGGCGCGGTCCCCGGCCTCCCACACAACGAATGACATACCCCGGCCGCGGCCGCGGAGGACGCCGGTGGAGATCCCGAGATCCACGGTGCGTCCCCGGGCATCGGGGAGTTCGGGGACCGCCAGCGGGCCAGGGCACTGGCGCAAGAGCACACGGGAGTCTCCGTCCCCGGTCCACGACATTGCGATGGCGGGTGGGGCAAAGGGGTACGCGGCCTCGGGCTCCACGCGCACGGTTGCGATCGAGAAGCCGTCGGGGAGCCATGTGGGCAGACACGCCGCGTATCCCGCCTCGAGCTCTGCAATTGCCAGATCGGCCACAGTGTCACCGGCCCCGAAGCCCGCGGCCATTCCGTGACCTGAACCCAGATGCCCCTCGAGTCGCCCGGCCACGAGACGCAACTCGGTGAACCCCGTGTGATCGAGACGCCCGATGGGCTCGCCTTCAGAACTCAACGCCTCGAGTGCCACCACTGCGATGCCCATTGGGATCCGGGCGGCGAGCAGCCCACTCGCGGCCACCGCCACGGTGATCGGATCCGGGTCGGCCACCAGAAGCCGGGCGGCCGTGATGCCCTTTGACACACGGCCGAGAATGGCCCGATCTGACACGCCGTTCTCTGCGACCTCCACGATGGCCGAGATGGCTGGGCGGACGGCGCTCGGAACGCCGGGAGGGCATGCCACGCGTGCGAGCACCTCTCCGGTGTCACTTACCCATGCGGCGCGCACGCGTGCCGGCTCACCCACCACCGACACCGCGATGGTGACCGGATGGTCGGCATCTGGCGGCACCATGAGGAGCACCGGATGCCCCAGGGCCGCCTCCAGTTCGGGGCGTGAGATGGCCACTTCGTCCTCACCATAGACGCGGGGACGGGGTAGGGTGCCCGGCCATGAGCGAATCCATCACCCTCCATCTCGGAAACCCCGACATCATCCTCATGCGCCGGCCCGAATCACCGGCCTTGGTGCATGGGCAGATCGCACCGGACGCGCACGCGATGCTCGCCGCGCTCTGGGACGCCGAGGACCGCCCCAAGGGCACCGCGAGCATCGAGAGGGGAGAGGAGGGGCTTGTTGCCGTGGCCACCATCACCTCGCCCATCGAGATCGACCTGCGTGTCGTACTGGACCTGCCCCCCGAAAAGGCCGCGGGGCTTGAACGGCGTCCGTCGGCAATGGTGATGATCTACCCGGACGAGGACTCACGGATGGCGGGCCTGAACGACTTCCGCAGCGGGGGAGCCCGGGGCGACTGGTTGCGTCTGGGCATCGTCCTTCCTCAGGCGACGACCGACCCCCTGCGTGTGCCGCTTTCCTGAAGGCGGGACCCGGGAATTCGCTTTCCCGGCCGATTCGTGCAGAATCGCGGCATGACTGCACTCCGCCTGATGATCGATGGAGTCCTCCTGCCGGAGGGCGAAGCCCCTGTTATTCCGCTCGACGATGGATTCGTCCGCGGTGATGGCGTTTTCGAGGGGATGCGCCTGTACGACCACGTGCCGCGCACGCTCGACGCGCATCTCGACCGGATGGAGCGCTCTGCGGCCGGTGTGAGCATTCCGTTCGACCGTGCCCAGATGCGGGCGGAGATCACCGCGATCTCCGACGCGGCGACCCATGGCGACTCCGCCCTGCGGTCGATGTTGAGCAGGGGCGGGCTGCGTGTTCACCGCGAGGAGCCGCTGATTCCCGAGGCGCCTGACGGCTGGGTCATCCACCCCGTGGACCACCGGGTAACGCCGCTCCTGATCGGCGCGAAGACCCTGAGCTACGCGGCCAACATGCAGGCTGCGCGCCTGGCAGCCGCCGCGGGGGCGAATACCGCTCTGTTCGTGGAAGCCGACTCGCGCACAGTGCTCGAGTGCCCGGTGGCGAGCCTCGTGTGGTTTGAGGGAAATGATGTGTGTGCCCCGCCGCTCTCGGCCGGGGTGCTCGACTCGATCACCCGGCGTCTGCTCGCAGAGGTGACCGAACTGCACATTCGTACGCGCACACTTGACGAGTTGAGGGATGCCGATGGCGCATTGGTGATCTCGACTGTGGTTGAGAGCAGGACCGTGCGCGAGGTGCAGGGTGTGTGCACGTACGACATCGCGAACGCCCGCGTTGCCGAGATTGCGGCGGCCCTTCACGAGGCATCGCGCAGCGGCGACCCGGATCGCGCCCGGACTGTGCCGGTCTGACCGATCCCCAGTGACTGGGTCTCCCAAACTGCAATGATGCGCCCATGATTACGCTAATTATCGTCCTCGCAATTGTCGTTGTGCTCGTTCTCTGGGCGGTGTTTCTCTACAACCGCCTGGTGCGCCTGCGCGTTGAGGTGCAGCAGGGCTGGTCGAACATCGACGTGCAGTTGCGCCGCCGATACGACCTCATCCCGAACCTCATTGAGACAGTGAAGGGCTACGCCGCTCACGAGCGCGGCGTGTTTCAGGCCGTGACCGAGGCCCGCACCGGTGCCATGTCGGCCCATGGTCCCGCTGCCACCGGAATGGCGAATAACGCCCTGGCCAGCGCGCTGGGGGGACTGTTCGCGGTCGCCGAGAACTACCCGGACCTGAAGGCATCAAGCAACTTCCTGCAGCTGCAGACCGAACTTGCCAACGTTGAAGAGATGCTGGCGGCATCGCGCCGGTACTACAACTCGACCGTCGGCAGCTACAACGCCACGCAGACGACGGTGCCGTCCGTGTTCGTCGCGAAGATGGGCGACTTCGCACTCGCTGAGTTCTTCGAAGAGGAGAATGAGGCCGCACGCACCGCACCGCGGGTCTCGTTCGACCAGTAGTTGACCCTCCAGCAGCAAATCCGGTCGAATCGCTGGCGCACGCTCCTGCTGTTCATTCTCTTCGCAGTGCTCATTGCGATTGTGCTCGCGGCTGCGTCACTTGCCGTTGACCTGCCCGTGCTCATCCTTATCGGTGTGGGGATGTTGGTGTACGGCATCGTCACCTGGTTCGCGGCCGGCAGCCTGGTTGCGGCTCTGGCGGGTGCCACCCCGGTAACTCGTGAGGAGTACCCGGAACTGTGGCAAGCGGTTGAGGCGGCCGCAGTGGGGGCCGGGCTCGCGGTGACCCCGCGCGTGTACGTGATCCAGGACCCTGCGCCCAACGCATTCGCATCGGGGCGGGACCCGAAACACTCCTACGTGGCGGCAACAACCGGGCTCCTCGAGATAATGCCCCAGCGCGAACTGCGCGCCGTTATGGCGCACGAGATCGCCCACGTCCGAAACCGCGACATCCGCACCATGGCGCTCGCCGCTGTGCTGGTGGGGGTGCTGCTCATCCTCTCCGACGTGCTTCTTCGCGTGCTGGTGTTTGGCGGGGGTCGTGATAACCAGAACCCGCTCGCGCTCATCGGAACCGTGGTCGCGCTGATATTGGCGCCGATCGGCGCCGTGATGATGCAGATGGCGCTCTCACGCCGCCGCGAGTACCAGGCAGACGCCTCGGCGGCCGAGATCACGGGCGACCCGGAGGGGATGGCCCGCGCACTGGGGATCCTCGACACCGACACACGCCAGGTGCACCACGTGGCCCGGGCCACGGCGCATCTGTACATCGAGTCGCCATTGGTGAAGGGCAAGGGCATATTCGGAACACTCGGCGGCATGTTTCAGACGCATCCGCCGATGGAGGCACGCATCGCGGCCCTTGAAGAGGCCGGTGGGTTCATGCTCGACCGTGAATCCCTCGCAGCCGACATGCCAGCCGGCGTGGTGACGACGGTGCAAGAACTGTCCTGATGTGGGGGGCAGGGCCATGCAGGCCCCGTGGTGTAGGCACAATCCCCTACGTGCATAACAATGATTTCCGCCGGGGCGGGAGTAGGGCGCCGCTTGAGTAATGGCAGAACCCACTGGACCCGCGGCCCCCGCATCGGCACAGTGTGTGCATGGCCGACGAGGGGTTTCATACCGTCCGGGACCGCGTCCGGCCGGAGCTGGTGTGGTTTCTGCGCCACAAGACTGTGCTTGAGCGCTGGCCTGTGCTTCCGGAACCATGGGCCGCGGCCCTTGAGGCGCGTCGGCGCGCCGAGGTCGATCCGCCCGGGCGTGACATCAGCTTCCTGCACGGCGCCGGGCGCTAGCCCCGTCAGCCGCCGCCGCGTCTGGCATCGTCGAATCGGCGCCGGTCCCGCTTCGTCGGTCGTGCACCAAGGCCCGCGCCAGGAGGCGGCGGAGCCATCTTGCGCATCAGGCGGTCGCGCTCACGCAGCTCAACGCTCTCGGGTGTCTCGACGTACAGCCCCTGGGCCACTGTGGCCGATCCACGCTTGTCGGCCATATCGCGCACCACAACGGTGAGCGGTGAGTGGCCGGAGCGTGTGATCTCGATGACATCGTCAATTCGCACATCCCGGGCCGGCTTGACGCGCTGGCCTCCCACATGCACGCGCCCACCTGCCACGGCCTCGGTCGCGAGCCCGCGGGTCTTGTAGAAACGTGCTGCCCAGAGCCACTTGTCAATGCGAACTTTGCCTGCATCCGGTGCCATGCGTACATCATTCCATGCGAGGCCCCCAATGATGCCTCCGGCTCTGCCACAATCGCCCCATGGTCATGAGCGCACTCTCCTGCCTGTGGGACGATCCAGATCATTGCCCGCAGGTTCGCGTGGACGGGGTCACCGGTCGCCGGTACTGCCGCCTGTGCGGTCCGGAGCCGCTCCCCACGGCCTCGACGCCCGATGCTTCGGAGCCTGCCGAGGCCCCGCCCGCCGCTCCGAAGACGTCCGCCTAGCACCCGAAGGGCGGTTTTGGCGATTCATCGGCCGAACACCCGCTGAGAGCGGTGTTTTCGTCGTCACAGCACCTTGACAGTACCTTGACAACAGGGTTGAATGTCACCTGAAGCATCGTTCCCCGCTCGTCACCACTTGTGGCGCCTGCGGCACGCTCACCCACTTCGAGGGAGCCGAAATGTACCGGTACTCGCGCGCCATTTACCGTGATCTGCAGCCGCTTCTTCTTGAGGGGCAGCTTCGGCCTGAGCTTGGACAGCGACTGCTCCTCGCAGCATGTGAGCGCACTGTTGAGCGCCTCGCGCGGGATTATCGGCGATTTGCGCGCCCGGGCGCGAGTCTCTTCGCGGACGTCCGTTCGCTGTTCCCCGTCAGCCGGCAGCTTCTCGCGTACGACATCATTGAGGCGCACATGGCCGCGGCCTTGGAGTACCTCGACCAGGAGATCGCAGACCGTGGCAGTGCCGATCTGCTGCGATGCCGGGCCACGAACCGCAAGGGCAAGGCATGCCAGCGCGTGCCGGTGACCGGGTCCGACTTCTGCCCCTCCCACAGGTTCCTCGAGAAGTTGCAGACGCAGCGAAGCGACGCATTCGCCTCGTAATCGCTCGCAGCGGGTGTCGCCGCTGACCATTCGGGCTCAGTTTGAGGCCGAAACCGACCCTTCCGGCCGGTTTGTCAGACAGGCGTCCGCGTTCCGGGGTCAGGTGGCTGCTGGAACGCCTCACCCGCCTGATGTGGGTAGGTACCACCTCTACGTGTCGTATGCGTGCCCCTGGGCGCACCGCGTCATCATCGCCCGTGCGCTCAAAGGTCTGGGTGGCGTCGTTGCGATGACCGCTGTGGATCCGCTACGCGACGAGCGTGGATGGGCATTCACGCACGAGCCGGATCCGGTAAACCGCTGGGCATTTCTTTCCGAGGGGTACCGGGCGACCGATCCCGGCTGGTCCGGGCGGGTGACCGTGCCGGTACTTTGGGATACGCGCGCGGGCTGCATCGTCAATAACGAGTCGGAAGACATTTTGCGCATATTCGACTCCGGGTTCGGCCCCCTCGCATCTGGTTCCCCCGTGCTCCGGCCTGACGACCTCAAGTCCGAGATCGACGCCGTGAACGCCGTGGTCTACCCCCTCATCAACGACGGCGTGTACCGAGCCGGGTTCGCGACGTCGCAGGCCGCATACGACGACGCTGCGTCCGATGTGTCGCGCGGCCTCAATGAGGTTGAGACGATCCTGGAACGCTCGCGCTGGCTGGCCGGCAACCGGTTCACCGAGGCCGATATCCGCCTCTTCACCACGTTGGTGCGGTTCGATCCCGTGTACCACACGCACTTCAAGTGCAACGAGCGGCTGATCGCCGACTCCCCCGCGCTGTGTGGCTTCGTGCGTGATGTCGCCCAGATCCCCGGCGTGATGGACACGATCTCGATGGATCACATCAAGCGCCACTACTACCTGACGCACGGCACGATCAATCCGGCGGGAATCATCCCGGTATCCGATGGCCCAGACCTGACCACGCCCCATGGCCGCGCCCATCTGGGCCCCGAGGCGCTGGCCGGTGGCCACACCGCCTAGCTTGCCCGCGGCCTCGTCAGGGCGGTGAGGAGTCGCTCGGCGCGGGCCGACTGGGCATCCCACCAGGCAGCACGCTCGGGGACGTCGTCGGTGTGCTGGGCAGAAGCTTCGATCACCCGACGGGCGGCCTCACGGATGGGCCCCTGCATATCCGCCGAGGGCCACCGCACGCCCGGCTCGCCCGGTGCGCCGAGATCCTCTGCGGCATCGCCCAGGCAGGCAAGCCCGATGGCGTCTTCGAGCGCCGATGTGCGGGCGAGCCGACTCGTGGCGCACCAGAGCGCAAGCGACACCACCGCTCGGGCATCCTCGAGCAGGGTCGGGTTGAGATCCAGAAGGGGCCGGTCGTCGTCCACGCGCACAAGTTAGGCCTCATAGCCGGGAAACCGTTGGGAGTGCGGTCGGGTGCGCCGCTGGTAGGTTGGCGCGCAATGAGTGACATCGCAATTCGCGCCGATGGCATCAGCAAGCGTTTCGGCAAGACGATTGCCCTGGAGAAGATCGACCTCGAGATCCCTCGCGGAATCGTATTCGGCCTTCTCGGACCCAACGGGTCCGGCAAGAGCACGACCGTTCGCATCCTCGCGACATTGCTGCAGCCAGATGAGGGCAGCGCGTCTGTGGATGGCATCGACGTGGTGCGTCACCCGGCACAGGTGCGTGAGCGCATCGGGCTCGCAGGCCAGTACGCGGCCGTTGACGAGTACCTCACCGGCCGCGAGAACCTGGTGATGTTCGGCCGTCTGTCAGGCATGCCGAAGGGTGACGCGCGCGTACGGGCCGGGGAACTGCTCGCCGAGTTCGACCTGGCCGATGCCGCCGACCGCATCTCAAAGACGTATTCGGGGGGCATGCGCCGCCGACTCGACCTCGCGTCCAGCCTCATGGCCCGCCCGCCCATTTTGTTTCTCGACGAGCCCACGACGGGTCTCGACCCGCGAGGCCGCCTGTCGCTGTGGACAATCATTCAGCGCCTCGTGACCGACGGCACGACGGTGCTTCTCACCACGCAGTACCTGGAAGAGGCCGACCGGCTTGCCCAGCGGATTGCCGTCATCGACCAGGGCCGCGTGATCGCCGATGGGTCACCGGCCGAACTGAAAGCACGGGTGGGCGACGAGAGCGTTGAGGTCGCCGTCGTGCGCCCGGCTGACCTCCCGGCGGCCACGCGCATTCTTGCCGCAGCGGCGTCGGATGAGCCCATCGTGGACGTCGAGCGTGGCCGGGTGATCGCGGGCGTGTCCGATGGCGCCGCTGCGCTCGCGCGGGTGTCGGCGGCCATTGCCGAGGCCGGCATCGCCACCGAGGACCTTGGTCTGCGCCGGCCGACGCTTGACGAGGTGTTCCTCTCCCTCACCGGCCACGTCGCCGAGCGCAGCGATGGCGAGGAGGCCGAATGACCTCTCCCGCGCGTGCCCTCAAAGACTCCGGCGTGGTGATCTGGCGTCAGCTCATCCAGTTGCCGCGCATCCCCGAGGTGCTCATCTTCGCCCTCATCCAGCCGGTCATGTTCGTGCTGCTGTTCAGGTACGTGTTCGGCGGGGCGATCCAGACACCGGGCGAGAGTTACGTCAACTACCTCATGCCCGGAATCTTCGCGCAGACCGTGGCGTTTGGCGCGGTGGCGAGTGGCATCGGCCTGGCCGAGGACCTTCGCCGCGGCATCATCGACCGGTTCCGCTCGCTGCCCATGGCCCGGTCGGCCGTGCTGGTGGGCCGCACGGTGTCAGACCTCGTTCGCAACGCCGCCGTGGTGGCAGTGATGATGGGAGTCGGCCTGATGGTGGGCTTTCGCCCGTCGGGATCTGTGGCGGCCATGATCCTGGCCTTTGGCCTGCTGTTTCTCACCTCGTTCGCCTTCTCGTGGATCGGCGTGGTCATCGCCCTCTCAATGAAGACGGTCGAGGCAGTTCAGTCAGCGGGCTTCATCTGGCTCTTCCCACTCACCTTCGCAAGTTCTGCATTCGTGCCCACCGACAGCATGCCGTCGTGGCTTCAGGGCTTCGCCGTAAACCAGCCATTCACAGTGGTGGTGAATGCCGTGCGGGCGCTGTTTCTGGCGCAACCGGTGGGCAACCTCGTGTGGCTCTCGATCATCTGGATGGTGGGAATCAGCGCCGTGATGATTCCACTGGCAACCCGCCAGTACCGCAGACGTACCGGCTAGGGGCCCTTGCGCTTCACCAGCGACTCGAGATGATCGAGGCGTTCGCGTAGATCGTGGATGACGTCGTGGATCGGTCCGGGCGGATACTCCGCCGGCTCGGGGGCCACGGTGATCTCCGCGGTGGGACCGCCCTTTGTGGTGCCGCCGCCTGTTCCGGTGAAGGTCGAGGCGGCCCATGCGGTGTAGATGCCGATGACGGCCACGCCGGAGAAAATCATCACTGTCGCGGTGATCTGACCACCCGTGGTCACCGGGTACAGGTCGCCGTAGCCCACGGTGGAGATGGTGACAACGCCCCACCACAGTGCCTGCCCACCCGTCTGGATGTTCGCCCCCGGCGCGCCTGATTCGAAGTGCAGCACCATCAACCCGCCGAACTCCAGGATGATCAGGATGAGCGAAAAGACGAGGAACAAGGTGCCGCGTGCGCGGTTGGCGATGAACCAACGCATGACATTGCGCGTGCCGAACTGCCGGAATGCGGCCGTGACGCGGATGAGCCGGAAGAGCCTGAGGATGCCCGCGAGGGGAAGGCTGCCCAGCAGATCGAGCCAGCCGCCACGGTGATTGAGGTAGCGCATGCGATTGGGCCGCGAGGAATGCAGCCGCATCGCGAAGTCGCTCAGCAGGATGACCGTGAGCAGAGGGGTCATCATGAGGACGAGCCCCTTGATGTCCGGCCCCGGAAGCTTGGGGATCACCAAAATGACCCAGTTGAAGAGCGACAGCACCGTCGCAACGATGATGAAGAGGTCGTAACCGGGGTTCCGAAGATCGGCTGGGAGCACGAGCTTCGAGATACTGGGCTTGGGAACCACGGTGCCGATTTCGCCCGCGCCGGGCGTTTTCCTTGTGCTCAGCCCCTCAGAAGCGGTGACGCCAGGAGCGTGGTGCTGATGGCCTCCCCCACTTCGCGTGCCACACGGGCGTCGCGCTCCGGGTCGATCGCGGGCGGGTCGTCTTCAAGCCACGCGGTGGCAGGCGCATCACACCCGGCCCCGGTCGCGGTGGCCAGCCAGTCGTCCGGCATCTCCGCCGGGAGAGGTGCGCCTGCCATCTCGGCCATCAACATGGCCCACGCGCGAGGCGGCGCGTTGCATGGGTCGTACCCCCCACCGGCGAGTGCCACCCAGCGACCTTCACAGCATTCATCGGCGACCTCGCGCAACTGACGCCACAGCTCCGGGTAGAGCGGCATGGTGGTGAGCAGGTGCGAAAGCGGGTCGGCGTGGTGGTGATCCACGCCGTTCTGCGTGACGATGGCGTCGGGCCGGAATGTCCGCAGCGCTGGAAGCACCACCTCGGCCATCACGCGCCGGTAGGCATCGTCACCGGAATCAGGTGGCATGGCGACGTTGATTGCTGACCCGATGGCGTCGGGCCCCCCCACCTCGAATGCGAAGCCTGTGCCCGGGAAAAGGAACTTGCCGCTCTCGTGCACCGATACCGTGAGCACCTGGGGGTCGTTCCAGAACATCCCCTGGGTTCCATCACCATGATGGGTATCGAGGTCCACGTAGGCCACGCGCTCGACCCCACACGCCTTGAGCGCGTGAATGGCCACGGCCGTGTCGTTGTAGAGCCCGAACCCGCCGGCTTTGTTGGCCAGGCCATGGTGCGTACCGCCCGCCGGGCTGATGGCGCGGAGGGCGCGACCCTCCCCCACCGCCCGGCCGACGTCCCACGCCACCTGCGCCGTGCGGGCCGAGTCGTGGTGCATGAGTGGGTACGGATGGATATCGCCCGTGAGGCCCCACTGGCGGGCCTCAGGTGACGCCGCCAGCTGCGGCGTGCGGCTGTAGGTGCGCATTGCGCGTACGAATGCCGGGGCGAACATGGTGCCGAGTTGCTCGTCATCCATCGGGCCGGGCGCACTGATCGCCTCCACACCGGGCGCATCCAGAATTCCAGCGGAACGTGCGAGTGCCACCGCCAGCTGATGCCGCCGCCGATCCGTGGGATGGTCGGCATAGGCCATTCCCAGATCGTCATCGTGGATTACGAGAAGCGAGGTGGAACCCATGCGCCAATGTTGCCTGATACGCGACGCACTCCGGTGTTCGACCGGGTTCGTGGCGTAGAGTCACCGCGAGAACGAGACGTATGGAGGCAGTCGAGATGGCTCCAGATCAGGCCCTGCACGCAGCGATTACTGAACACCTGAGGGCCTCCGGGGAACCGGTGCGCGAGGCGTACCTCTATGAACGCGTGGGCGGCGAGGCCGCCGGTTCACCCGAGCACTTCGTGGATGCCCTGCTCAGGCTTGAAGTTGAGGGGCATGTCCACCTCGACTCCGCCCGTGACGACTCCATGCACGACCCCGCCCCCTTCCAGCCACGCTATTGGCGCATCGTCGGCTGACGCGCGCCCGAGGAGACAACACATGGCACTGATTGATGAGACCCCGATTGACCCGACTGGTGATTCCTGGATCGCCGAGCACGTGAAGCTTTATGTTGAGTCGGGTGGCAAAGAGGGGCATCACTGGCAGCCTGGCGTCCCAACGCTGCTGCTGACCACTCGCGGCAACAAATCCGGCACCGCCCGCCGCACCGCACTGATCTACGGCCGCGACGGCGACGACTACGTGGTGATGGCGTCATACGCCGGTGCACCCAAGCACCCCGACTGGTACCTCAATCTGGTGGCCGACCCCGAGGTCGTTATCCAGATGGGTGAGGACGTCGCGACCGGCACCGCACGCACCGTTGCCGACGAGGACCGCGACCGGGTCTGGAAGATCATGACCGCGATCTGGCCCGACTACGACGAGTACTCCACGAAGACCAGCCGCAAGATCCCGCTGGTGGCCATCTCGGCCAAGTAGCACCCGGCTCCGTCCCGGTTTCTGCTCAGGCGGGAATCGGGGCGTCGAGCCTGATCACGTACATGTGCGGCCACAACTTGCCGGTGACCACCGGCAGGTGTGTGATCGGATCGACGGCAATGCCACACGGCACGGCGTCGGGATCCGAGACGCCCGGGTTGAGCGACGAGAGATCGATCCACGCCCTCACATGTCCGTCGGCCGGGTCGATGAGCGCGATGTGGTTGGTGAGCCACACGTTGGACCACAGCACTCCGTCAATCATCTCGAGCTCGTTCAGGCGTGCAACGGGCGTACCGCCGTCGTGCACCGAAATGGTGCGCTGAACCGTGAGCCTGCTTGGGCTGAGCCACCGCACGGTGGGCGAACCGTCGCTGGCGATGAGGGATTTGCCGTCGGTCGCCAGGCCCCATCCTTCGAATGGATAGGGCCTCGTGACCTTCCTTCGCAGGCTCGTCGGCGCGAAGACATTGATGACCCGATTGCGCCATGTCAGCTGCCAGGCCGAACCCTTCAGCACGGTGAGGCCCTCCCCAAATATCCGCGCCGGGTTGGGCGTGATTCGAAGCACGCGCCCAGTCGCCGGGTCAACCCGGCGCACCGATGAACGCCCCTCAAGCCCGGTGCTCTCGAGCAGTACAGGCCCATGCGCCACAAGCCCCTCCGTGAACGCCCGGCGGTCGTGCGGTCGGCTCGCAATCAGCGTCCAAGGGAGTTCCGGTGCGCTGGCCACGGCGGATGACGCCATGACAGCGGCAAGCAGGGCTCCGGTGGCGATCGGGAGGCGCACCGCACGAGTGTAGAGCCTTGCCACTGTGCCCCGACGAGCCCCGGTTCCGGGGTCAGCACTTCGACGGGCCCCACTGAAACGGGCCCAGATGCGCCAGGCAGGATTCGAACCTGCGACCTCCGGTTTCGTAGACCGGCGCTCTATCCGACTGAGCTACTGGCGCGCGCTGCTGCGGTGGGCACGGTACCAGAGGATCGGCGTACTCCCGACTCCCCGCCGCCGCTGTGGATCGCTACGCGGTCGCCTCGCCGGGCAGATCCGCCTGTGGTGTCGCCAGCACCCGAACGATGCGCGAACCATCCATCTCAAGCACCGTGAAGTTCATGCCTGGAACGCTCGTGGAGTCGCCCTCCTCCGGCACGCGTCCCAGCGCATGGAATACGACTCCACCGATGCTGTTGACGTCCTCGTCATCGAACGACGTACCGAAGCGTTCGTTGAAATCCTCAATCCCGTAGGAGCCGACAACGGTGATGCGGCCGCCCGGGCCCACCACAACATCGTCGGACGGCACATCGAATTCGTCGTCAATCTCCCCCATGATCTCCTCGACGAGGTCCTCAAGCGTCACCACGCCCGCGGTTGACCCGTACTCGTCAACAACGATGGCGAGATGGCTCTGGGTACGTCGGAAGTCGAGCAGCAGGGCGTCGAGGTTCTTGGTTTCGGGAACCTTCTGCACCGGACGCACGAGATCGCGGATCCAGGCGTCGTGCGAGCCGGCCCGGGTGGCCTCGAACAACTGGCGGATGTGCACCACCCCGTGAACGTCGTCGATGTCGTCACCGAATACCGGGTACCGCGTGTACGGGTGTGACTCAGCGATACCCGCAGCCTCCGACACCGTTGCCGTGAGCGGCAGCCCCACAACATCCGGCCGCGGCACCATCACCTGACGCGCCTCAGTGTCGGCGAAGTCGAACACGCGGGACAGCATCTCGGTCTCGTCGGCCTCGAGCACGCCCTCCTCGTGCGACGCCGCGAGGATCATCTTCAGTTCCTGCTCGGTGTGGCCACGCCCCAGCCGGATGTCGGTGCGCATGCCGAACAGGCGCAGGGTGAGCGCGGACAGGCGCTCCAAGAGCCACACGAAGGGCCGAACCACGGCGGTGAATGCCTGCACGGGGCCAACCACGGCCATTGCGATGCGCTCGGTGCGTGCCAGCGCCAGCGCTTTGGGCACGATCTCCCCCAGCACCACCGTGACCGAGATGATGACGAGGAAGCCGAGCACGATGCTGATGAGCGTGACGATGCTGGTGCTCAGCACCGAACCCAGCGGCGAGAGGGCGTCTTCCACCAATCTCCGCACAGCGGGTTCCCCCACCGCACCTGTCGCCAGTGCGCTGAACGTGATGGCCACCTGGATTGACGAGATAAACATCGTCGGGTTCTGCTGGATGGTCAGCACCCGCTGAGCACGTTTGTTGCCCTCGTCCGCCAACTCGCGCATGCGGGTGGGCCGCGACGCAACGAACGCGTATTCGGCAGCCACGAAGAATGCCGTCCACGCAATGAGGACAGCCAGCAGCAGGAGTTCGAGTCCGGTAGTCACCAGGCGCGTCTATCAGGAGGGGGTGGGTCCTCGCCAGCCTCGACGCCAGCACACACGCAGTGGGCGTCGGGGGTGCGATGGATGTGGGTGCGGGTCCGTGTGTTCACGAAGTGATTTCGGACCCCGCGCCACAGGATGACGTCGGTCCGATGGCGCAATGGTACTGCACGCCGTCGGGGGGCCGGACACAGCGCACGCCGCTCCTGTGGGGAACGGCGTGCGCAGAAGGCGGAGAGGGAGGGATTCGAACCCTCGAACCAGGTTTCCCCAGTTACCCGCTTAGCAGGCGGATGCCTTCAGCCGCTCGGCCACCTCTCCGGGCAGCGGCATGGTAGCCGTTCACAGCGGTTGTTTACCCGGTGGCTCGGAGTGCGTCGGGGCCCCAGCATGCCCTCGCACCAGTCACGACATGCCGAGGAGCGCCACTGGCACACCGGCCCGAATCGGTATCGTTGCGCGCGGAGGGGTGGCAGAGCGGTCGAATGCGGCGGTCTTGAAAACCGTTGATCCGTTACGCGGGTCCGGGGGTTCAAATCCCTCCCCCTCCGCTCCACGTGGCCGGAACCCTGCACCCACAACAGGGTTCCGGCACTCCCAGGGGAATCGCACCCGCCAAACCCCCGGCTCGCATGACCCGCGGGTTGGTCGTTGCCCGTCTAGGATTCGGCGCATGAAAATCGTCATCGCAGGTGGGGGCATGGTCGGCTTGACGCTCGGGAAGCTCCTCCGGGCACGTGGGTTCGAGCCGACAATCATCGAGCGCATGCCCGCGGGGGCATATATCCCGCGTGGCTACATGCTCGGCTTCCAGGGGTACGAGCCCCTGAAGGAGATCGGAGTGCTCGAGGCCGTGTGGCCAGAGGGCCGCGAGATCGCGCCGCAGGATGGCCAGGCTGCCGTCGCCGTCTGCGTTGAGGTCGGCAAGGTGATCACTGCGATTGCCGATGGTCTGCCCGTGGAATACGAGCACTCGGTGGTCGATCTCGTCAAGAACGACGACGGCCGCGTGGTGGGCGTTGTCGTGGAGGGGCCCGAGGGCCAACGCACCATCGAGGCCGACCTGGTCGTCGCCTGCGATGGCAAAGACTCCCGGGTGCGTCAGATGGCCGGCATGGCCGCCACCTACGACGCGCTCCCCGAGGCCTCGCTCGCATGGATGAGCACCACCCCATCGGAGACCTCGTTCTCGATGGCCTACATGAGCGACGGCCAGCACATCGGGATGATCTCCTGGCCGCAGGGCTCTGCTGGCTGGCGCAGTTGCGCCAAGGTTGGCGCCGAGGAGGCCCTCGCTCCAGGGCTCGACGCCATGAAGGAGATGTGGACCCGGCTCCTTCCGCAGTCGCGTCTGGGGGTTGAGGCGCTGGAGAGCATCGAGCAGGTGCGGTACGGCGAGCCCGAGCTGCTCACCACGCCTGAGTGGTGGGTGCCCGGCCTGGTGCTCATTGGCGACTCCGCACACTTCTTCGGCCCCGAGACCGGGATCTCGTCGGGCATCGGTCTGGGAGATGCCCACGCCCTCTCGGAGGCGCTCCGCCAGCACCCCGATGACCCCGACGCGGCCTGTATCTCATTCGTTGGATGGCGTGCCCCGGTCGTGCGGCCGTACGAGGCGATGGATCCGGGCCGCCACCGCATAATGATGGCCGGCCAGTCAACTCCCGGACCCGGCGAGGCCTGGCCGCCCGCCTGATCTATTCGGCGGCGGCGGACTCCATCAGGACTTCGTCGCCGCCGGTATAGCTCCCCATCACGCGGCCGAGGTCGCGGATGCGGGCGAGTTCGAACAGCGCGGGAATGGTGGGCAGCCAGAAGCTGAGCGCACGCCACACCACAACGCCCGCAAATGCCTCGGCGAGTGGAATATTGAGCGCGGTGAGCGCGAAGGTTGTGGCAGCGTCAATCGCACCGAACCCGCCGGTTGGCAGTGGAACGAGCAACGTCACGTACCCGAGCGCATACGCCAGGGCCACGCCGAGCAGCGGGACGTTGGCGCCCACTGACCGCATTGCGGCCCACAGCGAGATGACGTCACCAACCCAGTAGACGAGCGCGGCACCGATGGGCCCCGCATGCGACCTCGGGTGAAGCAGCACCACGCGAGTGGCAACGACCCCCGACATCACGGCCGCACCCACCCGGCGCAGCCACCCCCCGCTACCTGGATCCGATAGCTGGTCGCCACGTGCTGGCGCACCGAGCCAGCTTCCCACGATGGCAACGACCGGCACGATGATGAGCCACGGCAGCGTCAGCCCAAGTGGTGCGTCGCCGGAGAAGCCCACCATCGTGACGATGGCAGCGACAAACGCCAGAAGTCCGAAGATGGCGAACACGATCATGTTCAGGCCGAGTACCCGCTGCGCCGCAGTGCGGGCGCGAAGGCCGGCGCGCCGCAACGCCCAGTAGACGACTGCGATTCCGCCCGCACCACCCGGAGCCACGATGCGTGTGGCACCCAGGCTCACGAGCCACAGGCGGGTGGTGTGCCACGCCGTCAGTCGCAGGCCGCCGTCCATCTTCACCACGAGGTGGATCAGCGCCACGTATCCGACCCAGCACCCCACCTCCGCGACGAGGCTCACCATGACCCAACTCGCATCCGCGTGCCTGAGCACACCGACGAATTCGGAGAATCCTGCCGCCCGGCTGATGAGCAGCGTGAGCCCGACCGCCAGCACGATGACCACCGCGATGCCCAGCACGATCCGTCGCGGCGACGCGATTCGCGGAGGCGTGAGGTCCTCAGTTTGAGTGTTCGCGGTGTCGTCAGTCATCGTGATGATTCATTCACGTCCGGGCCTAGCCGGTGGCGCCTCCCCCGGTCAGGGCGGCCCCAGCCCACCCCGCCACGTGGCGCACAGGCCACCGGCTGCTGCGCCCACGGCCACGGCGTCGTCAATGCCGAGGCCGCGCGCGAGGCCAACGGCTAACCCAGCGGCGAATGAGTCGCCGCAGCCGTACGAGTCAACGATCGGGGCAGCCTGCACCGCCGGCGCATATCGGCGCACCGCGGCGCCACGGGATTCGATGGAGCCCCCAGATGCTCCATTGGTCATCACCACTGCGCCCGGTGCGAGTTCTGCCGGGAGGCACGCGGGGCTCTCGTCGGGGTCGCTCGCACTCGCCACGATGACGTCGGCGACGATTCCCGCTGCCGCAACATCCGCGAGTCGGCGCCCGCTCACCACAAGGTGCCGGGCCTGCCGGGCGACCAGAAGCAGATCGGGGTCCTCGCCCGTGTAATAGACCGCATCCGCCGAAGCGAGGAGATCGATACCGGTGAGGTCTGACGCCCGGGCCTGCATCCGCGCGCCTACCACCATGATGGTGCGCTCCCCACCGGGCTCGATGATGGTGAGAACCGGAGTCTGCGAGCCGGTTGCCCGAGTCGCGATCACCGACACCCCGCGATCCTCGATTACCCTCCTGCACTCGGCCGCCGTGAGGTCATCGCCGAGCGCAGTGAGCAGGGTCACGTGAGCGCCCAGGCGTGCGGCGGCCGCGGCGGCCACCCCTCCCCCGCCGGCTGGCTCGCACCACGGGTCGTGCAGATCTGCGATGTGCCCTCGATCGGGCAGGTGACCCTGCGCATGGGTGACCCACTCCACATGGCCGATGATGACCACCCGTGGAGCGGGCTGCGGCATCAGCGCGGCTTCAGCTCAGGGGGCGCACCGAACGCCTGAAGAACCTCGGGGATCCCCACGCTGCCGTCGGGCCGCTGGTGGTTTTCGAGCAGCGCGATGAGCGTGCGGCCCACCGCCACGGCAGTGCCATTGAGCGTATGCACGGGCAGGGTGTCCTTGCCGCGCTTGGTACGGCAACGGAGGCGCCGCGCCTGGTAATCGGTGCAGTTGGAGCACGAGGTGACCTCGCGATACCGGTCCTGGCCCGGCATCCAGGCCTCGCAGTCGAACTTGCGCGCAGCCGATGCACCCAGATCGCCCACGGCCACATCCACCACCCGATATGGGATGTGCAGGTCGCTGAGAATGCGCTCCTCGATGGCGAGGATGCGCTGGTGCTCGGCGGCCGACTGCTCGGGTGTGGTGAACGTGAACATCTCCACCTTGTCGAACTGGTGCACGCGGAAGATGCCGCGCGTATCGCGCCCGGCCGCGCCGGCCTCGCGCCGGAAGCACGTGGAGATACCGGCGTACCGAAGCGGAAGGTCGGCCTCATCAAGGATCTCATCCTGATGCAGCGCTGCCAGCGGCACCTCGGAGGTGCCCACAAGGAACAGATCGTCGGATGCCGTCTCGTAGATGGCCGATCTGTCGGTCGGGAAGAACCCCGTGCCCAGAAGTGCTTCCTCGCGCACCAGCACGGGGGGAATGACCGGAATGAAGCCCTCACCCTCAAGCAGGTCGACCGCGTACGTGACCAGCGACATCTGCAGGCGCACGAGCGGACCCATGAGATATGCAAAGCGCGACCCGGAGGTGCGTGCAGCACGCTCCAGATCGAGCCCGCCAAGGCCCTCCGCAATGGTCACGTGGTCGAGGACCCCTCCCGGGAATGTGGGGATCTCCCCCACCCTGCGCAGTTCGAGCGCGTCGTCTTCGCCACCGTCAGGTGCCTCAGCCTGCGCGAGATTCGGGAGCTGCAGGAGAAGGGCATCACGGTCGGCCTCGGCGGCCCGGAGCACCTCTTCCTGGGCCGTCGTCTCGTCGCGAAGTCGCCTGGCTTCGGTCTCTTGAGCGGGGTCAACGGCCTCGCCGGACTTCTTCGCCTGACCAATCCCCTTGGCGATACGCGTGGATTCGGCGCGCATCTCCTCAACAGACATCCGTACCCCTCGACACGTCTCATCCAGCGCCAGCACGTCGTCGAGCCGCGCAGAATCGCCGCGGCGCGCAAGTGCAGCCCGCACGGTGTCGGGGTCACGGCGGATGAGTCGGAGGTCAAGCACGCGTCAGGTCTCCAGTGTCGTTTCGTCCAGCGCTCTGATTGCTGCCTCGACATCTTCACCGATCGGAAACGCGGCCCGAAGCCCGGTGACCTCGAATACCCGGAGCACCTGCCGGCGCTCACAGGCGATGGCCACGCCCCCCGACCCCTCAGCGGCCCTTGCACGAAGCGCCACGATCGCACCGAGACCCGAGGAGTCAAGAAGTGTCACATCGTTGAGGTCGAGGACGATCCGTGCTGCAGCCGGATCAACCTCGCCTATCTCGCGTCGAAACGCCGGAACGGTATAGATGTCAAGTTCACCCCGGAGGGTGATCACGACGAGGTCGTCCCGGCCCCCGGTGGCGACCTCAAGTCCCATTGGGAGCTCTACTACTGCTTGATGCTGAGGACGTAGGCGACCACATTGTCGAGATCGGCACCCGACGCGAGTCCGCCGGGCATGGCGCCCTTACCATTCATTACCTGAGTCTTGATCTGCGCGGCGTCCAACTTCGTGATGGACAGCTGCGGCCCCACGCCCGCCTGAGTGCCGCCTGATGGGTGGCAGCCCTGGCAGTTCGCCTCGAAGACGGTCTTTCCGGCAGCGACGTCGCCGGACGACGCGTCGCTCGTACCGCCCTCGGGGGCGCTCGCAACCCCACCGGCGCCACCGGAGCTGGTGCCTGTCTGGCCCGAATCCGCAGGCGTTGCGGCCGCGTCGGGAGCGGGAATGGTCTTGCCTTCGGAGTCGGTCTGAGGAGCATTGTTGGCGATGGTGGTCGCGTCAGCCGGGGTGCTGGCGGCGGTCGAATCTGTGCCTCCACAACCTGCGCCGATGCCAATCAGGGCAACGGAAGAAATGACAGCGGCAGCAACGGTGATCCCGTGACGCATTGATCGCTCCTTGGCGCGATGTGTCCAATTGCCTACGCGGCAACCCTACCATCGCAACGTACGCCTTAACGGGAGCATCTCCTGCCCCGTTGCCACAAGTCGGGAGGTTTGACGCGTGATTCAGGGACTTGGCAGGGACACTCCCGAAATCGGGGCCGACGTGTTTATTCATGACACCGCCGTAGTGATTGGCCGGGTGCGCCTTGGCGACCGTGCATCGGTATGGCCCACCGCCGTCATCCGTGGTGACGTTGAGCAGATCGTGGTGGGTTCGGACACCAATGTGCAGGATGGCGCCGTGCTGCACGCCGACCCGGGTATGCCCTGCACGGTGGGCGATCGGGTGACCATCGGCCACCGTGCCACCGTGCACGGCTGCACCGTGGGCGATGAGTGCCTTATCGGCATCGGGGCCACCGTGCTCAACGGCGCCCGCATCGGCTCCCAGAGCATTATCGGCGCCCATGCACTGGTGCCTGAGGGAATGGAGATCCCGTCGGGGGTGCTCGTGCTCGGCGTACCCGCCAAGGTGCGCCGTGAACTCACAGACGACGAGCGCGCGGGTCTCGCTGCCCAGGCGGCGCGCTATGTGGCCAACGCCGCTCGCCACGCCGCGGAGGCGCGCCCCGCCTGACCACCATCTGCATCGCCCAGCGCATCCTCGTGGGACTGCGCCGGGCGGGAGATGCCTAGGTGAGCGTGTACTCCGGGCCGCTGCCGCCCTCGGGCGGCGTCAACTGGCCACCCTTGGCGGTAATGGCGCCGCACTGCACGCAGTTGGGGTTGTTCACCCGCACGTCCACGAAGCCGTTCTTCTCGCTGTCGGGGACCACCTCGTACACCTTGGCCGGGCACATGTTCTCCCAGGCCACCGCCAACTCGAGCGGCACGTTGGTGCGCACCCGGATGTGGTTGGGCTGGTCATCGCGGGTCTTGTTGCCGCTGAGGAACACCGACGACAACTTGTCGAAGATGTACTCACCGTCGGGCTTCGGATAGCCCCGATCGGGCCCGATGAGCACGGGCTCGTCGCGGTCGGCCTTGAGGCTGACCTTCTTCGGCAACTTGCCCCGGGTGAGCATTGACAGCCCGTTGACGATGCCGCCGTAGATGAACCCCTTCTGAAACGACGGCCGGAAGTTGCGGACCCGCCACAGGTCCTTCCACACCTCGGAGTTCTTGATGGCCTCGTCGTAACCCCAGAGGCCCGTGGTCTCCTCAACCGTGCCAGCCTTGATGGCGGTGGCGATGGTCTCGGCGGCGATGATGCCGGACTGCATCGCGTAGCTGACGCCCTTGAGCGCCGCCAGGTTGACGAACCCGGCGGAGTCGCCGCACAGCACGGCTCCCGGCACGTGGAACCGGCTCGGAAGGCCGTAGATGCCCCCGGACGGAATCGTCTTGGCTCCCCATGCGACGCGGCGCCCGCCAGCCAGCACATCCTTGAAGAGCGGGTTGGTCTTGGCCTGCTGCAGCAGGTCGTGCGCCGAGATGTTGGCATCGGCGGCATCAAGCCCCACCACCATTCCGATGGACACCATGTTGCCGCCCATCGGATACATCCAGGCTCCGCCGTACTCACGCCACTTCGACCCGAGCTTGAGCGGCCAGCCGACTGTGTGGACAACGCGATCGAGTGGCTTCTCGACCTCCCACACCTCTTTGACGCCGATCTCGTAGATCTGCGTGCTGTCCTGATCGAGCTGGAAGTGATCGCGGAGCACACCCGCAAGGTGCCCCTGAGTGCCCTCGCAGATAACGGTGACCTTGGCGCGCACCTCAACGCCGGGCTCAAATGTGGAGAGCTCCTCGCCATCGCGACCCCGGCCCTTGTCGCCAGTCTTGATGCCCACCACGCGACCGTTCTCCACCAGCAGCTGCTGGGCATCGGTCTCGGGCAGCATGTACGCGCCGTACTCCTCAGCGTTCTCGGCCATAAAGCGCGAGAGCTGTGAGATGGAAATCACCCAGTTGCCGTGGTTGTTCAGGTCGGGCGGCGTCGGGATCTTGGTCTTGCCGTCCTTGCGCAGGAAGTACACCGCTTCTTTGGTGACCTCCTCATAGATGCCGGGCGTTTCGCCGGGCGCGGCATCTGGGAACAGCGACTTGAACGGCCCCGGTCGCATGACCGAGCCCGAGAGCAGATGCGAGCCGGGCCCCTTGCCCTTCTCGACGATGGCGATGGGCACCTCGCCGAGGGCCTCCATCAGCTCCTCGTCCTCGGCCATGATCTGACCCAGACGGATTGCGCCGGCCAGGCCGGCCGGACCGGCGCCGACGAAGAGGACGCCCACCTCGATGAACTCGTCCTCCCCTGCCTCCGGCGCGACCACGTAATGGGACGGGCGGTGCCGGGGCGGGAACTCTGCGGGGATCGTGCTCATGATCGTGTCGTCACCTTGAAGATTTCGGATACCGGTGAATCATACGTGGCCCAGTGGGCGGCGGAACGGTACCGGTGACCCCGGGCGGACTGCCGATTGGCCCAAAGGTCTCAAAGGCCCATTCGTGCCGAAAACGACAAAAGCCCCGCTTTTGCAGGGCTTTCGATGGAGCATAGCGGATTCGAACCGCTGACCTCCTGGGTGCGATCCAGGCGCTCTCCCAACTGAGCTAATGCCCCTCGCGGGCCGGGACACTAGCGCGGGCGGGCAATGGCGTCGCCCCCGCTAGTGTCCCCCGCCGTGATCGACCTCTCCGCACACCTCCTGCACGGCCTCCCGGGGCTACCCGATACCCCGCCCGACCTTGAGTCGGCGGTGGCCATGGCCCGCGCGATCGCCGAGGCCGGCACCACCACCGTGGTTGCCACCGCGGCAATGGTCTCGCCAGACCCTGGCCTCATTGGCCAGGCAGACGCCGCGCGCACTGCGCTTGCGGCTGCGGTGCGCGAGGAGGGAATCGATCTCGACATCCTGCCGGGGCTCGAGCTCTCGCTGGATGCAGTCGCAGGGCTCGACGACGAATCGCTCGTGCAGTGCACGATCGGACGCGGTGGCCGCTGGCTTCTGGTCGCCCTGCCGGACACCGGTTGGCCCATCGCGCTGCCCGCCCTCATGCAGAGCCTTGAGATGCGCGGTCTGGGCATCGTCATCGCCCACCCTGAGCAGTGCGAGTCGGTGCAGCTCAGCCCCGATCGCCTACGCGACCCCATCGGTCGCGGCGCGCTCATACAGGTGGATTGTTCGTCGTTTGGGGGATGGCACGGCGCCCGGGCCGAGAGATCGGCCTACGGGCTGCTTCGGGCGGGCATGGCCAACGTACTGGCGTCGGGCGCGCACTGGGATAGGCCCTACCCCCTGGGGCTCGAGGCGGGCCTGCTTGCATCGGAGCACGTGCTCAGGCGCACACGTGCCGAACTGATGTGGATGGTTGAGACCGGCCCATCGCGAATTGTTGCGGGCGAGCCGGTGCGCTCCCCGCGCATGGTGCCGGTGCCCCGGGGCGGGTTCGAGCCGGCTTAGACGCCCCGTGCTGCGGCGAGCGCGGCATGTGTGCGCGGAAGCCCCTCCTCCACCTGCACGGTGGGGGTCCATCCGAGAACCGTCGCGGCCCGTGTGGCATCGAGTGCACTGCGCTGCACCTCACCGGTGCGGGCGGGCGCATGTACCGCGTCGCCGCCGCCGAGAATGCGCACGAGGTCGAGCACTGACACCTCGCGGCCCGTTCCAATATTGAGGGTGATGTCGGGCGTGCTGGCCTCGGCGCGCAGGAAGGCGTCGACAACGTCATCGACGTACACGTAGTCCCGGGTCTGCAGGCCGTCGCCGAACACCGTCATCGGCTCGCCGTCGATGAGCTTGCCCGAGAAGATGGCCACAACACCCGCCTCGCCGTGCGGGTCCTGGCGCGGGCCGTACACATTGCCAAGGCGCAGGCGCACCGTCGGAATGCCATAGAGGCGCCCGTACAGCGCGCAGTAGGCCTCGCCACTGAGCTTGCTCTGCCCGTAGTGGGACATGGGCCGGGGCTCGGCCGTCTCGGGCGTAGGAATGGGAAGGCCGTCGTACTCTCCGTATGCCCCGCCCCCTGTGGCAGCAAAGACGACGCGGGCGCCGCTGATGCGCGCGGCCTCAAGTACGGAGAGGGTGCCACCGATGTTCACATCGGCATCGAACGCCGGGTCCTCAATGGCCTTTCGCACATCTGCCTGCGCGGCCATGTGAAAGATGGTGGCCGCGCCGCTCTCGCTCGCGACCCGTGCCACGGCAGCCGCGTCGCGAATGTCCACCTCGTGAAAGATGGCGGCTGCGGGCCGATTCTCGCGGTGACCGGTCGCGAGATTGTCGATGACGTGCACCTCACGGCCACTCGCAACAAGCGCGTCGGCGAGCGTGGATCCAATGAATCCTGCTCCGCCCGTGACGATGACCGATCCTGTGGTCGCCACTGCTAGCCTCGCCCTGTTATGGCAATCACCCGCTGCGTCATCGAGATGTCCTTCGTCGACCACCGATCGCGCGGCAGCATGGCGGCCCATTGCCTCCCGCGCAAGGCATGCACATGACGATCCCAGGCTCCGGCCCACTGCCCGAAGTGCTCGCCCGCCTTTCGGAAGGCACCGGACCCCCTTCGCAGCACACCCGCGCAACTGGGGCAGGACGCCTGTTTGGCATTGCCATCTGCGCGATCATCGCCGTGCTCGTGGTACTCGCCAGTACCGGAGCCGTGCTGTGAGCGGGCGCTTCATCTCGCTTGAGGGCGTGGATGGCTCGGGCAAGAGCACCCAGGCGTCGATGCTGGCCGATGCCCTGGGCGACCGCGGGCACGAGGTGGTGGCCGTGCGCGAGCCCGGCGGAACGCCTCTGGGTGAGGCCATCCGTGATGTGGTGCTCGGGCCCGATGCCATGAGCCCGTGGGCTGAGGCTCTGCTCTTTGCCGCAGCCCGCGCCCAGCTTGTGGCCGACGTCATCCGCCCTGCGCTCGAAGGCGGCAAGTGGGTTGTGGCCGACCGCTTTCTTGATTCGTCGCTGGCCTATCAGGGAACTGCCCGGGGCCTCGGAATCGAGCGTGTGGCCCAGGTAAACGCGCCGGCCATTGAAGACTGCATGCCCGACCTCACCATCATCATCGACATCGCGCCCGGATCGGCTGCCGACCGCCGGGCGGGCCGGGGCAGCGTCGACCGCATTGAGGACGAGGGCGAAGCCCTGCAGGAGGCCGTTGCGGCCGGCTACCGCGAGGTGGCCCGGCTGTTTCCTGAGCGGATTGCGCTCGTCTCCGGAGCCGGCTCGCTCGACGAGGTGCACACGCGCGTGCTGGCTGCGGTGATCGGCGGGCTGTGAGCAGCGTTCCCGTTCCGGGCCAGCCCCTGGCCGAGCGCGTGCTCTCTGCAGCAGTTGATCGCCCCTCTCCCCCCCAGCAACTACTGCTGCATGGGCCCGCGGGGGCGGGAAAGCACCGTGCCGCGCGCGCCTTCGCGTGGTCAATCGTGGACCCCGGCACCCCGCACGACCCGGATGAACAGTCGCTCGACATCGAGACGGTGAGCGCCAGCGGTGCGACCATTCGAATCGCCGAGGAGCTGGAGCCGGCGCTGCAGTCGCTATCTGCCCGGCCGGTTGTGGGCGTACGCAGGGTGATGATCATTGATGGTGCCGAACGGCTGCGCTCGCAGGATGGTGCCGCGCGGATCCTCAAGATCCTTGAGGAGCCACCCCCGCTCTCGCACATCATCCTCATTACCGATCACCCCTCCGACCTGCTGCCCACCATCCGGTCGCGATGCATGCCGGTGCCGTTCAGGTCTCCGGGCTGGCGGGTGATTGCCGACGAACTGGAGCGGCGTGGCGACGATCCAGCCGACGCACGTGCGCGTGCCCGTGCCGACGGGCTGCTCGCCCTCCAGGTGGGCCCCTTCGAGCGACGGTTGCGAATGCTGGGCGGTGGGCTCGGGATGTCGGCGCTCGAGTCAGCCGGCGGCGGGCCCGAGTTGGTGTACGACATCAAGCGGGCCATGGACGAGGCCGCAGCCGAGCACCCATCAGCCGAGTTGGTGCAACTGCGGGTGGCTGCTGCCGAACTGGACGGGAAGCGCGGCGGCAAGACCGCAGCGAAGAAGGCCGACGATCAGGCCAAGCGCGAGCTGCGCAGCCTCATCACGGAAGGCTGGAAACACGTGCTCGACGGCATGACGGCGGTATTCGCAGATGCCCTCGCCGTGGCCTCGGGCACCAGCGCAGCAGTGCGGCACGAGGAACTGTCAGAACGGCTCGCGGCGGTTGCGCATCCCGAGCGGCGTACCGAGATCGAGGACTGCCTCGGCGAGGTGCAGCGCACCCGGTCGGGGCTCGCGCTCAACCCGCTTGCCGACCTCTGGGTGGAGGCCCTGCTCGACCGCATCGCGATGATCCGCAGGGGTACCCCCCTCCCGCGCGAGGCACCAGGGCGCTTCGCTGCCTAGAAGTTGGGCTGCCAGACCATGAGCACGAGCACGACGAGTGCCAGCGCGGCCGACAGGTAGTTGACGAACAGCGCGGCGCGGTCATTGAGCATCGCGCGCATCTCGTCGACGCTGCCCTCGCCGCCCGAGGCGATGCTGGTCGCCAACTCGCGCGCCTTCCGTGGCCGTCGACCACCCACCATCCCGAGTAGGAACGACAACAGGAACGCGAGCACCGAGGCCTCAAGCCAGCGGGTGCGAAACACGCCCAGATGACCAGCGAGCCAGAATCCGCCAACCAGCAGGATCACTCCACCGAAGACCGCAACGATGGCACCAACCTGCGAGACCTTGAGCACAGCGGCGATCTCCACCGCTGACCGTCGTCGCCGAGCGACCTCGAACGCGGAGCCCGCTGTGATGATGCCCCCGACGAACGCGAAGGCACCCAGCAGATGGACGAGCAGACCAATGCGTTCCGCGTTCATACGAAGTTCCTCACGTGGGGCACCCTAGCGGCTGGTGGCACCGCGACACGACTCGGGCCACGCTTGACACCCGGGCGTAGCGTTTGGCTATGAACATCTCACGAGCCGCTCTGACCATCGCGATCACCGGTGTAAGCGCAGCCGGCGCTCTTGGGGCGAGCGATATCGCCCAGATGACGACGCCCACCCGAAATATCGGGTGTATCGGGTCGAAGTTCGATGGCACGTCCACCCTGCGCTGCGACATCCGCTCGCACACATACACGTCGCCCACGCAACCGAAGTCGTGCCCCCTCGACTACGGAGACTCGTTCAGCCTCGGCTCCACAGGAGCCGCACGCTGGACGTGCCACGGCGACACCGCTCTGCCTCCACCAAATGGCAGCGGTTTCACCACGGTCGCGTACGGGCGGGCCTGGACGTGGGGCCCATTCACCTGCCAGGTGCGCCTAAGCGGAATCACCTGCCGCAACCGATCCGGGAAGGGGTTCTTCCTCTCCAAGCAGGCGGCCCGGCGCATCTGAGCCCCAATGGCCCAGATGCGCCGGTACTGCTCAGCCCTTGAAGGTCACCGTCTTGGCGAAGTTGTCATCGGTGGCAACCATCGTCACGGAGTACTTGTTCACGCCGCGAACGTCCGGGATCGTGGTCCGCCCGAAGCCGAACGGCGAAAGCTCCACCTTCTTAATGACCTTGTTCCCACGCTTCACAACTGCGTGATCGGCAGGTGTCTCCGGAAGCACGACCTGGCGCCGGTACGTGGGCGCCAGCGTGTTCTGGAACGACGCGTTGCGATCGGCATTGATGCTGACGCTGATCTGCCGGGCAACGGGGCGCCTGATCTTTACCGAGAGGTCAGTCGCACGCTTGATGACGACCGGCGCTGCCAGCGTGGTCTTGTACTCCCCCCGCTCGGCAGTCCCCACGGTGTCCTTCTGCACGACGCTGGCGCCATTCGAGGACTGGCTGAAACGGCCGAATATCCAGCTGCCCGTCGCGCGGGGCGACACCGACGTCTCCCGGCGTTCCCCCGACGCCTGCCCCGCGGCCGTATAGCTCGAGAGGTGCAACTCATACCGCGTTGCGAACGTATTGGTGGCGGGATTGAACACGGTCCGGGAGGTCGTCGACAGACTGCCCTGGTTGATCAGCCGGCTGTCCAGATTCATGTTAAGGGAGTAGTCCTGCGAGTTGTACGTAAAGCCCTGACACGAGACCGCGGAATCGGGAACGATGAAGTACCCCTCCTGATTCCAGGTGTATGAGTACGTACTCTGGAGATTGACCGTGCACGCGGGGGCTGCCGAAGTCGCCCTGACCACAGTGAAGGGCTGTGCGAGCACGAGTCGGTAGTTGAGGCCGCCACTGATGAGGTAGTACGTATTCTCGTTGAAGCTGGGCGCCACTTGCGTGAACGTCGTGGGGCCGGGCTCGTAGACCAACTGAAGCCGAAGCAGCCAGTTGCTCTCCAGCGCGTTTGAGGCGGGGTTGTACACCTTGTTCTCGACCCAACTCAGTGCTGGCCCGAACCCGCCCAGTGATGTGATGAACCCGGGAGCAAAGTTGGGAAACGTCGCCTGACTGAACGCGACCGGGGATGGGCATGCCACCGCGCTGGACGGGATGTCCGCCTGAAGTAACCCGTCCGTATTGGCCGAGTACGTGGGGCCTAGCGAGATGACACACGGGTCCGGCTGGAACACGACGGTCGTCTGGGCACTGGCGATACCAGCGCACCCAACCAGCACGGCGCCGACGGCGCCTGAATGCCGGAGAAACTTCTTCATGAGGGGAACCTTTCGGGAGACGGTGCGAGTTTACCGGTGCCGCCGGGGCAGTGCCCTCTGCCCCACCCCGGTGCAGTAGAGTTCCCGCCGCTTCGCCGACGTAGCTCAGCTGGTAGAGCACTTCACTCGTAATGAAGGGGTCAGCGGTTCAAATCCGCTCGTCGGCTCTCACTTTCCCGTAGCCATGCGGTTCCCGAGGTTGGGGCGTAGTCAGCAGTGCCCCCAAATGTCCACAAAGTGGCGGGCGAGAACACCACCGCAGGCGGACACCACCCCCCTGCTCTACTGCACTGCTGGCCCGATCACCGCATGGGGTGAGGGAATCCGTCGTGCAGGCCCCTTGCTGCACGACTGTCCCGCTGCACGACTGCCCAGCCGACGCATATAGGAGCACTCGGCGGGTGACCAAATGGTGTGATGAAGTCGGGCGACGCCGTGGCGCGCGATCACGGCCGCGGCGCCAAACCCGGGCGCCGCACTGATTCGATCCTTCATCATTCCGGTTATGCGCTGGAAGATCACCGCCGCGGCCCTAGTCGCCCTGCCCATACTCCTCGCGGCATGTGGTTCGTCACAGACGACCACAGCCCCGTCGGCGACGACGGGGCTCGTACTGCCCGCCGATGCGGCGCACGTTCATGGAATTGCGCGCACCCGCGAGGGCGATCTTCGTATTGGCACGCACGCGGGTCTGTTCGCACCCACCGCCGACGGCACGCTTGCCAGAGT
>JBMOGE010000003.1:0-56109 GCA_049318525.1 Miltoncostaeaceae bacterium
CGCATCCCCGGCCCAAGGGCAACGTCCGTGCAGGCTGCCAGGTCGAGCCCCGCATCCCCGGGATGCGCCCGATGCGGCAACACCGCATCGGGATGCATCCTGAGAAATGGGATGTCAGGCGTCAACGAGACGGGCGATCCGTTCTGCGGCTTCAACCAGACGGTCGTCCGGCGTGGTGAGACTCATGCGCACAAACCCCTCGCCGCTCGGCCCAAATGCGGACCCCGGCGAGATCACCACCGCGGCATCCTCGAGCACCTTCTCCGTGAACGATGCTGAGGTCTCACCCTCCGGCACCCGCGCCCACACGTAGATGGCCCCCTTCGGGGGAGTCACACCGAGTCCAATGGCATTGAGGGCATCAACCAGGATGTCGCGGCGGCGGCGGTAGATCACGCACATCTCGCGCACCGACTCCTGATCACTCTCGAGTGCGGCAACGCTGGCCTCCTGCACCGCCTCAAACATGCCGCTGTCCACGTTGGTCTTCAGCTGCCAGTAGGCGGCGACCACCTCGGGGTTGCCCACTACCGCGCCCGACCGCCACCCGGTCATGTTGTAGGTCTTGGAGAGCGAGAACACCTCGATCCCCACATCCTTCGCTCCAGGCGTGGCGAGGAATGACGGCGCCACGTAGCCGTCGTAACTGATCTCGGAGTACGCGTTGTCGTGGATGACGATGATGTCGTTCTTGCGGGCGAAGGCGACCACCCGCTCGAAGAAGTCATCCTCGATCACGGCACCGGTCGGGTTGTTCGGGTAATTGATGTACATGATGCGCGCCCGGCTGAGTACGTCAGCCGGAATCGCCGTGAGATCGGGCTGAAAGCCCAGCTCCGGCACGAGCGGCATTGCCACGGGCTCCGCGCCCACGAGCAGCGGGCCGTTGGTGTACACCGGGTACCCGGGATCGCTCGCCAGCGCCACGTCGCCCGGATCCAGCAGCGCGAGGTTGAGGTTCGCGATGGCCTCCTTGGCCCCCAGTGCCGGGATGATCTCGGTCGCCGGATCCAGATCAACGCCGAATCGCCGAGCGTAGAAACCGGCAATGGCGTCACGAAACGACTGCCGCCCGCGGTTGCTCGGGTACTGGTGGGTTCCCGGCTCCAACACCGCACTTCGCATGCGCTCGACAATGAGCGGAGGCGTAGGCGTGTCGGGATCCCCGATCCCCAGCGAGATGATGTCCACGCCAGCAGCGCGCTTGTCGGCGATCTTCTGCTCGATGGCCGCGAACAGGTACGGGGGCAGAAGCCCCATGCGCGCTGCGCCGATGGGGCGGCTCATGCCGCCACCACCCGCGCGGTGAGGTCCAGAGACATGCGCCCCTCGTATACCGGCAGCGCCGGTCCGGTCATGGTGACCTCCAGGTCGTCGTTCACATCAATGATCAGGTCGCCACCGGCGAGGTGCACGGTGACGGGAGTTGTTGCACCGTCCAGTCGCACTGCCGCCACCGCAGCGGCGCAGGCGCCGGTGCCACAGGCCAAGGTCTCCCCCACCCCGCGCTCCCACACCCGCATGGTGATCTCACCGGGGCCATCGCGGCGGACGAACTCCACGTTCGTGCGATTGGGGAATCTCGCATCAACCTCAACGAGTGGGCCCAGCGTGCGCACCACAGACTCCGGGTCGTCGTGACGGATGATTGCGTGCGGATTTCCCATCGAGATGTCGGCGAACCGCACATCACCGAGGTCGGTCGAGAGAGACTCCTCGCCCTCGCCCCATGGGAACACCGCGCGGCCCATCTGCACCGCCACGACCGGGCCGTCAACGGTCACGCGCACCGGTCCGGCGCCCGTGATGATGCGCCCGTCAGCAGGAAGGCGCCCGGTCGCGTGCAGATACTGCGCCACCATCCGGATTCCGTTTCCGCAGTTCTCGGCATTGCTTCCGTCGGGGTTCCACACCACCATCTCCGGGCCGTCAGGGCTCAGGCGCACCTCGAGGATTCCGTCTGATGCGATACCGAAGTTCGGATCGCAGGCCACCCGCGCACGTGCCGGCGTGATGGGAACCGGCCACTGCGACGATTCGGTCACCACATAGTGGTTGCCGAGGCCCTGCCACTTCTGGAATGGGATCTGGTTCGCCACGGGGCGGGAGGCTATCCCACGCCCCCGCGGGCACGTCGCCATTCGGCCACCACCTGGGCCACGCCGTCGACGGCAGGGCCATCCCCGAGGTCAATCATCACGTCCGGGGCCATCTTGCGCATCCAGGTGTCCTGCATTCGCGCGAGCCGCCGGGTACGGATGTTCAGCGCCTCCTCAAGCGACGCTGGGTCCATTCCGCCGCTGCGCATCGCCGCAACCTCGCGCATACCGATCACCTGCCCCGGCCCCCGTGCGAGATCAGCCCGATCAAGCGCCGCCTCGAGTTCCGCCACGAGGCCCTCCTCGATCTCGCGGCGCACCCGGGAGGCGATGAGCCCGTGGATCACCTCACGGGGCCGCGTGATTCCCACCACAAGCGCGGGGCGGCGGTACGGGGTGCTCCAGATGTCCCCTCCCCCATCTGCCGGCTCACCGATGGCTGCGCGCTCCAGTGCCCGGGCGATGCGCCGGGGATTCGCCCCGTCAATCGCCGCGGCCGCGGCCGGGTCCCGCGCCTCGAGCTCTTCCAGTGCGGCCACGGTGTCCGTTGACAGCGCCTCGGCCCACTCCCGCACCTCCGCTGGCGGAGCGGGCCGCATCGCCATGTCGGTGAGCGCGGCACGCACATACAGACCGGTGCCTCCCGCAACGATGGGCACCCCTCCGGCTCCCACCAGCTGGTCAATCACCCCGTGGGCCAGCGCAGCGAAGGTGCCAGCACTCGAATCGTCGGCAAGGTCGAGGTCACCCACCGCGTGATAGCGCACCTGGGCCCGGTCGGCTGCAGAAGGTCCGTCGGCGGCGATCTCGAGCCCCCGATACCGCTGAAAGGGGTCGGCAACGATCACCTCGCCCCCGAGTTCAACTGCCACTGCATGCGCCAGCGCACTCTTGCCCGTGGCAGTGGGCCCGAACACGGCCAGCACTTCGGGCGGGGGCGTCAGACCCTCACCGGGGCAGCCACGTCGGCAATCCGGCCGGACAGCGTGGTGGAGGTTGCGCCATCAATCACCACCGGTACCAACTCGCCCACGCGGCCAGTTCCCGCGAAGGTCACCATGGTGTTGTGGCGCGTACGGCCAGCCAGGCGAGTGGGGTCGCTGCGCGATGGCCCCTCCACCAGTACCTGCGCCACCGTTCCCACATGGCGCGATAGGTGTTGCCGCGCGGTGGCCTGCACCGTCTCGATGAGCCGCTGGATGCGCTCGCTCTTCATCTCGGGCGACACATCATCGGCCATCTGCTCGCCGGCCTCGGTTCCGGGCCTCGGCGAGTACACGAAGGTGTAGGCACCGTCGTACCCCACCTCGGTCACAAGCGAGAGGGACTCCTCGAAGTCTGCATCGGTCTCGCCCGGGAACCCCACAATGATGTCTGTGGTGAGCGCGATTCCGGGGACGCCCTCCCGGATGCGCTCAACGAGCGCCAGATACCGATCGCGGTCGTAGGTACGCCGCATGGCCTTCAGCACACGGCTCGACCCCGACTGCGCAGGCAGGTGGATGTGCTCGCACACCTCGGCGATATCCCGGTGCGCCTCAATGACATCGGCCCTGATGTCCTTCGGGTGAGGACTCATGTACCGCACGCGCTCGATTCCCTCCACGCCGCTGACCGCCGCAAGGAGCTCGGCAAACGATGCGCGGTCCTCGCCCGTGAGGTCGCGTCCATACGAGTTGACGTTCTGCCCCAGCAGCGTCACTTCCATCACGCCGTCCGCAGCCTGCGCCGTGACCTCCGCCACCACATCGGCAAGGGCCCGGCTGCGCTCACGGCCTCGCACGGCAGGCACGATGCAGTACGAACACACGCAGTTACAGCCCACCGAGATCTGTACCCAGGCCTGATGCGGGCGCTCGCGGCGCGAGGGCAGCTCACCGCTGAACCTGCCGTCCAGGGTGAACCCCCCAACCGGGGCGAGGCGCTCACGTGCCAGAAACTCCCCAAGCCGGTTCACCTCGCCCGGGCCGAACGCGATATCCACAAACGGGAAGTCGGTGAACACCGTGTCCTTCTGGCTCTGGGCCCAGCAGCCGCCCACGGCCACCACGGCGTCGGGTCGCTCGCGCTTGATGCGGCGGGCCTCTCCCAGATTGCCCATAAACCGTTCGTCCGCCGACCCGCGGATCGTGCACGTGTTGAACACGATCAGATCGGCGTCATCGCGCTCATCCGATGGCGCGTAGCCGAGTGATTCCAGAAGACCGCGCATACGCTCTGAGTCGTGCGCGTTCATCTGGCACCCGAAGGTGGTCAGGTGGTACAGGGGCATGACTCGTGATGCTAGCCGCGCCCCCGCCCCTGTTGGGACGAAGGCGCGGCTGCACACAGATCAGGCCGCTTTGGCCTCCGACTCACCAGACGCAGCGGTGTCGCCATCTGCCACGTCGTCGGCGACTACCTCGGCGCCCTCGGTTACCTCGGCCTCCGGAGGTGCGTCCGACACGCCCGCAGCCTCGCGGATGCGCAATTCGATGACGTCAGCCATCTCGGGGTGCTCCTTCAGGAACGTCCGCGCCGCATTACGCCCCTGCCCAAGCCGGTCTTCCCCAAACGAGAAGTACGACCCGCTCTTGGTGACGATGTCGTGCTCGAGCCCGAGATCGATCAGGTTTCCCTCGTGCGAGATGCCCTCGCCGTACAGGATGTCGAACTCGGCCTGACGGAACGGCGGCGCGACTTTGTTCTTCACAACCTTCACCCGCACGCGCGAACCGATCACCTCAGCGCCCTCCTTCAGGTTCTCGATCCGGCGCACGTCCAGCCGCACAGACGAATAGAACTTGAGGGCGCGTCCACCCGGCGTGGTCTCAGGCGAGTTGTGCACCGCCACGCCATCCACCAGGTAGGTGTGGTTGCCCTCAACCTCCATGTCAAACCGGCGCATGTCGGCCAGACCGCTCACGGCCTCGACGCCGAGCACAAATGACCGCACCGCGCGATACCCGTAATGGCCTTCGGGTGCCCCATCACATGCCCCGGCTGCACCCACCAGCACGCGCTCACCTGCAGGCACCGCGACCGGCTCGGTGGCGTACACCTCCATACCCGGACGCAGATCCCCGGCGGGGATCTCACCCTGCGGGGTGATGATGATGTGGTTCGGCGTGCACAGCAGTTCGCGCGCGCCGTCGCCACCCGACACCCGGATGCGCAGGAACCCCTCTGCGATGCCGTTGTCAAACCAGTTGATCACCCGACGCGGCTCCACCCGTCCGGTGACCGGATCGAGGGACATCACCTCAACATCGAGGCGCTCCGTCACGATGCGGCCGATCGACATCGTGGTGCCATCGGCGAGCATGACCGGCGCATCGTGGTGGAAGCACCCGAACATCACGCCGATCTTCTCGCGCAGCTGGTTGGTAAACACACAGATGGTGCCGGCGCGGTTGAGTGTGCCGGCAAGCTTGCGGAGTGCCTGCGACATGAGCCGCGCCTGAAGGCCCACGTGATGGTCGCCCATCTCGCCCTCGATCTCGGCCTTGGGCACGAGAGCGGCCACGGAATCGATTGCCACGATGTCCAGCGAGCCGGAACGCACCAGGAGGTCGGCGATCTCAAGCCCCTGCTCACCGTGATCCGGCTGCGACACCAGAAGTTCGTCGGTGTTCAGGCCGATACGACGGGCATAGGCGGGGTCAAGTGAGTGCTCGGCATCAATGAATGCGGCGAGGCCGCCCCTGCGCTGGGCCTGGGCCATCACGTGGTACAGCAGCGTGGTCTTGCCGGAGGCCTCCGGGCCGAAGATCTCAACGATACGGCCCTTGGGCAGCCCACCGATGCCGAGGGCGACATCAAGTGCCAGGGATCCGGTGGGGATGTAATCGATGTTTGCCAGGGGCATGTCCCCCATCCGCATGATCGCGCCCTTGCCGAATTGCTTCTCGATCTGCGCGACTGCCGAGTTAAGTGCCTCTGACTTCTCCACCGTGTCCCCCTGTTGGCGTTGCCGGGCGGAATATAGAGAGATGCCCGGCGTATGTCGAACATATGTTCGCACCCGGGCCGGACGCTCCTGCTCCGGCACCGCACACGAACGCGCGGTGCCCCACGCTATGGGCGAACACGCAACCGCAACACGCACGCACTGCACCGATGCGCACACGCGCGGGTGACAATCAGCCGGTGATGGCCTCGCGAAGCAGATGCAGGGCACGCGTGGCGGCGCGCTGCCGCACCCGCTCGCGGTCGCCCTGCAGATGCAGCTCACGGGTCTCAGTGCCCGCCGGGCCCGCGATGCCCACGTACACCAGGCCTACGGGCTTCTGCGGCGTGCCGCCACCCGGACCCGCAATGCCCGTCACCGAGAGCCCCCATGTGGCTCCCAGGCGAGCCCGCACGCCCTCGGCCATGGCCGCCGCGCACTCGGCCGACACGGCCCCATGGGCGGCGAGCACCTCCACCGGTACCCCGAGCGCCCGCTGCTTCACGGCGTTGTCGTACGACACCACCCCTCCGCTGTACCAGGCGCTGGCACCGGGTACCGACGTAATGCGGGCCCCGATGATTCCACCGGTACACGACTCAGCGGTCACGAGGGTTTCCACGCGGGCCGACAGGGCGCGGCCCAGCACCTCCTCCACACCGGATCCGTCGCGCGAGAAGATCGCACCCGGAAACCGATCGTCCAGATGCGCTTCCAGAGCACGCGCGCCCACGTTGTCGGGCCGGATCACCACCTCAAGTTCCCCGGGTTTGGCACACACGCCCACCTCGACCGAATCGTCATGCCACCGCAGGTCATCGAGCGCCTCAATGAACTCCGACTCCACGATGCCCGCGAGCCGCAGGGTGATGGGTGCCGCGCCACCCCCGCTGCCCAGCAGTGCCCGGATGGGGACGGTCTCGACGGCGCTGTGCCACGAGGCCATGCACTCCCACGGCGGACCGGGAAGCACCACCACCACACCGCCGGGATTGTCGAGTACCGCACCGGGCGCGGTGCCGGGCGGCGGAAGCGAGATGGCCCCGGCCGGCATAAGAGCCTGCTTGCGGGCGGCGACATCCCGGGTCGCATCGCTCGCCCGCACGCGTACGCCCGACATCGCGTCCCGGATCAGCACCAGTGCCCCGGGGTCCTCCTGAAGCGGCACGCTGCACGCGGCTGCCACAGCCTCCATGGTGCGGTCGTCGTGGGTGGGACCGAGCCCACCCGTCACCACCACCAGCTCCACACCGGCCGACAGCGCATCGCGTACCGCACCGGTGATCGACTCGAGCGCATCATCCACCACCACAGTGCCGGCAACGCGAACCCCGCGCGCAGTCAGGTCGGCAGCGATCGCCGCGCCATTCTCGTCACGCACCCTGCCCTCCAGCACCTCGGTGCCGGTCACCACGATGCGCGCGCGCAGGGGTCAGCCCCCCGGCTGCCGCACGGCGCCGTCGCGCGAGATGAGAAATTCCCCGGTGCCCCCGTGGATCACCAGGGGCGAACCATCGAGAGCCACCCGCAGCAGCGTGGGGCTGCCAATGCGCACCCACGCAGCAGCGGGGATGGTGAAGGTGCGGGTGGCCCCGGGCACCAGCACCCCGCTGTACAGCGTGGGGCCGGTTGCCGATCCGGTGCGCACCTCGAGGTAACTGCCGCGGCCCGAGACGCCGGTAAAGGCCAGGTCCACCTGCTGGGTACGGGCGCCGCTGGTGGTGAGCGCCCCCGATGCGGTTACGGGGGGAGCAGCAGGCGGTGTGCTCACCGAGCTGCCGCCGATGCCGAGCCAGGTGAGCATCGCAACCCCGGCCACGCCCCCGATGGCAAGCCACAACAGTTGGGCCTCGCGCCTGCGCGGTCCACGCTCCGCCCGCTGACGCGCGCGACGTGCCCCCTCGGGCGACAGCGAATGGGCCAGTTCGCCGTAGCGGGACTCGTACTCATCAAGCGCAAGGGCGGGATCGAGCCCAAGGTACGACGCGTATGCCCGCAGGAACCCGCGCACATACGACGGGTCGGGCAGGAGGTCAAATTCCTCATCCTCCATCGCCCGCAGGTACCGCGACCTGATCCTCGTGCCGGTTTCGGCGGTGGGATAGTCAATGCCCTGGCGGACGCGGGCCTCTCGGAGGCTTGAGCCGATCTCATACATGTGTGAGTCCCGGAATCACCGGGAAGCCGACCGTAGCACTGGGCCGGATCGGGGAGGTCCTGAAAACCCCCTCCCGGCGCCACAACCGTTACGGGTTGTCGTCTCCTGAAACGCCGGAGTCAACGACGGCGATGCCGAGTACCCGCGGAATGTCGTGCTCGGTGATGAGCACCGTGCGGGGCTTCGACCCCTCGTGTCCCGAGATCACGCCCAGGCGCTCAAGTACATCCACAAGCCGCCCGGCACGGGCGTAGCCCACCCCGAGGCGCCGCTGCAGCAGCGACACCGATGCGGTGCCCTGCTGCACCACGGTCTCGATGGCGCGCTGCACCAGTTCATCTGAGCCCGCATCGACCTCTTCCTCCACCACCTCGGGGCGCTGCAGCAGCTCCTCGCGCATCTCGGGCCGTCCCTGGCGACGCCAGTGATCGGTGATGGCGAGAATCTCGTCCTCACCCACGTACGCGCCCTGAAGGCGCTGAAGGCGTGAGGTGCCAACCGGGCGAAACAACATGTCGCCATTGCCGAGCAGCGACTCTGCGCCACCGGAATCGAGCACCACGCGTGAGTCCACCTGCGACGACACGGCGAATGCGATACGCGAAGGCACGTTGGCCTTGATCATGCCGGTGATCACGTCCACCGACGGCCGCTGCGTGGCCAGCATGAGGTGAATGCCCACCGCGCGGCTCTTCTGCGCGAGCCGGATAATGGCGTCCTCCACCTCGCCCGGGGCCACCATCATCAGGTCTGCGAGCTCGTCGATGACCACCAGGATGTGGGGCACGACGCTGAGCCCCTGGCCGCGCCGGATGGTGTTCCAGTCGTTGAGGTTGCGCGCCCGGGAGGCGCCCATCAGCTCGTACCGCGACTCCATCTCCCCCACCATGTTCGAAAGCACCGCGGTGGCGTTCTTCATGTTGGTCACGACGGGCGTGAGCAGGTGTGGGATCCCCTCGTAGTGATTGAGCTCGACCTTCTTCGGGTCGATCATCACCATGCGCAGTTCCTCGGGGGTCGCCCGGAGGAGGATGGACGCCAGAAGGGCATTGAGGCACACGCTCTTTCCGGTTCCGGTGGAGCCGGCGATCAGGAGGTGTGGCATGCGCGCGATGTCGAGGAACACGGCTTTGCCACCGATGTCGAGCCCCATCCATGCTGCCAGGGGGCCCGTTCCCTCCGGGAAGTCGCGGAACACGTCGCCCAGAGTGACCATGCGCGAGGTGGGGTTTGGCACCTCAACACCCACGGCCTGCTTGCCGGGGATGGGCGCCAGGATGCGGATCTCGTCATTGGCAGCCAGTGCATACGCCAGGTCGTCGCGCAGGGCGCTGACCTTTGACACCTTGGTGCCCGGCGCAAGCTTCAGCTCGTACCGGGTGATGCGCGGGCCCGAAACCGCGTTGGTCATCTCGGCCTGCACGCCGAATTCGGCGAGGGCCTCAACGAGCCGCCGCGAGGTCTCCCGGATGGTCGCCGCAGAGGTTCCGCCGCCGCCCGTTGACTTCTGCAGGATCGCCTTTCGTGGCCGCTTCCAACCACCTCGCGGCATGGTGCCCGGACCGCCGTGCACCTTGCCCTCAGCGGGGTCGTCCACCACAGCGGCGGCGGCTGCAGCCGGCAGATCCACCTGCACAAATGGGTCACCGTCGTGTTCGTCATCCTCAGCGCCATCACCATCAATGGGATCGTGGAACACATCGTGTGCGCCCTCGATAACGATGTCGTCGTCCTCGTCGAGGGCACCCGACGTGCCGCCGAGGGCCGGAGATGGCGGCAGATCGCCATCCTCTTCAAAGAGATCGGGGTAGCGATCGGCACCATCAACCGGGTGCTCATCCGATCCCACCCCCCGGCGGGATGTCGGGGCGGCCACGGTCCGTGCGATAAGCCGCACCTCATCCGACGCCCGGCGGCTCCCCCGCACAGTGGTGACGGTTGCCGTTGCGATTCCGCGGCCCATGGCCGCGCCCGCAACCGCGGCCCCACGCCCCGAGCCACGCAGCGCCTCGCCAAGCGAGGCCCCGCTCATAAGCACCATGCCCGCGGCGATGCCGAGCACTGTGAGGAAGTTGGCCCCCACCGCACCGATGGTGCTGTCGGCGGCCCACCACAGGCCGGACCCGACAACGCCGCCATTGGCCTTCATCTCACGCACGCTCGACCAGCCGTACGACAGGTCCATGCCCGGCCCGAACAGACCAGACGCGAGGCCGAGGCAGATCGCCAGACCCACAACCAACGCACCGATGCGAAACGCCCGCGCATCGAATACCGGGAAGCGCACGATCAGGTGCACGCCCACGAGCACCATCACGAGCGCTGCCAGCCCCACCCCGCGGCCCACGAACATTCGGATGAGCGACTCGAGCGCCTGCCCGGCCACTCCACCGCCAACGCCCGCAAACACAATGGCGGCGAGAAAGCCCCCCACGGCGATCATGACCATTCCGGCCATCTCACGGCCGTAGCCGCCAACGCCTCCGCTGCGCTTTCGCGGCGAACGCCCGGAGCCCTTGGCAGGGCGCCTGGTGGCGGTTGTCTTTCGGGTTGCTGTGCGGGTGCGAGTAGCGGTTGCGGCCACGGTCTCCCCGGGGTCGAGGTGTACGAGACCCATTTGGACCCCGCACACCCCGATTCCTGCCTCGGGCAGACCGACTTCGGCTATTTAGACCGCCACCACCACGGGGAGGATGAGCGGACGCTTGCGCGTCTTGCGGTTGATCATCGCGCCCACGGCGTCGTGGAGCTGCTTGGTGAGAACGTCCACCTCATGGATGTGCTCCTCGGCGCTTTCGCGCAGACTTGCTTCCACGGTCTCGCGGATCGCGTTGATCATCACCGCATCCTCGGCACCCGCAAACCCGCGGGTCACCACCTCTGGTGTACCTGAGAGCGTGCCGTCATGGGCGTCCACCTGCACCATCACCAGCACCAGGCCGTCCTCAGACATGTGGCGGCGGTCGCGGAGGACCCCCTCCCCAAGGTCGTTCACGCCATACGAGTCGACATAGGTGATGCCCGACTCAACGCGCTCGCCGGTCACCACGCCGTCGGCCGATACCTCAAGCACGTCACCGTTTTCAAGAATGACCGTGCGCTCACCGATTCCGAGCCCCTTCGCAAGCGCCGCGTGCGCCTTCTGGTGCCGCACCTCGCCGTGGATCGGAGCGAAGAAGCGCGGTCGGATGAGCTGCAGCATCCACATGAGGTCGTCGCGCACCCCGTGGCCCGATGCGTGCACCTCTGGGCGGTCATCCGGGGTCACCACCTTCGCGCCCGCAGCCACGAGGCGGTTGATGGTCTCGTCAATCGCCAGTTCATTTCCAGGGATGCGACGCGATGAGTACACCACCGTGTCGCCCGGCTTGATGTCCACCTTGGGGTGGGCGCCGTTGGCCATGCGACGGAGCGCCGAGAGGGGCTCGCCCTGGCTTCCGGTGGTCAGCAGCACCAGTTCGTCATCGGGCACCCCGGCGATCTCCTTGTCGGAGATGATGACGCCATCGGGAGCCTTGAGGTACCCGAGGTTGCGCGCGATGTTGACGTTTCGCACCATCGAGCGGCCCACCACGCCCACAACCCGGCCGTCGCGGTAGGCGGCGTCAACCACCTGCTGCATGCGGTCGATGTGAGACGAGAACGTGGTGACGATCACGCGCCCGGGCGATGTGGCGAAGAGCGCGGACATCGCCGGCCCCACCGATGCCTCGTACCGCTTGGCCGATGCCGGAACATCTGCATTGGTGGAGTCGGCCAGGAGCACCAGCACGCCCTCGGCACCGAGGCGCGCGAGGCCGGGGATGTCGCTGGCTTTGTCCGGCCCACCAATGGGAAGGTGATCGAACATGAAGTCGCCGGTGTGCACCAGCGTGCCCGCGGGTGAGTGGAGTGCAACCGCCACGCAGTCGGGGATGGAGTGGGTCACGCGCAGGAACTCGGCCTCGAACGGGCCGATGCGCCTGCGTGGCTCGCCGGCGGCGATCTCGATCATCTCGGCCTCGCCCAGCAGGCGGTGCTCGTCGAGCTTTCCCCGTACCAGCGCGAGCGTAAAGCGGGTGCCGTAAATCGGAACCGGTCCGACCGCGCGGAGGAACCATGGCACGGCGCCGATGTGATCCTCGTGCCCATGGGTAAGGATGAGCGCGTCAATGCGCTCACGGTTCTCGGCGAGCCAGGTCATGTCGGGCAGGATCAGATCCACGCCCGGCTGATCCGGGCCCGGGAACGTCACGCCGCAGTCGATGACGACGATTCGATCGTCGTGCTCCACCACGTACATGTTCTTACCAATCTCGCCAACGCCGCCAAGCGGGATGATCCGCAGGGCGGGTGCGTCGGTTGTGTCGCTCAGTGTATTTCCAGTCGTTGGGATCAGGCGGGCAGAAGGCCCTGCGACACGAGGAGCGACCGAAGCGCGTTGCGCTCCCCGGCCGTGGCCTCCACGAGTGGCAGGCGCAAGACGTCGCCGGGGATGACCCCGAGCATGTCGAGCGCAGCCTTGATCAGGATGGGATTCGTCGTCTCAAAGAGGCCGCTCCACAGGGGCGCGCACGACGCGTCGATTGCCCGCGCGCCCTCCACGTCGCCCGCGTTCACGGCGGCCACCATCTGCTGCATGCGATCGCCCACCAGGTGAGAGGCGACGGAGATCACTCCGGCACCCCCCATCTCAAGGATGGGAAGCAGCATGTCGTCATTCCCGGCGTAGATCGCCAGGTCGGTCTCGTCGGCCACCCGTCGGGCCTCGGCCAGATCGGGATTGGCCTGCTTCAGCGCCGCAACACCAGGGATGCGTGCCAGTTCGGCGATGAGGTCGGGCGGCATGTTGATGCCGGTGCGGCCGGGAATGTTGTAGAGCACCACCGGCACGCCAACCTCGGCGATGGCCGCCACATGGCGGCGAATGCCCTCGGCCGGTGGGCGGTTGTAATACGGGGTCACCACCAGCACGGCGTCAACGCCGATGCCCTTGGCCACATCGGTGAGATGCACGGAATGGGCCGTGTCGTTGCTGCCGGTCCCGGCCACCACGGTGCCGATGCCGGCGCACTCCTCGGCGGTCGCTCGGAACAGGGCGATGCGCTCGTCGTCGGTGAGCGTGGACGCCTCACCCGTCGTTCCGGCCACCACGATGCCATCCGACCCGTTGGCCAGCAGGTAGCGCACAAGCGCGCGATAGGCGGCGTCGTCCACTGCCCCCTCTGCATCAAAGGGCGTGACGGCCGCGGTGAGAACGGCTCCCAGCACGGGCGGAAGCATAGCGACGGGCTCCGGGGTCAGGCGGGCACGGCGGTGACGGGAAGCGGCTCGGGCGTGCGTACGGCGGTGAGCAGGTCGGGGCTCGCCACGTTCCAGTAGCCCCGAACGGCGTACGCCAGCACCCGGCGGCTGGACACCAACCGGGCGAATGTCGCAAACAATGGGTCGGGCAGCACGTTCAGCACCGTCTGCAGTCGTTCGAGAATCCGGTACCCCTTCGCGCGGGAGTTCACAAAGGCCCGGTACGACGAGAGCGCCTCATCCAAACGCATCTCGCCCGTGCGCACACGCTCGGCGAGCCGCCCGGCAACCTGACCAAACACCAGCGCGGGGCGAATGCCCTCTCCCGACACCGGCAGGCACATTCCCGCTGAGTCGCCCACCAGAAACATGCCGTCGCGCACGGGGTCGGTGAGCCGGGAGGTAAAGAAGCCACCATGAACCTGTCCGGGGTCCCCGAGCGACAACTCGCTGCAGAACGTGTCGAGGTCGGCGCTGAGATCGGAGTGCCCGGAGTAGGTCGCAAGCCCCGCCCGCACGTGGTCGCCGGCCGGAAATGCCCAATAGAAACGCCGGGTGCCGCGGCTGGGGCCCACGTAGAAGTGAAGGCCCTCGCCGCGAAATGGCTGGCGCGACTCGATGCCAAAGCTCTTTCGGGACGCCCGGGCCGACTTCTCAGCGCCCTTTCCCGCCGCGGTGCGCCAGCCGGCACTGTCGATGACGATGGGGGCCTCAAAGGTGCCCGCCGTGGTCTCCACGCGCCCAGCCCGGGCGCGCGTGATGCGCGCCTGCACATAGTCAGCACCCGTGCGCGCGAACAACTCCTCGCAGAAGGCCCGGTAGTTGAACGTGCAGAACGGGAAGAAGGTGAGCCGCTGCACACGGTGCCGTGTGTGGATGTACATGTGCTCATGCACCTGATCGATGCAGTCGGTCATGTCCATATTCTCGAGGCAGGCGAGCGGAACCGCCGACGCCGATGTTTCACCATCGCCGATGGCAAGACGATCGATGATCAGCACCCGGCCGCCCATCTGCTGGGCAGCGGCGAGGCCCCCGAAGGACCCCCCGCACACAATCGCGTCGTACTGCTCAACCATCAGGGGCGCGGGATCTCCTGGCCGGTCTCCGGATTGATGCGAATGCCATCGGTGATTCCGGTGCCGGGAGGGGCCCCCATGATCAGCCAGGTGGATTCGCGGTCGGAGTTATTCTGAATGCGCCGCACCGTGTCCTTGGGCACCCGGATCCAGTCGTGGTCGTTCACGATCACGACCTCGCCCTCGATGAGCATCTCCTGGGGCCCACCGACGAGGAGCCCGTAGATCTCTTCCTGCTCCTGGTGGCGGTGGTAGGCCATCTGGTCGCCGGGCCCGAACTTCCAGAGCCGGAGCGTCATGGTCTCGGCCCCGATGGCGCCTGAGAGGTCGCGCGAACCGGGTCCGCCGCCCTTGCGCTCACGCATCTCAATGTCCTCAACCTGCACCTTGGTGTAGGCGTCAGCCATGTCAGTTCCTCCACATCGGTGTGTCCGCACCGAGGTTACCAGCGACCCTTCCGCGACGGCTCAGCCCGGAAAGAGCAGCGACTCAATGCCGATGGTGAGCCCCGGCCGCCCGGAGACCGCGCGCACGGCCAGGAGTACACCGGGCATGAAACTCTCGCGCGACAGGGAGTCGTGCCGGATGGACAGCGTCTCGGCTGTGCCACCCAGGATGACCTCCTGATGTGCCACAAGGCCCGGCAGGCGCACCGAGTGGATGGGTACGTCGCCCTGCATGCCCTCGGCGGTCAGCTTGGCGGTGCCCGACGGCGCGTCAAGCTTGCCATCGTGGTGCAGTTCGATGATCTCAGCCCGCTGCATGTGGTGCGACGCCTCAGCCGCGAAGCGCATCATCAGCACTGCGCCCACAGCGAAGTTGGGTGCGATGAGCAGGTTGGCGGGACCGGACTCGGCAAGATCCCGCAGCGCGCGCAGCTGATCGTCGGTGAGGCCCGTGGTGCCCACAACCGCGTGCACGCCCGCCTCGAGGCAGGCGCGGGTGGTTGCGTAGGCCACGTCCGGCTGTGTGAAGTCCACTGCGACCTGCGGTGAGGTGCCGGCGATGGCCTCCTCCACGGTGGCGAACATCGGCGCGCCCTTCCCCGCCAGATGCGGGTCGGCCTGTGCCACCAGTTCGGTATCGGCGGCGCCATTGACCGCATCCACCACAGTGCGGCCCATCCGGCCCGCCGCCCCAGTCACCATCACGCGGATCACGCGGCCTCCACCAGGTTGGGAGCGAGACGCTCGGCCGCCGACCGCACGGCATCCTCACTCGGCCCGATCGCCGCGACCGACAGCCGCGACGGGTCCCAGAACTCGCTTCCAAGCGCCTGAACGTCGTCGGCCGTGACGGCCTCGATCCGCTCGACGATCTCCTCGATGTCCAGAAGCTCGGTCTCGGTGAGCACCGCGCGCCCGTTGCGCTGCATGCGCGTGGACGGGCTTTCAAGGCTGAGCACGAGGCGGCCCTTCAGGTGCTCCTTGGCCCGGGTCAGCTCGGCGGCGGGCACCAGTTCCTCACCCATTCGCCGCAGCTCGCGGGCCATCACCTCGGCCGCCTCCACAAGGTTGTCCTCGCGGGTGCCCAGATACACGCCAACCTGGCCGGTATCGGCATACCCCACCGAATACGTGCCAACCGAGTACGCGAGTCCACGCCGCTCCCGGATCTCCTGGAAGAGCCGGGACGACATCGAACCGCCGAGAATGGTGTCGAGTACCGCCATCGCGTGACGACGGGAATCCGAGCGGTCAAGCCCCTTGCCGCCAAGCGCCACGTGGTATTGCTCGGTGGGCTTGGTCCTGCTCACCAGAACGGGTGCACCCGGTGCACCCGGCTCCACCGTGTGGGCACCGCCACCCACTGGAAGTCCACCCAGGTGCTTCTCGGTAAGTGCCAACAGGCGGTCATGGTCGATCGAGCCGCTGGCGGCCACCACGATATTGGGCGCCACGTAGTGGCCCGCGTGGAACGCCCGGATCTCATCAGCGCCAATGGAGCTGATGACCTCGCTGGTGCCAATCACCGGGCGGCCAAGTGGCTGGTCGGGGAACACCGCTTCGGACATCAGGTCATGCACAAGATCGCCGGGGTCGTCCTCGTACATGAGGATCTCCTCCAGCACGACCTGCCGCTCCTGATCCAGCTCGCGAAACGCAGGGTTTCGCAGCATGTCGGCCACCACGTCAAAGGCCACGTCGAGGTGCTCGTCAAGCACCCGGGTGTAGACGACCGTGTGGTCGCGCCCCGTCGCAGCGTTGATCTCCCCACCCAGGCCATCAAAGACCTGGGCAATCTCCGCCGCGCTGAACCTCTCGGTGCCCTTGAACAGCAGGTGCTCAATGAAATGCGACACACCGGCCTCGCCCGCGTGCTCAAACCGTGAGCCCACGCCAATCCACAGGCCGAGCGCCACGGAACGCACTCCCGGGAGGGGCTCCGATATCACTCGGAGCCCCTCCGCGGTCGTGTCGAGGGATCGTCCCCCCGTCGTCACTCGGCCAGATCGTCCGTGGAGACCTTGCGGCGGCGGCGCGGACGGCGCTCGGCGTCGCCCTCGGCGCCCTCAGCTTCCTCGGTGCCCTCAGCGCCACCGGACTCGCCGGATGCCGCGGGTGCCGAGTCGTCGTTCAGCAGACGGAGGCCGATGCGACCGCGTGCGCGGTCAACTTCCTCCACCACCACGTCAACCGAGTCACCCCGGTTGATGACGTCCTCCACCTTCTCCACGCGGCCGGAGCCGAGGTTGGAGATGTGCAGCAGACCGTCAACGCCCTTGGCGAGCTCGACGAATGCGCCGAAGGTGGTGGTCTTCACAACCTTCGCACCGGTGTACGTGTCGCCAACCTCGACGTCCTTCGTCATCGAGCGGATGCGCTCGACGCACTGATCGGCCTTCTCACCCTGCACGCCGTACACGCTCACGGTGCCGTCGTCCTCGATGGAGATCTCCACCTCGAAGTCGGCCTCGAGGCCGCGGATGGTCTCGCCGCCCTTACCGATGACCATTCCGATCTTGTCCGGATCGATCTTGATGGCGGTGATGCGCGGCGCCCACGGCGACAGCTCCTCGCGGGGGCCGGGCATGGCCTCGTTGATGATGCCGAGGATCGCGAGACGCGCATCCTTCGCCTGCTTGAGGGCCTGGGTCATGATCTCGGTGGTCACACCGTTGATCTTGATGTCCATCTGCAGGGCGGTTACGCCCTCAGACGTACCCGCCACCTTGAAGTCCATGTCGCCGAGGTGATCCTCGTCGCCCTGGATGTCGGTGAGCACGATGTGGTCATCGCCCTCCTTGATGAGGCCCATCGCGATACCGGCCACCGGGCGCTTGATGTGCACCCCGGCGTCGAGCAGGGCGAGGGTCGAACCGCAGACCGACGCCATGGACGACGATCCGTTGCTCTCAAGGGTCTCCGACACAAGCCGCAGCGTGTACGGGAAGTCCTCATCGGTCGGGATCACTGGCAGGAGCGCGCGCTCGGCCAGGGCACCGTGCCCGATGTCACGGCGCTTGGGACCGCGCATAAAGCCGGTCTCACCCACGCTGAACGGCGGGAAGTTGTAGTGGTGGATGTAGCGCTTGGTCGTGTCGATCGAGAGATCGTCGATGCGCTGGGCCTCTTTGGTCGTACCGAGGGCGAGGAGCGTGAGCACCTGCGTCTCGCCACGGGTGAAGAGACCGGATCCGTGCGTGCGGGGAGCAAGACCCGTCTCCACCCAGATCGGGCGGATCTCCTCGGCCGTGCGGCCATCGGGGCGGTGCTTGTCCACCGCGATGCGGTGACGGATGGTGCGCTTGATGATCGAGTCGAACGCCTCGGAGAACGCGGCCTTGTCCTCAGACGTGGGCTCATCGCCCAGCACGGCGGTACGGGCGGCGCTCTTGGCGTCGGAGATCTTGTCGCGACGCTCAAGCTTGCCCTGCTCGCGAGTGGCCTCCTCGATCTGCGACAGCGCAGCCTTCTCGACCTTCGCCAGCATCGCGGGGTCTACCGTCTTCGGCTGAATGTCCCACTTCGGCTTGCCGGCGAGCTTCCGCAGCTCTTCCTGCACGTCGCAGAGCTTCTTGATTTCGTCGTGCGCGATCTGGAGGGCCTCGAGGAGGTCGTCCTCGCTCACCTCGTTCGCGCCCGCCTCGACCATCGAGATGGCCTCGCGGGTACCGGCGACCACCAGGTCGAGCGTGGACTCCTCAAGCTCCTGGAGGGTGGGGTTGATGACGAAGTCGTCATCAATCATGCCGATGCGCACGGCACCGACGGGCCCCTGGAACGGCAGCTCGCTCAGCATGAGTGCGGCTGATGCGCCGTTCATCGACAGGATGTCGAATGCGTTGACCTTGTCGATGCTGAGCACCGTCGTGACGATCTGCACCTCGTTGCGGAAGCCCTTGGGCCACAGCGGGCGAAGCGGTCGGTCGGTCATGCGGCACGTGAGGATCGCGCGCTCGCTGGGGCGGCTCTCACGCTTGATGAAGCCGCCGGGGATCGCTCCCTTGGCGTACATGCGCTCCTCGACGTCCACGGTGAGGGGGAAGAAGTCCGTCCCCTCCCGTGGCTCGCGGGCGCCCACTGCGGTGACCAGCACAAGGCTGTCACCCGAGCGCACGAGCACTGATCCATTTGCCTGCTTCGCCAGGCGTCCGGTCTCGAAGATGATCTCCTGGCCGCCGATGTCGGCGACGACGCGTGTTGCGTCAGGTCCCTGATCTGCCATTCGTGTCCCTCATCCCTCATGCCACGTCACCCGACGTGGCTCATCTTGCGGCACCACCCTCTGGTGGCCCGCCGTCACGGGCGCGAATGCGCCCCGGTACTGCGTGCTACCTGCGGATGCCCAGCGAGGTCGTGAGCTCGCGGTAGGCCTCCACGTCCTTCCTCTGCAGGTATGAGAGGAGGCGGCGGCGGCGACCGACCATGGTGAGAAGGCCACGACGTGAGTGGTGGTCCTTCGGGTGCAGCTTGAGGTGCTCGGTCAGCTGATTGATCCGCTCGGTCAGAATCGCGACCTGAACCTGGGGCGAACCCGTGTCCGTGTCGTGCTGACGGTGCGGCGCCATGACGCCGGCCTTGGATTCCTTGTCAAGCATGTGTGCTCCTGATCCGGCCACGGAGCAGCCAGGGCCGCTCCGGGTCAATTCCTCGACCTCGCGCCATACCTGCAGGCGGGGCGGGGGTCCGCGCTCTCGCGAACGTCGGGGAGGGTAGCACCACCACCCGGATCCCCCGTATCAGGTGGCGGCCGCCACCTCGCGGGTGCGCTGCACGTCCTCCTCCACCTGCACCACCAGTTCGTCCGCACTGCTGAACCTGCGCTCGTCCCGCAGGCGCTGCAGAAACTCCACGCGCACTCGCTGCCCGTAGAGGTCACTCCCGCCGTAATCGAGCAGAAATGCCTCGAGCCGGAGGTCCGGGTTGGTGCCTTCAGTGAAGGTTGGGGAGTACCCCAAGTTGATTGCGGCCGCAAACCGGCCCTCGCCCGTGACCACGCGGCCCGCGTACACGCCCCGGGCAGGAAGCGCGGCGTCGTGCGCAACCGCGACGTTTGCCGTTGGCAGGCCCATCTCGCGCCCGCGCTGCTCGCCGGGCACCACCATGCCCTCCACCGAATGCGCGCGGGCGAGCAGGGCGATGACATCGTCCACCTGCCCCGTGGTCACGAGCCGCCGGACGCGTGTGGACGACACGGGTTTGCCATCGGGGCTCACCACGGTTTCGGGGCTCTCAACGATGAGTCCCTTCGCGCGCCCCAGCCGCTGGAGATACGACACGGTGCCGGTGCCACCCTGGCCAAATCGGAAGTTCGCCCCCACCACAATGGACTCGGCGGTGAGCGGCGCCGCACACAGCATCTCCGCAAATCGGTCGGCCCGAATGCGCGAGAACGCGCGGGTGAAGGGAACAACGAGCAGTGCGTCAGCGCCCAGCGCCTCAATGAGCTGCGCCTTGAACCCGGGCTCTGTCAGCACGGTGGGAGCGAGATCGGGCCGCAGCACTGTGAGCGGGTTGGGCTCGAAGGTGAGCACCATCGACTCGAGACCACGCTCTTTCGCACGCTCGATCGCACGCCCGATAATTGCCTGGTGGCCGATGTGCACGCCATCAAAGGTGCCGATGGCCACCACGCGCCGCGCACCGTTAAGCGGAAGATCCCCGAGCGATTCGTATCGCCTCATTGGACGAGCACCACCTTCGGCCGCACCACGCCGTCGTCGTCCGCGAGGCCAATGGCCACAAGCTCGTCGCCTGCAGCGAGGGCCACGGTACCCATGGCGACCACGCCCGGTGCCTGCACCCGTCGCCCGTGCACCACCTCGGCCAGCGCAGCGTCGTCCAGATCCACCTGCGGAATATGCCCAACGGCCGCGAGCAGCGAGATGCCGCACCCCGGCTGCACATCCTCAGGAGCGATTGCGGAATCCACCGACAGGTCACCCACTTCAGTGCGCCGGAGCGCAGTGCAGTACCCGCCGCACCCGAGCGACTCGCCCAGGTCGACGGCGATCTGCCGCACGTAGGTGCCCGATCCGCAGCGGATCTCGATCTCGCAAAGTCCATTCACGTGGTCATAGGAGATCAGATCAGCGCGGTGCACGACCACCTCGCGACGGGGCCGCTCGACCTCTTCGCCGCGACGGGTGCGCGCGTACAGGCGCTCGCCATCCACTCGCACAGCCGACAGCGCAGGGACCTGCTGCTCAATAACCCCGGTCATGGTGGCAAGCGCAGCACGCACCGCCGCCTCATCGGGTGCCGGTCCGCCCGGCGTGATGGGGCCCTCCGGATCACCCGACTCCGACCGCTCGCCCAGCCGGACAGTGGCCCGGTAGGTCTTGTCGAGACCGGTGAGAAATGGCGCGAGGCGGGTGGCACGACCGGTGAGCACCACGAGGAGGCCTGTGGCGAAGGGGTCGAGCGTTCCCGTGTGCCCGGCCTTCGTCCGCCCAAGCGCGTGCCGCACCGTGCTCACCACGTCGTGCGACGTGGGCCCCGCGGGCTTGTCCACGAGAATGGCGCGGGGGGCATCGGCCGGCACGCCCACCTCAGCCGTCCTGCGCCACGACGGCGTCGCGGATGAGCGCAATGATGGCCTCGGGACCCTGTTGCGATGTAAACCCGGCCGCCGCGCGGTGCCCTCCCCCGCCCTCCAGGGCGGCAATCGCCGAGACATCCACCGTATCGCCGGATGCGCGCATGGACACCCGCCACGCCCCATGGACCTGCCGGATGACCGCAGCCGCCTCTGCACCCGCGACGGCGCGAAGGGCCTCCACCACACCATCGGAATTCTGGCCACCCGTCTCGGTCACGTCGTCGTCGGTGACCACCGCGATGATCAGGCGCCCTTCGAGTTCCGACCTGGCACCTGCCAGCGCACGGCCCACCAGCCGCACGTCACCGAACGGGACGCCCTCGTACACCCGGCGGAATACCGCGGCCGGGTCCACGCCGGCATCGATGAGGCGGGCGGCAACCACGTGCGCCTCCGCGCCTGTGCTGCCGTAACTGAATCGGCCGGTATCGGTGACCAGGCCCACGTACAGCGGCAGTGCCACCTCAGCGGTGATCTCGGCACCCAGCGCGTCGGCCACCCGCACCACCATCTCGGCCGAGCTCGATGCCCCGCCGTCCACAAGGTTGTAATGACCCCACATCGGATTGTCGTGGTGGTGGTCGATATTGATGATCGGCCCCCCGAGCGTGCTCGGGTCGTCGTCGGTCATGCGGTGTGAGGTGGCGGCATCCACACTCACAACCAGGCGCTCCTCGTGATCCGCCACGGGGCCCCCGACCACGACCTCATCCGGGCCGAGCAACCACGCCAGATCGTCCGGCAGACCCGGACCCTCCACATGCCACATGACGACGTCGTGCCCGAGCCCCCGCAGGATGCGCGTGAGCCCGATCATTGATCCGGCGGCGTCGCCATCGGGCTTACGGTGCGTCGTCACCAGCACCTTGCGACCGGGAGGTGCAAGCAACTCCGCGATCCGGTCGGCGCCCACCTCCTCCCCCGCCACGTGCGCGTGGTGATGGTGGTGGCTCACGGCTGCGGATCCGGCTCGGGTTCCGGGTCTGGCAGCGGCCCATCGGGAGCAACCCGGTCGATGAGTTCGGTGAGGCGACGGGCCTCGTCCTGAAGGCCGTCATGCACGAAGACCAGATGCGGCGTGAGCCGCGACTTCAGCACGCGGGCGACGCGGCCCTGCAGAAGCCCACGAGCGGCCTCAAGTGCCGCGCCGGCACCCTCGACGCGCTTTGGGTCGAGCGCGGTCCAATACACCTTTGCCCGACCAAGATCAGGGCTGCTCTCCACCGCGGTGATGGTGACCATCTGCAGGCGCGGGTCCGACAGCTCCGTGAGGAGTGCCTGACCCACGACCTCGCGGATCGCCTCATTGGCCCGCCGCTGCCGCTGACGCGGCGCCCCCATCAGGCAGGCCGTCCCTCTACTCGGACGCCGGAGTGGGCGTGACGGGGCCGGGCGGTGCCGTGGCGGCCTGCGCGGTGCGCGCCACCTCCCTGAGCTCGAAGACCTCGATCACGTCGCCTTCCTTGACGTCGTTGTAGTCATCGATGAGCACCCCGCACTCGAAGCCCTGCTGGACCTCGCGCACGTCGTCATCCACGCGCCGGATCGAACCGATCCTGCCCACGTGCACCACCGTGCCGTCGCGCACAAGGCGGCAATCCGCCCCGCGCCTGGCCAGCCCGTCTGTGACGTAACAGCCGGCGATCGTTCCCAGGCGGCTCGCCCTGAAGATGGCGCGCACCTCGAGGGAGCCCATGGGCTCCTCCACGATGTCCGGCTCCAACAGGCCCACAAGCGCGTCGCGTACGTCCTCGATGGCGCGGTAGATCACGCGGTAGGTCCGTACGTCCACGCCCTCGCGCTCGGCCAACATCTTGGCCTCGGGCCTCGGGCGGACGTTGAATCCGATGATGATGGCCTGTGACGCGGCCGCAAGGTTGACATCCGATTCGGTGACCGCACCCACACCAGTGTGGATGATTCGCAGTCGGACCTCGGTCTGCTCGACCTTGTTGAGGGCGTCGGCAAGTGCACCCACCGAACCCTGCACATCACCCTTGATGATGATGTTGAGCTCCTTGAGCCCGCCCTCGGAAATGCGGGCGAACAGGTCCTCGAGCGACACCGGTCGACGGTTTGCCAGGTCCTCCGCACGCAGCCGCTGGCTGCGGGTTGCTGCGATCTGGCGCGCAAGCCGCTCGTTCTCCACCACGCGGAACTTCTCACCCGCAGCAGGGACGCCATCGAGACCGAGGATCTCCACCGGTACCGACGGCCCGGCCGTGGCAATCGCCTCACCCTTGTAGTCGAGCATCGCCCGCACGCGGCCGAATGTCTCGCCCACCACGAGGATGTCGCCGATACGCATCGTGCCGCGCTGCACCAACAGGGTGCACACGGGGCCACGGCCCGGGTCGAGCCGCGACTCCACCACGGTGCCCGATGCCTCAGGGGTCGGATTCGCCTTGGGCTCAGCGTCGGCGTCGGCGACGAGCAGCACCGTCTCGAGGAGGTCATCCAGCCCGAGGCCGCTGTGCGCGGAGACGTTGACGAACTCGGTGGTACCACCCCAATCCGACGGAATCACGTCCCGACTGGCGAATTCCTGCTTCACCTTGTCGGGGTTGGCGTTCTCCTTGTCCATCTTGTTGATGGCCACGACGAACGGCACGTCAGCGGCCCTCGCGTGGTCAATCGCCTCGATGGTCTGCGGCATCACGCCGTCGTCGGCCGCCACCACGATGATCGCCACGTCGGTGATCTTGGCGCCGCGGGCACGCATGGCGGTAAACGCCTCGTGGCCCGGGGTGTCAAGAAACGTGACTTCGCGTGCGCCGTGGTGCACCTGGTAGGCGCCGATGTGCTGCGTGATTCCGCCGGCCTCGCCTGCGGCCACCTCGGTACGACGCACCGCGTCGAGCAGCGACGTCTTTCCGTGGTCAACGTGCCCCATCACCGTCACCACCGGGGCCCGCGCGACGAGCAACGCAGGGTCGTCGTCGAACACCGTCTCGAGGTCGGGCTCCTCCTCGGCGTGGATGATGATGACCTTGCGCTCGATGTCGGCAGCGATGAGCTCAATGGCCTCGTCCGACAGCGACTGTGTGATGGTCGCCAACTCGCCCATGGTCATGAGGAACTTGATGATCTGTGCGGTGGGAATGCCGAGACCCTCAGCAACATCCTTGACCGTTCCGCCCGACCGGATCTCAGCCGGCGGCATGTCCGCCGGGTTGATCTGCGGCAGCAGCGACTGGTCGGACTGATCCTGGCGCTGCCCGCGACGGCCACCGCGATCACGCGGCCCACCGCCCTGACGGCGACTCGCCTGCGCGTCGATCACCACACGGCGCTTGCGGCCACGGCCAGCACCGCCGCCCGGACGGCCGATACCACCGGTTCCGCGGGGCGGGAGCGTGCCCGACCGGCCGCGGTCGCCCGGTGCGCCCGATCCCGGAGGCCCACTGTTGCCACCAGTGCCACCGGTGCCGCTGTTGCCACCGGTGTCACGTGCGCCACCAGCATTTCCGCCACTCGCGGATCCGCCTGCAGGACCACTTCTCGGCGCCGGGGGTGGCGGCGGGGAGTCGCGACGGGGCGGCGGCAGCACGATCTTCTCAGGCGCACGCTTGGGCGGGATCCGCTCCTGCCCCTTCGGCTTCTCGGCGACAGGCTTTTCGGGCGCGGGCGTCTCTGTTGCAGGCGCCTTTGCTGCCGGCGTCTCCGGTGCAGGCGTGTCTGCTGCCGGCGTCGTCGTGCCAGATGCGTCGGCTTCTGGCGTCTCGTCTGCGGGCGTCTCGCTCGCGGGCACATCGACCACGACGGGTACCTCAACGGCGGCCACCTCGGCCACCGGCGCTGCGGCCACAACGGGTGCGGGTGCCGCGGGTGGCTCGGCAGCCGCGGGCGGCTCTGTGGCGGGTGCCTCAACCGCCGCCGGCGTCGGCGGAGCGGGCGCCACTGGCTTGGCTGCCTTCGTCTCGGCGGCAACGGGCTCGACTGCAGCCGGCTGGACCGGTGCGGCGGGAGCCGGGACGGCCTTCTTGGCCACCGGAGTGGGAGGCGGAGTGGCTGCCACGGGTGTCGTCTCGACAACCGGGGGCTCCTCCACTGGCTCGGTCTTCTTCGGGGCGGCCTTCTTCCTCGGCGGCGCCGGCTGAGGCATCTCGCCATCCGGCTTCGGGTGGCGGTTGGGAGAGAGGAGGTGGAGTGCCCAGTCCTCATCCACCGTCGACGAGGCCGTCTTTACGTCGAGACCACCCCGCTGGAGGCGCGCGAGCACGTTGGCGCTCGGCAGCCCCTCCTCCTTCGCGATCTCGTAGACCCTCTTCTTGGTGCTCATACGTGCCTCTCGTCGCCCAGCTCGTCCGCCATCGTCACGTCGACCCTCACCTTGCCCCGCGCGCCGCGCGCAAAGCCCCGCCGTTCCACAGCCCGATCGAAGCACTCACGTGACCTGCACGTGTAGATGCCCCTGCCCGCCCGTACCGCCTTGTCGTCGCGCACCGCGACCAGCTCGTCATCATCACGCACGGGCGTGAAGCGAGCCAGGTCGCCTTTTGGCGCACGACGTCCGCACCCGGCGCACATGCGCTCGGGGACGTGCGGCGTGGGCAAAGCGGAATCACTCGTCCGCGGCCTCCTCGGAACTGACCTCATCGGCCACGGTCTCGTCGGGGGCGATCTCGTCAGCCACAACCTCATCGGCGGTGACCTCAATGGCAACAGGCACCTCGACCACGGCGTCGGCCGAGATAACGGCTTCCTCCATGACGATCTCCTCCACCACCGGTGCATCCCCCTCCGCGCCGGCATCGCCATCGGTGGCAAGCACCTCACCCTCGACATCAGCCACAACCTCGGCCTCAAGCTCGGCCTCAGCCTCAAGAAGGGCGTCGTCCACCACGATCGTGCCCGCAGCCTGGGCGGCCTCAAAGGCCTCCATGTTGGCGGCCGAGGCCTCGGCGGTGTGCCCCTCAAGTGCGCAGTAGCGCGTCCCCGACACCACGGCGTTGGGGCAGCGGCGACCATTCTGAAGAATGAAGGCGCAACGCGCGACCCCGCCCTCCAGATCGTCCACGTAGTCGCTGTTCTCCTCCTCCGAGGCAAACGTTGACTCGCTCTTGATGTCGATGCGCCAGCCGGTGAGACGGGCGGCCAGACGGGCGTTCATGCCCTCCTTGCCAATGGCCAGCGAGAGCTGGTCGTCGGGGACGATGACCACCGCCTGCCGGGCCTCGTCATCTACCAGCACCTCGCGCACGCGGGCCGGCGACAGCGCCTTGGCCACATAGCGCGCGGGCTCGTCGTTAAACGGGATGATGTCGATCTTCTCGCCGCGCAGTTCGGAGACGACCATGCGCACGCGCGAGCCGCGTGGGCCCACGCACGCACCGACCGGGTCGACGCCCTGCACGTTCGAGATGACGGCGATCTTCGACCGCCATCCGGCCTCACGGGCCACGTTGCGGATCTCCACGAGACCGTCGGCGATCTCGGGAACCTCGAGCTCGAAGAGTCGCTTGATGATCTCGTCGGAACGGCGACTCAGAATGACCTGCGGGCCCTTGTTGCTTGCGCGCACGTCAACAATGACCGCCTTGATGCGGGCGCCGTGGTCGTATCGCTCGCCGGGCACCTGCTCGCTGGCGGGAAGAAGTGCCTCAACGCGCCCCAGATCCACCAGCGTGTAGCGGTGGTCGCTCTGCTGGATGATGCCGTTGACGACCTCGCCCACGCGATCGACGTACTCGTCGTACATCATCTCGCGCTCCGCCTCGCGAATACGCTGCAGCACCACCTGCTTGGCGGTCTGCGCCGCGATGCGGCCGAAGTTCTCGGTCGTCAGGCTCACTGGCTCGATCTGCTCGGGCCCATAGGCCGACCAGTCGATGTCCGGCGGCGGCGGCTCGAACTCCTCCGGATCGACCCCCTCGGGGATCTCCGGCTCAGGGCGCGGGAGGGTGACCAGCTCGGCGCCCTCAGGGAGCACCAGCCGGTTTACCTGCATCTCGCCCGTCTCGCGATCAATATCCACGCGCGCCCACTCAACTGCGCCTGGCGTCTTGCGGTACGCCGCGAGCAGGGCGTCCTCAAGCGCCACCAGGAGGATCTCTGATTCGATCCCCTTTTCGCGCTCGATCTGCTTGATCGCCTCGATGATCTCGCGGTTCACTTCACGCTCCTGCCGTCATCGCCACATTGCACCTTTACCGTCCGGGCACCCCGCACCGCATCACGCGGCACGACCACCACACCCGCCGACGACTCCACCGTGAGCGACTCTTCGGTCACCCCGGTCAGCGTCCCCGACACCGACTTCGCCCCAGCCGGGAGAGTTCCCGGCTTGACGAGCAACTTGACCTGCCCACCCACGGCGGCAAGAAAGTGCCGGGTCACGCGGAGCGGCGGCTCCGGTCCCGGCGATGATACCTCCACCGCGTAGCGATCCCGGATTCCGGCCCCTTCGAGCGCCCGTGTGACCTTGACGCACAGTTCATGGTCCACCCCATCAGGGTGATCGATGAACACCGTCAGCACAGCGGATCCCTCGCGACCGCGCGCAGTCGCCGCCCGGAGGTCAACCTCCGGGAGCTCCTGTGCGAGGAGGTCCTCCACCTGCTTCTCGATACCAGTGGCCAACGTGGTCTTCAGGGTGCTCCGATTTGGTTCATGCCAAAGAAAAAGCGGGTCTTTCGACCCGCTCCTCCGGGTGTCGCCATTCCCCTCCGGCGACCGCACGAGGGTAGCACAGGGCCAAATCGGGCCGAATTACCGCACAGTGGACCGTCACGCCGGGGGCCGGGCGACCTCGTCGCTTTCCAGCACCAGGGTGACGGGACCCTCATTTACGAGTGCCACATCCATCATCGCGCCGAAGCGGCCACGCTGTACCTCAATCCCCGCTGTCTCAAGCGCCTCGGCGAAGGCCTCCACCACAGGCGCGGCAACATCTGGTGCGGCGGCCCCCGTCCACGATGGGCGATTGCCGCGCCGGACATCCCCCATCAGCGTGAACTGACTGACCACCAACGCAGCACCCTCCACCTCGGCCACGGTGCGATCAAATCCCCGCTCGCCGTTCGCAAATACCCGCAGCCTCGCCACCTTGGACGCCATGCGACGCGCCACCGCCACATCGTCGCCATCCTGCACGCCCACCAGCAACAAGAGTCCGTGCCCGATGGTGGCAATGCATTCGCCCCCCACCACGACCGAGGCGCCCGAGACGCGCTGAAGCACAATCCGCACTCGGCGATCGTACGAGCACCCGGGTGTACGTTGCCCGCGTGGACAGCGCACCGGCAGTCGTCAACACCTGGCTTGGGATGATCGGCGTCGACCACGAGCGTGTGGACGACCGCAACTGGACCATCCGCGTTCCCACCACCAAGCGTGAGGTCATCGCCGTGGCGGTGCACGCGGGCGAGCGCACACTACTGCTGCGGGCGTTCTTCATGCGCGGGCCGGATCGGGACCGCGAGGGGGTCTACCGCCGCCTCCTCATGAAGAACCTCGAAATGCGCTCATGGCGCTTCGCGCTCGACGATGCGGGTGACCTGTGGCTGCTCGCCGATGCGGAGACGTCAGTGCTCGGCGCTGCCGGGCTCGACGGATTGCTCGGGCTGCTCTCCACCTACGTGGATGAGACGTTTGAGGGTGTTCTCCGGCTTGGGTTCGATGTCCCCGACAGCATGCAGGTGCGCGGCCGGGAGCCGAACGCGTAAATCAGGTGTGCTGCGACCCCGGCGCCCGGGTCGTTCCGAACTCCCTGCGGCGCTGATCTAACGCACGAGCGGCGAGCCGAAACACTTGGCCAGTTCGAAGGCGCGGGCCGCGCGGTCCCCATCGCCCATGCCGCGGTACGCCCGGCCAAGGCAGTACTGCGCGTAATGGTCGGTGGGTGCGATCTCGGCCACCACCTCAAACTCCTCGGCTGCCTTCGCGTATTCACGCACCGAGAGGTACGCCCGTCCCAGCGCCTCACGGATGGATGCTTTGTCGGGCTCCATCCGCTTGGCCATCTCCAGCGCCACGGCAGCCTGGTGAAAGTCGCGGGATGCCAGGAGCTCATTTCCCCGCTGAAAGTGTTCGTACGCGCCGACCTCGCTCATCGACGGAATGGTACGCACCCACCTCGGCCGCCGCAGATGGTCCGGCTCCAGTGGAACCCCTAGGCGGTGACTGGTGCTCCGCCACCCACCAGTGGAAGCACGGCATCCAGAATGGTGTCGGCGCACTGGCGTTTGGTCATGCGGGGAAACGCCACCTCGGCGTCGCCGGGCCCGATGATGGTGATGATGTTGTCGGGACCCTCAAACGCAGCGCCGTCCACCGCGGCGTCGTTATGCACCACCATGTCCACCGCCTTCCGCACGCGCTTCGCGCGAGCCCGCTCGAGCCCCTCGGGCCCATGCTCGGCCGCAAACCCCACGAGCACCTGCTCGTCGCGCAGCGCTGAGAGCTCGGCAAGGATGTCGGTCGTGCGCTCCATGTGCACCGTCAACGAATCTGCCGCCGACTTGTCGAGCTTGTCCTCCCGCTGGTCCACGGGGCGGTAGTCCGCGACAGCCGCGCACATGATGAGCATGTCCGTGTCGGGAAACTGCGCGCGGCATACCTCACGCATCTCGGCGGCCGTCGGCGCATCGAGGTACGTGATGCCCTGCTCGCGCGGCAGGTCAACGTTCGCCTGCACCACCGTCACATCCGCGCCCCGGACGTGGGCGGCAGCAGCCAGGGCCCACGCCATGCGCCCGCTCGACCGGTTGCCGACAAACCGCACGGCGTCGATTGGTTCGCGGGTGCCCCCTGCCGAGATCAACACCCGCTTGCCCGCGAGGTCGCCACGGGGGGATACCCCGCGAAGCAACGACTCAACAGCATCCACGATGACGGTGGGCTCTGCGAGTCGGCCCGGGCCGGTGGCGCCATCGGCGAGCAGGCCGCTCTCGGGCTCAATGATGTGGACGCCAAATGCCCGAAGGGTGTCGATGTTGCGCTGCGTGGCGGGGTGCAGCCACATCGAGGTGTTCATGGCGGGTGCCACCACCACCGGCCCGCGGAACGCGAGGTAGCAGGAGGTGAGCAGATTGGTGGCCATCCCCGAGGCCATCTGGGCGATGGAGTTCGCCGAGGCCGGTGCCACGAGCATCAGGTCCATGCCGTCGTTCACATCGAGGTGGTGATACCCCGGCTGGTCGGCATCGCCAAACATCGCGGTGCCCACCTCGCGGCGCGACAGCGCGGCGAAGGACGCCGCGCCCACAAACCGCTCGGCGGTGTGGGTCATCACCACGCTCACACCATGCCCGTTGCGCTGCAGCATGCGGAGGACGTCGAGTGACTTGTAGGCGGCAATGCCGCCGGTCACCCCAAGAAGGATCTCGGCCATTCGAAAACGCTATCGCCAATTGCGCCCGCGCGCATCCCGGTGGCGTTGCAGAACCGATCAGGCCGTTGCGGACCGGATGATCTCCACCAGCTCGTCAGTGGCACGCGACGCGTCGTCGTTCAGGATCCGGTGGTCAAATTCTGCCTCGGCACCCATCTCCCCGCGGGCCACCTCAAGGCGCTCGGCGATCTCCTCGTCGGCGTCGGTTGCGCGCTCGCGCAGGCGCCGGCCCAGTTCCTCAAGCGATGGCGGGGCGATGAAGATTGAGATCGAGTCGGGTCGAAGGACCCGCACGTTGCGCGCGCCCTGCAGTTCGATCTCGAGGATCACTGACCGTCCGCCGCTCACGATGCGGTCGAGTTCACTGGCCAGCGTGCCGTATCTGTTGCCGGCGAACTCTGCGTGCTCCAGAAATGCGTCCTGGTCCACCAGGCGCGCGAACTCGGCGCGGCTCATGAAGTGGTACTCACGGCCGTCAATCTCGCCCGGGCGCTTTGCGCGGGTGGTGCACGACACCGCCACCGCCAATGCGGGCACCTGCTCGAGTACGCCTCGGATGAGGGTTCCCTTGCCGGCCCCAGACGGGCCGGACACCACGAAGACCCGGTGCGCCGTGGCTATCGCTGCTTGAGCAGGTCGATCAACTCAATACGCTGCCGCTCGGACAGCCCCCCGAGGGTCTTCCCCTGGGAGATCCGGCACTGGTTGAGCAACCGGGTGGCCTTGACCTTCCCGTACTTCGGGGCCGCCACGATGATGTCGAACACCTTGGCGGTGAGTACGAAGTCGTCGATGGGCTCGGCGATGACCTCGTCAACCGAGAGATCACCGGACTTCAGGTCCTTCTTGAGCTTCGCCCGCAGCGAGCGGATCTCATTTGCCCGGCGCAGGGCGTCGAGGCGCTGGTCGAGCGAGCGCTGCGGCGTCTGTGCCGTCTTTGGAGGAGTCGCCATCAGGAGTCAGCGTACCCACGCGGCACCGCCCAAAGCAACCCGCCCGATGACACGGATTTCGATGACGAAGTTCGCTCGCAGCAGGTGAGTGTTGTGGAATCAGCTCGTGACGAGGTCCTGCAGTGCCACCGGCACCACGCGCGCGGGGTCAACTCCCAGCGACTGCGACGCGGCGTCGGCTGCCTCCATCGTGGTGATGCACGGCACCCCCGCACGCACGGCGGCGCGACGGATTGTTGCGCCATCGGCGCGATCGCCGCGACCGCTTGGGGTGCACACCACCATGGCGACCTCACCGCCGAGGATGAGATCAGCCACGTGTGGCGGACCATCGGCAACCTTGTTGACCTCTCGAACCGGCAGCCCGGCAGCCGCGATGATCCGCGCGCTCCCCCCGGTGGCCACGATGTCGAATCCGGCATCGATGATGCGCGCTGCGAGCGCCGCGAGCTTGGGCTTGTCTTCGTCACGAACCGATAGGAACACCGTCCCCGAGCGCGGCAGCGCCTGACGTGCTCCCCGCTGCGCCTTGGCGAAGGCCTCGGTGAACGTGTCGCCGATACCCATCACCTCGCCGGTGGAGCGCATCTCAGGTCCGAGCACCGGGTCGGCCCACGGGAAGCGGGCGAAGGGCAGGACCGCCTCCTTCACCGCCACGTGCTTCATGGGATTGCCGACGGGGAGCCCGAGATCTGCGATGCGCTCGCCCAGCATGAGGCGCACGGCGTGGCGCACGATGGGCACCCCGGTCGCCTTGGCAACAAAGGGCACGGTGCGCGACGCACGGGGATTGGCCTCGATCACATACGCGGTGCCATCACGTAACGCGAACTGCACGTTGAGCAGCCCCCGCACCCCGATTGCCTCGGCCAGCATCGCGGCCTGGCGCCTGACGTCGGCCACCGATTCGGCCGTCATCCCCTGCGGCGGCAGCACGCAGGCGGAATCGCCCGAGTGCACACCGGCCTCCTCCACGTGCTCCATGACCCCGGCGATCCAGGTGTCATTGCCATCGGACAACGCGTCGACGTCGATCTCAACGGCCCCGGCGAGGAAGCGGTCCACCATCACGAGCCCGTGCGGCTTCTCCTTCACAAGCCATGCCTTCAACTCATCGGGGCCCGACACGATCGCCATCGCGCGCCCGCCAAGGACGTAGCTCGGGCGCACCAGCGCCGGATATCCCACCTGCTCAGCGGCGGCCAGCAGATCTGCCTCGCCCTCAGCCATCGCCCACGGCGGTGCCTTCAGCCCGAGGTCGCCCAGCAGGGCGCCAAACCGACCCCGGTCCTCGGCCATGTCGATCTGGTCGGGCGAGGTGCCGAGCACAGGGATGCCGCGCTCCGACAGCGGCCGCGCCAGCCGGAGCGGCGTCTGACCGCCCAACTGTGCGATGACACCCACGGGGCGCTCGGCCTCGCAGATGTCCAGCACCGCGTCGATAGTGACCGGCTCCATGTAGAGGCGGTCACTCACCCCGTGGTCGGTGGAGACCGTCTCGGGATTGCAGTTGATCATGATGGCCGCGTAGCCCAATTCCTGGGCGGTCATGGCCGCGTGCACGCAGCAGTAGTCGAACTCGATTCCCTGCCCGATGCGGTTGGGGCCCGACCCCAGCACCACCACCGACGGCTTGCCGAGCGGAGTCACCTCATTCTCGGTCCCGTAGGTGCCGTAGAAGTACGGCGTGACAGCCGCGAACTCGGCGGCACACGTGTCCACCTGCCGGTACGACGGACGCACACCCAGCGCACGGCGGTGGTCGCCCACCTCGATCTCGGTTGTCTGTGTGCGTGCCGCGATGTCGCGGTCGGTCAGGCCAGTGCGCCGTGCCTCCAGCATGAGGTCGGCATCAATGGCGTCGAGGGAATCGGGAAGGTCCTCCCCCGCCTGCGCGAGCGCGACGATCTCGTTCGTGAACCATCGATGCACCCCCGTGGCCGCGTGGAGATCCTCAGCCGACGCTCCCCTGCGGGCGGCCCACAGCATGAGATCGAAGCGATCCCACGATGGCTTCTCCAGCCGCTCCAAGGCGTCGGCCACCGAGGTGGGCTCGTCAAGACGGGCATCCAACTCGCGGGCCGACATCGCCTTACCGAAGGCCTCGCCGAACGTGCGGCCGAGTGCGAGCACCTCGCCCACGCTCTGCATGAACGTGGACAACGGCACCCGGGCCTCGGTGAGCTTCTCGAATGCAAAGCGGGGCACCTTGACCGCCACGTAGTCGAGCGTGGGCTCAAACGACGCAGGGGTGACTGCCGTGATGTCGTTGGGCAACTCGTCGAGCGTGTAGCCAATCGCCAGGCGCGCGGCGATGCGGGCGATCGGAAATCCCGTGGCCTTCGACGCGAGTGCCGACGACCGCGACACGCGCGGGTTCATCTCGATTACCACCATGTCGCCCGTGGCACGGTTGAGGGCGAACTGCACGTTGGCGCCGCCGGTCTCAACACCAACCGCGCGCACCACCTGAATGGCGGCGTCACGCAGCATCTGCTGCTCGTGGTCGTCGAGGGTCATGGCCGGGGCCACCGTCACGGAGTCGCCGGTGTGCACACCCATGGGGTCGAGGTTCTCGATGGTGCATACGATCACGGCGTTGTCGTTGCGGTCGCGCACCACCTCGAGTTCGATCTCGTCCCAGCCGGTGACCGACCGCTCCATGAGCACCTGCGAGATGGGGCTCGCCGCAAGGGCATTTGTGGCCACGATCTCGAGGTCGTCGGGAGTGAGCGCCACTCCCCCGCCCTCTCCGCCGAGGGTGAACGCCGGGCGCAGGATGATGGGGTACCCGAGTTCCAGCGCCGCGGCGCGGGCCTCGTCGAGGGTTGTGGCGATGCGGCTGTCGAGCACCGGTACGCCCACCTCGCGCATGCGCTTCTTGAACAGATCGCGGTCCTCGGCGCACTCGATCACGTCAACGTCGGCACCGATCAGCTCCACGCCATGGCGTTCGAGCACGCCGGCCTTGGCGAGGTCGATTGCAAGGTTGAGCGCGGTCTGCCCGCCAAGCGTGGGCAGGATGGCGTCGGGGCGCTCCCTGATGATGATGCTCTCGGCCGACGCCACGTCGAGCGGCTCGATGTAGGTGCGGTCGGCCACACCGGGGTCGGTCATGATGGTGGCCGGGTTCGAGTTGACCAGCACCACGCGGTAGCCCTCGTCGCGCAGGGCACGGCACCCCTGGGTACCCGAGTAGTCGAACTCACCCGCCTGGCCGATGATGATGGGGCCGGACCCGAGCACCATGATGGTCTTGAGGTCGGTGCGTGCGGGCATCAGGCCACGACGCGATCGCGGAACGAGCGGAACAGGTACGCCGCGTCATGCGGCCCCGGCCGGGCCTCGGGGTGGTACTGCACCGATGCGGCCAGTAGCTCCGGTGCGGCCAGACCCTCCACCGAGCCGTCGAACAGGCTTGTGCGGGTGACCTGCACGCCGTCCGGCAGCGAATCGGCCGCCACTGCGTATCCATGATTCTGCACGGTGATCTCCACCACTCCATCCTCTGCCCGCTGAACGGGGTGATTGGCGCCACGATGCCCGAAGGGCAGCTTCTCGGTGCGCAGCCCGAGGGCATGGGCCAGCATCTGGTGGCCAAGGCAGATCCCGAACAGCGGAACCTGACCCAGCACGCCCCGGACGGCCTCGATGACCGGGGTGACCGCAGCCGGATCGCCGGGCCCGTTGGAGATGAACACCCCGTCGGGGCCAAGGGCGAGGATCTCATCCGCCGTGATGCCGGCCGGTACCACATGAACGCGCATGCCGGCTCCGGCGAGTCCGCGCAGGATCCCCTCCTTCATGCCGCAATCCACCGCCACGATGCGGGGGCCATCGTCGCCCAGCGTGCGGGAAACCCCCGCTGCCTGCGACGCGAGGTCGCGGCCGTCGAGCGACGGGTGCTCGCGCACCAATGCCAGAAGCTCCTCAGCGCCCATCTCGGTACTCACCCCACCGCGCATGGCGCCGTTGTCGCGCAGATGGCGCACAAGGCGCCTGGTGTCGGCGTCCTCCACCGCCACCACGCCCTGCGCGATGAGCCACGACCTGAACCCAGTCGTGCCCGCCACGCCGGGGGAATCACCGATGCGCGTGGCGATAACCGCCTCCGGCCACACACGGGGGCTCTCGAGGCACCGGTCACCCGTGCCGTAGTTCCCGATCATGGGAGCGCTGAAGGTGAGGATCTGCCCCATGTATGACGGGTCGGTGACCGCCTCCTGATACCCATTCATTCCGGTGGTGAACACCATCTCGCCAAGCGCCGTCCCGCGCGCACCCGCAGCGCGTGCCGGCAGTACCAGGCCGTCTTCAAGAACGATGACCGCGCTCATCTGACCAGCGCCGAGATCGCCTTGAACTCCGGACCGCCCGCTTGGCCCAGCATCTCGAACAGCACCATCTCGGCCGTCGTCACGTGGGCCCCGCCCCGGGCCGCCTTGGCGAGCCCGCCGTCACGGTTGGCCGCAGTGCGCGAACTCACCGCGTCGGCTGCCACATGCACCGATGCCCCGCGCGAGAGCAGGTCGTGCACCGTCTGGTTGACGCACACGTGGGCCTCGATACCGCACACCACCCAGGTCTCACACCGCGCGGCGTCGTAGGCAGCTTCAAACCCCTCCACGCCGCATGCCGAGAACCGGGTCTTCTCGATGACCGGCGTGCCCTCGGGCAGGCGTTCGGCAAGCTCGGGCACCGTGTGGCCGAGCCCCTTCGGGTACTGCTCGGTGACGATGACCGGGCGATTCATCACGCCAAAGCCCTCCGCCAGCAGGCCGCAGTTGGCCACCACGGAGTCGAAGCCATCGATGACCGGCCGGAATGCATCCTGGACATCAATGATGATGAGGCCGGCATCGTCGCGATGGGCCAGTGCGGGATGGCGGATGCTCACGCGTTCCTCCTGTAGACGTCCTGCCCACCGGCGAGGGTCATGACGACCTGCCCGGTGAGCTGCATGCCGACGAAGGCCGCGTTGGTTGATTTGCTCGCATACGGCCGCTCGCCCACCACATCGGTGGCGGCAAGATCGACAACAGCGAGGTCGGCGCGTGCGCCGTCGGCGAGGGTGGGAACGGGAAGCCCGAAGATTCGGGCCGGGTTGGTGCTCATGCGCAGCACCAGATCCGAAAGGTCCATCCGGCCGCCCACCACCAACTCGGTGTGGCACGCCGCGAAGGCCGTCTCCAGCCCGATCACACCAAACGGCGCCGCCGCGAACGGGTTCTCCTTCTCATCCGCGGGGTGCGGTGCGTGGTCGGTGGCGATGCAGTCGAGCGTGCCGTCGATGAGCGCCTCGATGAGCGCCTCCCGGTCATCCGATCCACGCAGCGGCGGGTTCATCTTGAACTTGGCCGGGTCGGGGTCGTCACCCACCACCTGATCGGTGAGCAACAGGTGGTGCGGCGTGACCTCAGCGGTGACAGACACCCCGCGGGCCTTTGCCAACCTGATCTCCTCCACCGTCTCGCGTGCGGACACATGGCAGATGTGGATACGGGCATCTTCGTATGCCGCCAGCGAACAGTCGCGCGCCACCTGAACCGCCTCCGACACGCCGGGGATTCCCGCCAGCCCGATGCGCGCGGAGATAACGCCCTCATGCATTACGCCGGCCCCTGAGAGGCTCATGTCCTCCTCGTGCAGCGTGAACAGCAGATCGGCAGCCTTCTGGTACTGCAGGGCCCGGCGCATCACCGATGCATTGGCGACAGGCACGCCGTCATCTGAAAGCGCCGCTGCCCCCGCCTCGGCCAGATCGCCGTGCTCGGTGAGCTGGTCGCCCATCTGGCCCACCGTGATGGCGGGGATGAACCCGGTGGGCACCACGGCCTCGCGCGCCGCCCGGTCGAGCAGCGAGCCGAGGATGCTGGGGCTGTCCGTGGGTGGCTGGGTGTTGGGCATGGCGAGCACGGTCACCACACCGCCGGCCGCAGCGCTGGCGGTGCCGGTGGCGATGTCCTCGGCGTGCTCCTTGCCCGGCGTGCGCAGGTGCACGTGCACGTCGACAAGGCCCGGGATGACGGTGAGTCCGGTGGCGTCAACCACCTCGAGGCCATCGGGGTCGCCGCCGATGACGCCGTCTCGGACGACCAGATCGCCCTCGCGGTCGATTCCGGCGGCCGGGTCAAGGATCCGCGCGCCGCGGATGACCACGTTGGCAAGTGCACCGGGGCGCTGCGGCAGCCGCACCCGCGGATTGGGCACGTAGGTGCTCATGCGGCCTCCAATGCGATGCCGGGCACGCCCGGGGCCACCGTCTGCGACTCACTCAGCACGTCGTAGAGCACCGCCATGCGCACCACCAATCCATTTCCGGCCTGGGCCTCGATGAGCGTCGACGGATCGTCGACCACCTTCCCGCTGATCTCGACCCCGCGATTGACGGGGCCCGCGTGCATCACCCGCTGGCCGGCACGCAGCCGACTGTGATTCACCTGGTACATGCGTGCGTACTCCTCGAGCGACGGCACAAACCCACCGGTGCCCATGCGCTCGAGCTGCATGCGAAGCACGTACACAACGTCGGCATCTGCGATGTCGCGGATGTCGGCTGACACCTCCGTGCCCAGGGCCTCGCCGAGATAGCGCGGCACGAGCGTGGGCGGCGCGACCACCGTCACCTTCGCACCCATCATGCGAAATGCCGAAATGCCCGACCGCGCAACGCGCGAGTGCAGCACATCACCCACAAACGCCACATGGAGCCCCTCGACGGGAGCGATCTCACGCTGCACCGTGTAGAGGTCGAGCAGTGCCTGAGTGGGGTGCTCCCCCGTGCCGTCCCCAGCGTTGACCACTGCGGCGCTGGTGTGCCGGGCCACCACATCGCAGGCACCAACCTGTGGGTGGCGCACCACGAACACGTCGGGGTCGTAGGCCTCGAGTGTGCGGATGGTGTCCTTCAGGGTCTCGCCCTTGTCCATGCTGGTCCCAGCGCCCTTGATGCTCACGACGTCGGCCGACAGCCGCTTGGCCGCGAGTTCGAACGATGTCGATGTGCGGGTGGATGGCTCAAGGAAGAGGTTGATGACCGTGCGCCCGCGAAGCGTGGGCACCTTCTTGATATCCCGCTCCATCACCTCGCCAAAGCGCTCGGCCGTGCCGAGAATGCGTCCGATGCCGTCGACGTCGAGGTCGCCGATGCGGATGAGCGATGAGTGCGCACTCATGCGGTTGCCTCCAACAGCACCTCGTCGGAGCCGTCGATCTCAGCCAGATGCACTGTGATGCGCTCGCCCGGCCCGGTGGGCAGGTTGCGGCCCACGTAGTCGGGGCGGATGGGCAGTTCACGATGCCCCCGGTCAACGAGTACCGCGAGTTCCACCAGCGGCGGCCGGCCGTAATCGAACACGGCATCGATGGCGGCGCGGATGGTGCGTCCCGTGAATAGAACGTCGTCCACCAGGATGACCGAGTGCTTGCCGATGTCGAAGTCGAGCACCGTCTCGCCCACCACCGGCACCACGCCGCGGCGTCCGCCACCCACGCCAACGTCGTCGCGGTACAGGGCGATATCGACCGACCCGATGGCCGGGGTCGCACCCGAGAACTCTGTGATGAGTGCGCGGAGGCGATCGGCCAGCGGCACGCCGCGTGTGTGCAGCCCCACAAGCGCGATGGCGGATGGGTCGGGGTGATGCTCCACGATCTCGTGAGCGATACGCGCGATCGTGCGCCGGCACTGGTCGGCGTCAATCAGAACCTTGGCAGCCATGGCGCTACCCGCTTGGGGGTGCGAAGAGTCCGAATAGGGACTGGGGTGCGCTCATGTGACTGCTCCTTCCCGGCCTCACAGGACCGGCGTTAAAGGGTTGCGTCCGGCAGCGTAGCAGGGGCCTCCGCGGCTCCCCGTCCATCCTCACGGGCCCCGCGGCCCAGTCGCTCCTGTACCGGCACAAGCCGCGGCTCACCGCGCTCGCGGAACGGGATCTCCACCTGATCGAAGTCGCGGGGCACCACCACAGAGCGCACAATCGCCTCGGCCTCACGCCTCACCTCACGTGGCAGCACCCGCGTGCTGATGTGCGTGAGCGCGAGCATGCGCACCCCGGCATCGCGTGCGAGTACGGCGGCCTCCTCTGCGGTGCTGTGACGCGTCTCGACGGCCCTGTCGCGATCCTCCGACGTGAACGTGGCCTCGTGCACCAGCAGGTCGGCACCCATCGCGGCATCCGCCGTGCCCGCGCACGGACGGGTATCGCCCGAGAACACGATGGTGCGGCCCTCGCGGGCCTCCCCCATCACCTGATCCGGTCGCACCACCTCCCCGCTGGCCGACCGCACCTCGCCGCCGCGCTGCAGCACCCCGAAGTCGGGCCCCGACTGCACGCCCAGCGCACGTGCGGCGTCAACGTCAAATGCCCCGGGGCGGTCTTCCTCCACAAGGGCATACCCCAGAGAGCGGATGCCGTGGTCGGTGTGGAAGGCCCGCACCTCCACGCCGTCCTCCCGGATAACGGCGCCCGGGGAGGCCTCCATCACATCGAGGCGGAAGGGCAGTCGGCCGATGACCGGGTGCAGCGTGTCGGGCAGGGACTCAAGGCCCTGGGGGCCCACAAGGAGCAGTTCGCGCTCACGCCCGCGCAGCCCGTAGGTCTTGAACATTCCAGGGAGCCCGAGGAAGTGGTCGCCATGGAGGTGCGTGAGCAGGATGGCGTCGACATCAGTGAGTCCGAGCCCCGAGCGCAGCAACTGGCGCTGGGTGCCTTCGCCGCAGTCGATCAGCCAGCGCGCACCACCACGGGCGACGAGCGTTGCGGACGTGCCCCGTGCGGCGCTCGGCACCGACGCGGACGTACCGATGAATGTGACCTGAAGATCCACGGGCTGACCCTATTGAACACTGCGGATGAGTTCGGCCGGAAGATTGGCTCCGTCATCATCCAGATTCACGAACCGCACGGCAGGTGGCCCATCGCCTTCTACCTCGATCACCACCATCGAGTGGTGCGGCTGCCTGCGCCGGTCGGTGGCGCTCCCAGGGTTGATGATCATGAAGCCGTCGGGCGCGGTGGCACACAGGGGGATGTGCGAGTGCCCGAACGCGACGGCGGTGCAGTGGGGGAACCGCTTTCGAAGGCGCTCGAGCCGGCCCGTCTCGGGGCCCCCGTTGTGCACCAGGCCAAGCCGCCGACCGCCGGGCAACTCCACCTCTGCCGTGGCTGCCAGCGCTGCCTTCACCGCTTTGTCATCAGCATTCCCGCTGATCGCAACCACCGGGGGGCCGATCGCCTTCAACTGGGCGAGACACGCCATATCGGCGAGGTCGCCCGTGTGGAGAATGGCATCCGCCACACGGCACTCGGCCAGACACGCATCGGGCAGGCGTGACAGCCCGCGCGGGAAATGGGTATCGCCGAGCAACGCGATGCGCAAGAAGTGCCTCCGAACGAGTACGCGCGGCAGGATTCGAACCTGCGACCCCTGGCTCCGGAGGCCAGTGCTCTATCCACTGAGCTACGCGCGCTTGCGGGGCCGAGTGTAGACCCCCCGCCTTGCCATGCCCCTCGTGGTGGCCCTACGGGGCGACGTTGATCGTGCCCGCCGCGGCCTTTGGCTTGAGGATGGACACCACCAGGATCACCGTGCTCGTGGGGGCGCTGGCGTAGTGGCGCATGCCGGCTGGCTCCACAACACCCTGCCCGGGATGCACCACCCGCGTCTGCCCCGTGCGGATGGGAATCCGCTTCGGATCCATTCCGGCCCGGGGAATGCTGAGGTATGCGGTACTGCGCTCCACCGTGTAGGTCAGATCCCCCTGCTGCACCCGCACGAGCTGTGTACCCGGGTGGTAGTGCAGCGGCAGCGTGGTGCCCTTGGGGATCGTGACCTTGTACATGTTGAGCACATAGCCGGGGGCTCCCTGAGCCGGAGAGCTCGACACCAACTCGCGCACCGCCTGACCAGATGCGAGCGTTGAGGGGATGGCTGCCATCGCAATACCGATGGCCAGGGCGCGAACAGTGGGGTTTCTCATAAACGTCAGTCTACCGGTGGCCACTAGAGTCGCTCATATGGCCGACCCCCGCACATGGAATGTGGCCCTGCCCGAAGGTGCCGAGGCCCCGTTCAGCGTGTGGGTCAATGGCGAACCGCGACACGAGGGCGAGCACTACACCGTTGAGGGACGGTGGCTCCGGTTCACGACCCCCCTCGTGCCGAAGGTCAAGTCGAAGGGCTTCGGCCGCAAGATGGCGCTTCTGGCCGGCGTGGGCGTATACGGCGACCAGAAGGCCGACGTGGTTGACCTGCGCTACCAGGCGGGCGGACGCATGCAGCACGCCACCGAACTTCCCATCATTCCCCCGGAAGCACTCGACGCCGACAGCTAGGTCCTGAGGGCGTCCATCAGGTCGTCATCCCATCGCTGGGAGTGCGTGAAGCCCGGCGGTGGTGCCACCTCGACCCGCTGATGCGCGGTGAGGGCCTCGACGATGACTCCCCCCATGGCCATTGACGCCATACGCGCCGGCAGGTGGTCGGGTCGGGGTACGCCCCGTGTCGTGCACATGAGGTGCACCAGTTCGACCTGCGTGGGCATGGACTCCTCGGCCACTGTGTAGGTGCCCTCTGGCGCTGCCGATGCCGCGATGATTGCGGCTGCGGCGTCACGGGCACCGATGACCGCGATGGGGTTGTCACCCGCTCCCACAACGCGAAACCGCCGCATCTGCAGGCCGCGCGACATGTCGCAGATAAATCCGGAGGGGCCATAGGCCCAGGGCAGGCGCACGATCCGTACACCGGGGCCCACCAGTGCGCGCTCGGCCGCCAGGCCCGGGCGGGCGATGTCGAGAGGACCATCTGCGTCGCCAATCGCGCACGTGCCCATCACCACATCCCGCCCCGCCGCGATGCCATGAATGATCTCTGCGCCTGCCTGGGCCTCACGCTCCAACTTGCGCAGGTGTCGCCCGCGAACCGGTGGCGTAATGCGCGGGAGGCCCAGATGGAAGATGACCTCGGCGGCCTCTGCCGCACGGTCCCACTGGATCGACTCCCCGATGTCGGCCCGGATGGTCGTGGCACCACGATCGCGAAGCGCCCACGCGCCCAGATCGGTACGGGCAAGCGCGGTCACCTCCACACCCTGCTCGAGGAGTGCATCAACGACCGCGCCGCCGATGAGGCCGGTGGCGCCGGTGACGAAAGCCGTTTGCAGTGCCGTGGCGGTCAGCCCCCTGCGACGGCAGGAAGGATGGTGACCTCCTGGCCGTCGGTCACAGCGGTGTCGATGCCCTGCTCAAAGCGGACGTCCTGCCCGGCGACGAACACGTTCACGAAGCGCCGCAGCTTGCCGTCCTGCGTCACACGATCGCGGAAGCCGGGATGATTGGCCTCGAGCTCGTCAATGATCGCAGCGACCGTGCCGGGTGCGCACTCAACCGTGCCGGCATTGCCGGTGAGCGGGCGGAGCGGAGATGGAATACGAACGGTCACGCTCATCGGGCAATCCTCAGGGTCGTCGGGTTGATCATGCAGGAAGCGGGGTGCCGCGGCCTGCGACCGCGGCCTCGAAGTCGCCCACAGTGGGGCTGATTGTGATGGGTTCCACGCGATCGGCGATGGCGTCGAGTGTCTTCAGTCCATCGCCCGTGATGTACAGCACCACGCGTTCGTCGGGGCCGATATCGCCACGGTCCGCCAAGCGCTTGAGCACTGCGGTGGTCACGCCGCCAGCGGTCTCGGTGAAGATTCCCGTGGTCTCCGCCAGCAGGCAGATTCCGTCGGTGATCTCGCGCTCAGAGACTGCGTCGATTGATCCGCCGGTTTCATGCGCAACATCCAGCGCGAAGACTCCATCAGCCGGATTGCCGATCGCGAGGCTCTTGGCGATGGTGTCCGGACGCACCGGGGTTACGAAGTCGAGCCCGGCCTCGTACGCCGCCGCCACGGGGCCGCAGCCCTGGGCCTGGGCGCCATTCATGTGCGGCACGGCGCCCTCAACCAGACCAAGCTCAAGAAACTCCCCGAAGCCGCGCCGGATCTTGGTGTAGAGCGATCCGGACGCGATGGGCACGATGCAGCGATCGGGCAGCGTCCAGCCGAGTTGCTCAACCGTCTCGTAGGCGAGCGTCTTGCTGCCCTCGCTGTAGTACGGCCGCACGTTGACGTTGACGAACGCCCACGGACGATCGGCGGCAAGCTCCATACACAGCCGGTTGACGTCGTCGTAGTTGCCATCAACGGCGACGAGGGTGCAGCCGTAGATACCCGTGGCAACGATCTTCTGAGACTCAAGGTCGCTCGGCACGAACACGAAGCTCTCCATGCCCGCGGCCGCAGCGTGTGCCGCCACCGACTGGGCCAGATTGCCCGTGGATGCGCACGCGGCAACCTCAAACCCGAGTTCACGGGCCTTCTGCAGCGCCACGCTCACCACGCGATCCTTAAAGGAGTGCGTGGGGTTGGCCGTCTCGTTCTTCACCCACACCTCGCCGAGGCCCAGGCGGGCAGCCAGACGCGGGGCGGGGACAAGCGGACTCATGCCCACCGGCAGGCCCACCTGGGTGTCAATCGGCGCGCAGGGCAGCAGGTCGGCATACCGCCAGATTGACTGGGGGCCGGCCTCAATGGACTCACGGGTGACGTTGGCGCGCAGGTAGTCAAGGTCGTACACGACCTCAAGCGGGCCGAAGCAGAACTCGCAGGCGTACGAGGCGCCCAACGGCAACTCCTCGCCGCACTCCTTGCAGCGGAGCCCACGTGCTCCTGTGACGCGCCCTTCCGTGTGTCCCATCCCAATCTCCCAATCGGTGCCGGGAGTCGAGGGTCACGGTGCGAACCTGCACGTCGACCATCGCATCTCCCAGGCATGAATGCCTGCTGGATTTGGCACCTGACGAGTATTCGCTGGTTGCCGCGGCTTCAAAGGGCCATACCCTCCACCGCTCTTGATGCAGGCGGCACGCTAGCGGAGAGACCGGCGGCGCGTCAAACGCATCGCCCGGCTTACGCAGATTTGAAACGCTGAAACATCTCGGGGTACGCCGTCCGATGCGGCTGGTTACGATGCGCCCGTTCAATGAATGATTCCGCTGCCGACGAGCCCATGGCCCCGGACCCTGTGTCTTCTGACGCCGAGGTCGTGGTTCCCGCCCCCGAGAAGCATCGCCTCTTCCGGCGCCGCACCTCGGTGACCGCGGCGTCTCCTGACGCTGTCGTGGACACCAACGGCACCGAGACGATCGAAGCTGAGTCGCCCGAGCGCATCCGCCCCGGCGTACTGCGTCGCCGTCGTCGCAGGCTCCTTGGCCAATACGAGCAGGGCATCTTTGACCTGGGTGGCCTGGCCCTTGAGTTGTATGGCCGCGGGCTGCTCGCCGAAGAGGTGATGCGCCGACGCGCTGCCGAGGTGAACGACCTTCGTGGTCAGGTGCATCAAGTGGACGATCAACTGGACGACATCAAGTCGTCCCGTGCCGAGCGGCGCCAGGCCGGCCGCGGCCCCAGCATCACCTGCCCCTCCTGCGGCGCCCGCAGCAAGCCGGGGGCCAACTTCTGCGCTCAGTGCGGCGCACCCCTCGCCGTCGTCACCGAGGTGGTGGAGGTGGAGCAGGACACGATCGTCATCACCGGTACGCCTGAGCAGCCGACGCAGGTCATTTCCGGTGACGGTGGCGACGAACAGGCCACGCAGGCCATTTCGATGCCCGGCGAGAGCGAGTCGAAGTCGTGACGTCGCACGAGAGCCCGTATCCGGGAGTCGATCCGCCACACCCAGATCCTGCGAGCGGCGCCTCACCCGGTGATGAGGCCTCCGCCGTGGAGACACCCGCGCCGCCTCCCACCTGCTCGGTGTGCGGTTGCGAGCTTGACCCCGCACAGACCTATTGCCTTGAGTGCGGATCACCGACTCCGCTCGCCCCCAAGATGCGACGCGGCGCTGGTGGCCTTGCAAGCGTCGCAATCGGGCTGGCCATCCTCGGTGCTGGCGCAGGTGCCCTCGCCTACGTGGCGTCCAACGACGACGGTGGCCCCGGAGCGGTTCCGTTGCCGATGGTCAGCACGGCGCCGGTCATCACGGTGCCCACCACGGCGATTCCCACCACCAGTACCGATTCAAGCCTGCCCGGCGACACCATGGGCACCCTCCCCACCGACACGAGCGGGCTGTTCCCCGACACCACGGCCACCACTGGCGGCCTTCCCGTGGACACCACTGCGACCACCGGCGACTCCGGTGTGCTCACGGTGACGGGCCCCGGGGTGGACGGGCAGACCACCAGCGAGTTGCCCACCACGAGCGACTCCACCGGTTCGGCAGACAGCGGTTCATCTGCCACCGGATCTGGCGACTGGCCGTCGGGGACCAGCGGTTGGACCGCCATCGTGTCGAGCGTCAGGAATGAGGCGGCAGCGCGCTCGGCGGCATCGAAGCTCCAGTCGTCTGGTCAGCCGGGTGGCGTGCTGTTCAGCACGGACCATCCGCCGCTTCGTGCCGGGTACTGGGTGGTGTTCTCGGGTGTCTTCACCACCAAGTCCGAGGCACTCTCACACGCGCGGTCGCTCGTGGGCACGTACCCCGGCTCCTACCCGCGGGAGATCACCTCGTAGCAGCCGGGTTGGTGCGCGTCAGCCGGTGAGGCGGATCGCACGTGTGATGCCCGCCCGTGAGGCGTCGCCGAGCACCACAACACTGCCGCGCCCCGCGGCACCCGACGTGCCAACGGAGACTCTTCCCGACGGCGCCACGCGTGCCGTGCCCACAATGCGCGCTCCCACGCGCACCTGAACCCGTAGGCCCGTCGCCAGAGGCCCCACCTTTGCTGTCACGCGCCCCGCCGATGCCCGCAGCGCGGAGAGCGACACGCCACGCGCCGGTGTGGCCACCGGGCCGAGCGCCAGCATTCCGCCTTCTGTCGTGGTGGCCGTGAGCGCCATGCGGGTCTGGGCACCTGCCACCCGCACATGCAGCCATGTCCAGGTCCCGTCGCTGGCCGAAACGCGCACCTGTGCCCCTCCTGCGGACGCGAGGACCGTTCCTGATCCCCGCACCGCCACGCCGAGGTACCGGGCAGCACCGCCCAGCGCAACGCCCGGGGTGCGGGCGGTGAGCGTTCCATCCTCCACCCGGATGGCCGAGCGACCCCATGAGCGGGCGACCACGGGGAGGCCTGCGGTGACCGACCACCCCGGCAGCACCACCCGCACCGGCCCCATGCCACCGACGAGCAGACGCCGGCCGAGCGATGACACCGGGTCGAGCACGATGCGCACCGTCTGCCCGGCGACAGCGCCAACAGGTACATCCATTGCGCGCACGCCCCGGTCCGGCATAAGTGTGATGAGCGGGATGTCGGGGCCACCGCCCTCTGGTCGTGCCCGCACGTCCACGAACGCGTTCGCGCCCGGCACACCGATGCTCACCGGCATCACCTGCGCCCCCTGCGGGATGGCCACCACGGGACCGAGCACGGTGGTGTTGTCGGATGCCGAGATGACGGGGCCATCGGCGAGCACCATCGAGGTGGCGGGGCCGAGAACTCCCCAGCCCGCGAGTCCCGATGACAGGTCACCGTTGGGCACCACCGCCAAATCGGACGCCGGGCCAAACGGGGCGCCAGTCGGAGCGGCGCCGGCAGAGACGACGATGACGAGCGTTGCGACGAGCGTTGCGGAAGCGATTCGGACGGTGATTCCCGGGTTGGGGGATAGATTGCCCGCCCATGGTAGATCCCATCCGGGGGGAGACCCCGCACACTCGGGTCGGCGTTGACGTCGGCGGCACATTCACCGACGCCGTCGTGGTATCGGCGCACGGCGTCTTCGCGGCCAAGGTTCCCACTACCCCGCACGACCAGGGAGAGGGCGCTGTCGCCGCAGTGGCAGCCGCGCTCGACGCCGCCGGGGTGGCCAGCACCGACGTGCGGTCGCTCGCCCACGGTATGACGGTGGGAACCAACGCGCTCCTCGAGCGGCGCGGCGCCCGGGTATGCCTCATCACCACCCAGGGCTTTGAGGACATCCTCGAACTGCGCCGCCAGGACCGGGCCTCGCTGTACCGCCTTGAGCAACAGCATCCGGCCCCACTCGTGCGCGCAGACCACGTGATCGGCGCCAGAGAGCGCATGACCCCCACTGGTATCGAACTGCCGCTCAACGACGATGCGATTCGGGAGGTGGTTGACGCAGTGGTGGCGCGGAACCCGGAGTCGGTGGCGATCGGCCTGCTCTTCGCGTATCGGGATCCATCGCACGAGATCGCCCTCGCGAGCGCCATACGCGCGGCACTGCCGGGAATCCCCATTTCCGTCTCATCTGAGGTGCTCCCGGAGATCAGGGAATACGAGCGCGTTGCGACCACCGCCCTCGATGCCTACCTCGCGCCCGTGCTCTTTTCCTATCTGGAGCGCCTGGCGGGCCGTACAGCGGCCGCGGGCCTGCCGGCCCCCTCCATCATGCAGTCGAGCGGCGGGCTGATGAGCCTCGCAGTGGCAACGACGCATGCTGCACGCACCGTCCTATCTGGGCCCGCGGGCGGGCTGGTGGGTGCTGCGGCCGTTGCGGAGAGCATTCACGAGCCGCTCGCCCTGGCGTTCGACATGGGTGGGACATCATGCGATGTCGCCCTCATCGACGATGGTGAACCCGCACGGGCGCCGGGGCGCACCGTCGCCGGACACCCGGTCCACCTGCCCATGCTCGACATCCACACGGTGTCGGCTGGCGGAGGCAGCATCGCGTGGGCAGATGGTGGTGGCGCCCTGCGTGTGGGGCCGCACTCGGCCGCGGCGGTCCCGGGCCCGGCCGCATACGGCCTGGGTGGCACGGAGCCCACGGTGACCGATGCCAATGTGGTGCTCGGCCGCGTGGCCGGGCATCTCGGTGCCGGGGGCGAGATACACCTCGATCGGGCCCGGGCCCTCGAGGCTGTCACGGTATTTGGTGAGCAGCTCGGCCTTCCGCCGGTGCAATGCGCTCGGGGCATCATCGCCGTGGCCGTTTCGCAGATGGTGGGGGCACTCCGCGTGGTGAGTGTGGAGCGCGGCATCGATCCCCGGCATGGCGTGCTGATCGCGTTTGGTGGTGCTGGCCCAATGCATGCCTGCGACGTGGCTGACTCGCTTCAGATTGCGCGCATCGCATGTCCGGCATCCGCGGGTGTGCTGGCCGCGCTGGGCATGGTGGTGGCCGGGGAGCGGTGCGACCACGTGCAGACGGTGCTTCTTCCCGCCGGAGATCACGCATCGCTTGCCCGTGCGGTCGCACCACTGCTCGCAATGGCCATGGGAGATGTCCCCGGCGGACGCATTGAGGCCCACGCCGACTGCCGCTACATCGGACAGAGCCATGCGCTCAGCATCCCATGGGACCCGAAGGATCCGGGCGCCGGCCTCGCGGACGCATTTCATGCTGCCCACGAGCGCGTATCGGGCGGGGCGATGCCGGGTCGCGCCGTCGAGGTGGTGTCACTCCGCGTCGCGGCCATCTCCGACGGCCCAGATATCCCCAGTGGTCTCGCGGCGCCCGCAGGCCCCCCAATTCCCGGGCCCATCAGCATTCCCATGGCCGGCAGCACGTGCTGGGTCGCCGACGGATGGGTTGCCACCGCACACACTGACGGTGCAATCACGCTGGAGCGCTCATGAGTGGTCTTGACCCGATCGGCCTTCAGGTCTGGAACGCCACTCTCTGCGCGGTTGCCGACGAGATGCAGGCCGCATTGGTGCGCGCGGCCTTCAGCGTCACCATCAAGGAGCGTCGCGACTGCAGCACCGCAATCTTTGATGCGCAGGGGCAAATGGTGGCGCAGTCGGACTCGATTCCCGTGCATCTGGGCGCCATGCCCGAGGCCGTCGCTGCCGTGATGGCCCGCGGCGCGCTGCCGGGCGAGGCGTGGATCATCAATGACCCGTTCCGGGGCGGCACACACCTGCCCGACATCACGATCGTCTCCCCCATTGCCGTGGATGGCACCACGGTGGCGCACGCGGTCACCCGCGCCCACCACGCGGATGTCGGCGGCATGGCACCTGGATCCATGCCGGCGGGGGCCCGGGAGCTCGTTCAGGAGGGCCTGATAATCCCGCCAATGCGCCTGGCATCAACCAGTGGCGTTGATCAGGGCCTTGTTGACCTCATCCTCGCCAACTCCCGCACGCCGGATGAGCGCCGGGGCGATTTGGCGGCCCAGTTGTCGGCACACCACCTCGCCCAGGCGCGGATGGACGATCTGGCGATGCGACGCGGCGGTGTACACGCCATCGCGGCTGCGATGGACGACATTCTCGCCTACGCGCAGCGGCGCACACGTGCGGCGATTTCCGGTCTTCCCGACGGCCGCTGGACCGGCCTCGAGTGCCTTGAAGGCGATGGCGTCACCGATGACGACATCGTGATCCGCGTGGCGGTCACCATCAGCGGCGATGCGATGACCGTGGACTTCACCGGCAGCGATCCCGCAGGACCGGGAAACCTCAACTGCCCCATCGCGGTGACGCGATCAGCGGTGTACTTCGCAGTACGTGTGGCCATCGACCCGGACATCCCGGCATCCGCGGGCGCATTCGCCCCGGTCACCATCATCGCCCCCGAGGGCAGCGTGGTGAACGCCCGACCGCCCAGCGCAGTTGCGGCGGGCAATGTCGAGGGCTCGAGCCGAATCACCGATGCCGTGCTGGGCGCCCTGTCGGGTGCCACCGATGTGCCTGCCCAGGGGCAGGGAACCATGAACAACCTCACGCTCGGATTCCCGGGCCGGGTGTATTTCGAGACCCTCGGTGGCGGCCAGGGAGCATCCTCGCGTGGCGACGGGCCTGATGCCGTACACGTGGCCATGAGCAACACGCTCAACACTCCGATCGAGGCCCTGGAGGTGGCAATGCCCCTACGTGTGGAGCGCTACGCGGTACGGCGCGGATCGGGCGGCACCGGTCTGCACCGCGGCGGCGACGGTGTGGTGCGTCGCATCCGGCTCCTCGAGGATGCCGATGTGTCGCTCATCGCGGAGCGCCGTCGCTCGGCACCCCGTGGGCTGAGCGGTGGGAGCGACGGCACCCCGGGATCCACGCGCATCGGAGATGCGCCGGTGGGTGGCAAGTGGCGCGGACGCCTCTCCGCCGGTTCGATTATCGAGCAGCGCACCCCCGGTGGCGGGGGCCACGGCATCGCCTGACTGCACCCTGCGGGTGTTACTTGGCGAGGTCCTTGCCCACAACCACCACGGCATCGGCGGTGCCGATACGCCCTTCCCCCAGGGCATCAACCGGCACAGCAGTGGTGATGCCCAGATCCTTGCCCAGGTTCCAGGCCACTTCCTTGCGACCGGGCACATATTCGATCTGTGACGTGGCCAGATCCTGCTTCGAGGCGTTATCCACGACCCCAAGGGTGTAGCCAGCCGCCTGCACGCGTGGTGCCACACGGTTGGCTGCTGCACCAGACACGCCGCTCGCGTTGAGCACGGCCACGGTGTACGCGGCCTTGTTGGCGAGCGGGGGCACCTCTTCGGGGATCGCGCCACCCATGTCAGCAGTGGTGCCGGTGGTGCCAGACGTCGCGGTGGTCGATGCCCCGGCGCTTGCCGGTGTCGATGACCCGCCATCACCGCGCAGGAAGAAGAACCACACACCACCCGCCACGATCGCCACGGCGAGTACGGAGATGAGCACCACGAGCGCGCCATTCCCCCCGCCCTCCTTGGCGTTCTTTGTGCTCCGTCCGGACGTCGCCCGCGAGTCGCTGCTCTTGGCAGTGGCGCGTGCCCGGGCCGTGGACGCTGGCTGCGCCCGGGCAGCGGCGGCACCCCCGGCGGCAGCGGGGACCGCGGCATCTGCTGCGGCATTCGGGGCTGCCCCGGGCAGAGCGCCTGCCTGTGCCGCCAACTGGTCATCGGAGGTCTCAACGCGGACCTCGGGCGACGTGGTAATCGCACGGACCCGCTCCAGCGAGGGCGCTGCGGCCATGGGCACGGGCGGCCCAATGCGATCCTCCAGCCGTTTCAGCGATCGTCCCTGACGGACGATCACCACGGCGAGGGCGATAAATGCCACGACGCCGATTGCGGCAGCCGCGATGATGATGATGTCCAGCAGGTCCACTGGCAGGCCACGCTACCAGCAGGCCCCGATGCCCGACGCCCCCAACAGCCCGAAACAGGCGGTCAGGCGCCCGGCGTGACCCGGTACGCGTCGAATACCGACTCGACGTTTCGCAGGTGCGCCGTGAGCACCCGGAGGGTGTCGATATCGGCCATCTCCAGCACGAAGCGATGCCGGGCCATCTGATCATCAACCTGGCACTGCGCCGAGAGGATGTTGACGCCGTTCTCGGCGATGGTGCGTGAGATGTCCTCGAGCAGGCGATGGCGATCCCATGCCTCCACGGCGAGTTCCACGCCAAAGGCGTGCCGGCTCTCCCCGCCCCATGCCACGGGCGTGAATCGCTCCGGGGAGCGCATGAGCGCGCGCGTATTGGGGCAATCCTCACGATGGATCGTGATACCGCGCCCCAGCGAGATGTACCCCACGATGTCGTCCCCGGGAACCGGCTTGCAGCACTTGGCGAGCCGCACCATCACATCGGCCACGCCCTCGATCTCGATTCCGAGATCTGTGGAGACGCCGCCTTGACGCATGCGGTTGTTGCGGCCCTCGGGCGCGGTGGGCTGGGACTCAACCCCGCCCTCCTGCGACTTGAGGGACGAAATGATCTTGTTCACCACCACCTGGGAGGAGGTCTTACCGAGGCCGAGCGAGATGTAGAAGTCCTCGGCCCGCTTGAAGCCCATTTCCTCAATCACACCCGCGAACAGCGGCGACCCCACGATGCGCTGATTGGGGAGGCCCGCCTTTCGCAGCGCGTCCTGCAGCAGTTCACGCCCGCGGTGCTCGGCATCCTCACGGCGCTCCCGGCTGAAGAACGACCGGATGCGCGAGCGGGCCTTTGATGTCTGCACCACGCCCAGCCAGTCGCGCGACGGGCCACGGGGCTGCTTCGAGGTGAGGATCTCCACGAAGTCGCCCGACTCGAGGTGCTGCGTGAGCGGCACGATGCGGCCATTGACCTTCGCACCCACACACCGGTGCCCCACGTCGGTGTGCACGTCGTAGGCGAAGTCGAGTGGCGTGGAGCCTGCGGGCAGGGCACGCACCTCGCCCTTGGGCGTGAACACGAACACCTCCTGCGAGTACAGATCGCCCTTGAGCGACTCCATGAACTCACCGGGGTCGGTGGTGTCGCGCTGCCAGTCCATCATGCGTGACAGCCACTCGAGCCGGTCGTCAGATGCGGTCTCGTGGGCGCGGTTCTCTGCCTTGTACAGCCAGTGGGCCGCAACGCCGTACTCAGCTGTGCGATGCATCTCCGGTGTGCGGATCTGGATCTCGAGCGGCGTGCCCTGAGGCCCGATCACGGTGGTGTGCAGCGACTGGTACATGTTCAGCCGCGGCATGGCGATGTAGTCCTTGAACCGCCCGGGGATGGGCTTCCACAGCGAGTGGATGGTACCCACCGCGCCGTAGCAATCCTTCACCGACTCCACGATCACCCGCATGGCGGTGAGGTCGTAGATCTCGTTGAATTCCTTGCCCTTGCGGGTCATTTTCTCGTAGATCGAGTAGAAGTGCTTGGCCCGCCCGATGATCTCCACCGGCTCCACGCCCACCTTGCGCAGTTCCTCCGCGAGGTATCCGCCGGCCTCCGCCACGTACTCCTCGCGGTCCACCCTGCGCTGATTGACCATCTGCTGGATTTCGGCGTAGCGCTTGGGGTGCAGCGCCTGAAACGCCAGATCCTCCAGTTCCCACTTGAGGGACTGGATTCCAAGCCGGTGCGCGAGTGGCGCGTACACCTCGAGGGTCTCGCGCGCTTTCTGCACCTGCTTGGCCTTGCTCATGTACTGAAGCGTGCGCATGTTGTGCAGACGGTCCGCGAGCTTCACGAGCAGCACGCGGATATCGCTCGACATCGAGACGATGAGCTTGCGGTAGTTCTCGGCCTGCCGCTCCTCCTGGCTTTCAAAATGGATTCGCGTGAGCTTGGTCACCCCATCCACCAGGGCGGCCACCTCGGCACCGAACTGGCCCTCCACGTCCTCGTGCGTGGCGGCGGTGTCCTCCACCGTGTCGTGCAGCAGGGCAGCCTGGATGGTCTCGCCGTCAAGGCCGAGCCCGGCACAGATGCGCGCCACTCCAAGCGGATGGGTGATGTACGGCGCACCCGAGTGGCGAAGCTGGTCGTGGTGGCGCTCATCGGCGTACCCGTATGCGCGCCGAATGGCATCGGCGTCGGCATCGGGGTGATTGGACAGCACCTCGCGTACCAGCTCCTCGAGTTCCGAGGGGCCGGTCGCCGGCGTCAGTCCAAGGTCGGCGAGCGGTGTTCCCACAGGTCCTACGATAACGCGCCAGCGGGGAAAGACGGACCATCCTCGGGGCCGCCGGCGAACTCGGGCAGCGCTCCGAAGATGTCAAGGGTCATCGCGCGCGCCGCGAGGTGCCGTGCCTGGTCGAGCACGGCAGCCGCGTGCAGACCCGTTGGGGTGGTCTCAAGGTCAGATCGCCCGACGCCGTCGCACACCGTGATGCCCGCATCGTCAACCGTGATGAGCCCAGCCTCGCCGAGCGCTGCAAGTGCAATCGCGACTGCGCGCGGCGACCGTGAGACTGCCCCATTCCCCGCGAGCAGGTGGTCGAGGCCCGAGTCCCACGGCATGAGTGCGCCGGCGACCTGCAGCGATGGCCAGAGCGCACGGGCGACATCACGCACCGAGAGATCGGCCTCGGCCACCCCGAGCGCATGGCGGGCCTCGTCCTCACCCCACGCCAGATGCACCGTGCGCCCCGCCCCGGCCGTGCGGAGCGCCACGATGTCTGCATCGAACACCGGGGGGTCAATCAGCACCAGGTGCACGTCGTCCGGTAGTACCAGGTCGGCCAGCGCACGGGGATCGAGGAGCGCGAGCAGCGGCCCGCCACGTGCGAGCGCCAGGCGCGATGCCATTGCGTCACGGTCGCAGCGGTCACCGCCGATAATCGCCACCTCGACCCCGAGTCTCCCCGGAAACAGCACATCGGCCAGGGCGGCGCGTCGGCGCGGCAGGTCGGCCACCACCGCAACCACGCCCCCGTCAGCACCGGCCAGCGAAGCGATGAGCGGAAGCGCCCGTCCCTCGCCCCGGCGGTCCACGACGTCGGCAGGTGGCTCAAGGGCCGCCGGTGGTGCCGCGGCCGGAAATGGTGCATCCAGCAGGCGGCGCACCCCGGCCATGTGCACGCGGTCCGGGCATGAGACATCGCAGGCAGTGGCGCAGCCACCGGGCACGGGCGGTCCATCCGGCAGGCGCACGATGGCCTCAAGCGTCACCCGCGGCCCCACGGTGTCCTGCCACCGCTCCACCTCGAGGCGCGCAACGGCGTCGTAGCGCGCATCCTCGCCTGCACTCTTCAGTTCTGCGCTCTGGTCTCCCATCTGGAAGCCGATCGCAGGCGCCATCACGCCCCCGGCAGAAAGCCGGGCCTTCAGGTGCTTGCCCCCGCCCACACGCGAAATACCTGTGATTGCGCACCCGGGCACCACGATGCGGGGTTCGGGGTTTCCGCGGCCAAACGGGGCCAGCGCCTCAAGGGCCTCAGCCGTCGCGAGCGTGAGATCGGGACCACCGGCGACGGCATCCACGGAGCGTGTGCGCGCCCGCGAGATCTCTCGTCTGCGCCCGGCCGCGGCCGACTCAAGCGCCCCACGAAATGCGGCGATGTCATCGGTTGCCAGCGATACGCCCACGGCGCCCGCGTGACCACCCCAGCGCGTAAGCAGGGCGTCCGCGTCGCCCACGATCGCATGCAGGTCCACCCCGGGAAGACTGCGGCCGGACCCCTTCGCCTCGTCCCCGGAGGTGGCGAGCACGATCGCGGGTCGCCCAAACCGCTCCACCATGCGCGATGCCACGATGCCCACCACGCCCTCGTGCCACCCCTCTCCCACCACCAGCGTGATGGCGGCATCGGCCCGTTGACCGGTCTCGGCCTCCACAATCGCGATGGCCTCCGCCGTGACCTGTCGCTCCACGTCACGTCGGGTGGTGTTGAGGGCCCAGAGCTCCTCAGCAAGAGCACGGGCCTCGCGCTCGTCAGTTGCGAGCAGCAGTTCGAGGGCACGCCCGGGGTCGCCCAGACGGCCGGCGGCGTTGATTGCGGGCGCCAGCGTGAACGACAGGCCCCGGGGTGTCATGACGCGGTGATTGGAGCCCGCCACCGCGCACAGTGCGTTGATGCCCGGACGCTC
>JBMOGE010000004.1:0-53594 GCA_049318525.1 Miltoncostaeaceae bacterium
TCGGCAAAGCGCAGTGTGTGGTTGAGCGCCCGCTGCGTTGAGGTGTCCTGCTCACGGAAGTACCGGCCTCCGGTCACGAAGTTGAGTGAGACATCCTCAACACCCTCGTCGCGAAACCGGGTAATCGCCCGCACCGTAAGAAACTCCATGAGCCCGTTGGGCGTCTCGGGTGCACGCAACTGCATCGCCAGCGACTGGGTGCGGCCGCGGTTACCGGGAACGAAGTGGATGACGCCAGCCAGTGCGCCATTGGGGCCGCGAGCGATCGCCACCCATGAGGGCTGGCCACCCGGGTCCTCCACGCGGTCGTATGCCATTGAGAAGCCGCGCTCGGCCTGGCCACCTCGGCATGCGCGACGGAAGTCCTCAAGCGCTGCCCGGTCGGTGGTACCCAGATCGCGCACACGCACCAGGTCGGCAGTAAATCCCTCGCGCTCCAGGCGGGTAACCGACTGGCGAACCTTGCGGATGGCGCGACCCTCCAGCGAGAAGGTGTTGGCCTCCACCGTGGCCTCGTCGCCCAGATAGAACGCGCGAAGACCCACGTGTCGCCACAGGGGTCGCATGGTGTCGGATGCGGCCATCACGCCAAACAGCAAGCCATGACGCTCGGCGGTATCGGCGGCCTTCTGCACCAGCCCGGGCAACGCGTCGGGATTCCCCACCGGGTCGGCAGCGACCAGAAACACGCCCGACTCCACCCGGTACGACAGCACCGCGTTGCGATCATCGGAGAACATCCAGTGGTGGTCGGCGCGCAGCAGAAATGACGACAGGCTGCCGCTGTCGTGACGGCTCACCAGATCGTCAACGCGACGCCGCGAGGCCGCCGTCTGCGGGTCGGGGACGAATGGCGGACGCCGCATGAGCGGTGCCAGCACCATCACCAGTGCGACGATGCTCACCAGCGCCAGGGCCTCGGGCAGCCAGTAGAAGGTGGCCGGGAAGTCGGCCGGGCCGGCACGCCAGGTGAGCAGTGCAAATACCTCGCGCACTACATCGCCACCGCTGATCTCGGGCACGGCGTCGCCGCGTGCCACCACTACGGCGAGCACACCAATGACAAATGATCCCACCGCCACAAACGGGATACGGCGAACCGACTGGCGGATGGCCCCAGGTGCCGGCATCACCGGGAAGGCGCTGCGAGCGAGGTACAGCAGCACGGCAAGCACACCACAGGCGATGGCGTCGGCCACACGTCGGTCGCCCGCCATGGTGACGGCCATCACGCCCAGCAGCGCCACGGCGATTGCCAGTGCGGCGCGACGGCGCTGGGTAAGCGCCCAGCCCAGCCCGAGCATGAGCGCGGCGACGGGTGCGGCAAGGGCATGGGCCCACGGAGCAGCACGCTCGGGCACCAGTCGCGCGAGCACCTCGAAGTGCTCGGCCATGCCCGACCACACGACATCAGCAAGGTTGGCCACCGCGATCGCGATGACAACCAGCCCGACAATCGTGGGCAGGGAGGTCTGTAGCGCCATACGGGCGCGTCGAAAGGGGGTCACCATCTCCATCAGGTTAGACGCCGGAGGGGCGTTTCCCCCACATCCCGGCCTCAATCAGTGTCGAATTGCTCTTTCGCCAACCACATACGGGCCATACGGGCCCCCTCAGCCATGGCCCGCAACTTGGCCTCCACCACATCCTCGGGCACGCCCGATAGGTCGGGAGCCGCAACCCAGAGGGCCGATGGCGACCCCTCGCGTGCCGCAATGAGCACGTCGCGTGCAACGTCATTGGCGTTCTCGGCCGGGGCGTCGGCGGCCACGGGGATCACCAGCACTTCGTCGGGGCGGAATGCGTATGCCCCATGCGGAGCCGCTCCATCCATCACCACGATGTGCGCTCCTGCGGCCACAAGCGCCCCAGGATCGCCCGCCCGGGCAAGTACCGGCCGGTGCGGCACGGCGGCGACGGCGGCGCGGATCGTCTCTGGATCGTCCACGGCCGCACCGGTGGTGATGACGTCCATCCCCAGCAGTTCGAGCCGTCTGGCCCAGTTGCCGGGCTGCGGCAGGGGCCCAAGGGCCACCGTGGCCAGCACGGGAACCTGCGTACCAGTGGATTGCAGCTCGTCGCGACGCATTGCCGCGACGCTATCAGCGGGACGAATGGCCCACTGCTCCGTGCTGATTGACGCCGACGAAACGGGTACGTTTCACAGATCGCGAAGCGGGTCGCGCCCCTCGCGGACGAGAAACCCCACCGGAGGGATTGGATGAGCAACGGCAACGGGCCGGTCGAACTGGATGCACACGGCGTTACGACCTCGGGAACCATCCACTGGAACCCCACAACGGAAGAGCTCTACGAGCACGCACTCCGTCGTGATGAGGGCGTGATCTGTGAGGGCGGTCCGCTGCTGGTGAACACGGCACCCAACACGGGTCGTTCGCCCAAGGACAAGTTCACGGTGAAGGAGCCCGGCTCTGAGGGCCGCGTGTGGTGGGGCCCCAACCAGCCCATCGAGCCAGCACACAACGATGTGCTGCGCGGCGACCTTGCTGCCCATCTGGGCGATGGCCGCGAACTGTTTGTGCTGGACGCCTTCGCGGGCGCCCACCCCGAGCACCGCCTGCCGCTGCGCCTGGTGAGCGAGAGCGCGTGGCATGTGCTGTTTGCCCGCACCATGTTCATCCCGGCAACGCCCGACGAGATCAAGGTGCACGAGCCCCAGGCCGTCATCCTGCACGCGCCCACGTTCGACGCCGACCCGGCAACGCACGGCACCAACTCATCAGGCTTCGTCACGCTCAACCTGACCAAGCTCGAGATCCTCATCGGCGGCACCAAGTACGGCGGTGAGATCAAGAAGTCGATCTTCACCCTCATGAACGACCGCCTGCCCGAGACCGGCGTGCTCAGCATGCACTGCTCGGCCAACGTGGCCCACGACGGCCGCGTCGCGGTGTTCTTCGGCCTGTCGGGCACCGGCAAGACCACGCTCAGCACCGACCCCGAGCGCAGGCTCATTGGTGACGACGAGCACGGCTGGGCCGATGATGGCGTGTTCAACATCGAGAACGGCTGCTACGCGAAGATCATCAACCTCTCGGCCGAGGCCGAGCCGGAGATCTTCGCCACCACCACGCACTTCGGCACGGTGGTTGAGAACGCGGTCATGAACCCGGCAACGCGTCAGCTCGATCTGGACGACGACTCCATCACCGAGAACACGCGTGCCGCCTACACCCTCACGCAGATCCCGGGCTCGGTGCCCGAGAAGCGCGCGGGTATCCCGAGCACCGTGGTCATGCTCACGGCCGACGCCTTCGGCGTGCTGCCGCCCATCGCCCGCCTCACACCCGAGCAGGCCATGTTCCACTTCCTCTCGGGCTACACGGCCAAGCTGGCCGGCACCGAGGTGGGTGTGACCGAGCCGCAGACCACGTTCAGCACCTGCTTCGGCTCGCCGTTCCTGCCGCAGAAGCCCAACGTGTACGCCGAGATGCTGGGTGAGCGCCTCGACAAGACCGGCGCGGTGGCTTACCTGGTGAACACCGGGTGGACCGGCGGCCAGTACGGAATCGGTTCGCGCATGCCCATCAAGGCAACCCGCACGCTGGTGCGTGCCGCCATCAACGGCGAGCTCGATAGCGCCGAGACGCGTCAGGACCCGATCTTCGGCCTGCACGTGCCGGTGAGCGTGCCGGGCGTGGACCCGAAGCTGCTCGATCCCATCCAGACCTGGCCGGACCCCGCGGCGTTTGAGGAGACGGCCCGCAAGCTTGCGGCCGCCTTCAAGGAGAACTTCGCGCAGTACGAGCAAATGGTGAGCCCGGCCGTGGTGGCCGCGGGTCCACTCGTCTAGTACCGCACCGCATACCGCAGTGCCCACGGGGCCCGCATGCCATGCGCATGCGGGCCCCGTGCCATTGCGGCGCTCTTCCTACTAGCCGGTCACCGCGATGCGCACGCGCGCAATACGCAGGCGCACCTTCTGTGAGCTCGACGTGGTGGCGCAACCCAACGTTCTCCGAATGGTGAGCACGGCCCCGATGGTGGTCGCGCCATTCGCCTGCAGGTAATGCAACGGAGTGGCAAAGAGCCTCACGGTGATCGCCTTGGTGGATCCGGCCGGCACCCGCACATTCTTGAACGAGCCAAGGGTGGTGCTGGTGGCGAACGACGACATACCCGATCTGGCTGCGGGCGAGGTCGTGGTGAAGGTGCCCGTCATCGCACATGCAGCACCTCCAACCGGCCGCTGCAGCGTGATTCTGACGTCGCCATTCCTGTTCACGGGGATCCCGTTGCGCCGCTGCGATTGCGACAGATACACACTGGGAGTTGCGGTGGTTGCAGTACCCCCCGTTTCCTTGAGTACAGGGCTTTCGGCCGCAGGTGCAGATGGGGTCACCGGGGCACTATCGGCAAATGGGGTCACCGGGGCGCTATCGGCAGATGCTGGGCTCGGTCCGATCTCATTGCGTGCGATGACCGAAACCGTGTAGGCGGTGCCATTGCTGAGGCCTGTGACCGTGCAGGTGGTGGTTGCGGTCTGACAGGTGGCGCCGCCGGGCCTCGCCGTGACGGTGTAGCCAGTAATCGCGGAGCCACCGTCGCTCTCCGGCGCAGACCACGACACCACTGCTGCCGCATCGCCCGCTACAGCGCTGACCGAGATCGGTGCGGTCGGGGCCGTGCGGGGTCCGCTCCACACGATTGGATTCTGGACGCCCGTTGTTAAGCCCCAAGACGAGAGTGCGGTGTCGATCCCGGCCACCGTGGCTCCGGGCACCAGCGTCGTGCCTGCGCCATCAGTTGCACCCAACGTCGTCGTGATGGTTGTGTCGCCGGGTGAATTGGCGTGCACCCACCAGTCGCTGCTGTATCGGTAGGTGTTGCCGGAAAAAGAGCCGTTGTGACCGACGAGGGTCATGTATCCAGCCTCCGTGACGTTCGCCTCAGCGCCGTAATACAGCCCGTTCCCGTTGGCGAACTCCCAACCACCACTTAGGTCGCACGAAGGGTTCGCCATCTGAAACGTGACCGTTTCGCCGATATCAGCATTGAACGTGATGGGTGTCAGGTTGGGAGCAGTGCAGTCAATCTGGACCGTGACGGCGCTGAAGGCGCTCGACGCGAACGCGAACGCAGCCAGTAACACAACAGCGATGGCGGAACGGGAGGGAGTGAGGCGAGGCATTCGAGTTCCTCTGGGGAGTGGGGTGAGGGAGCCGTATTCGCGCGGTACCGAGTTACGCCCGAACACACGTCTGTGGGTGAAGCATACGGATTTCCGTAAGGACCCACGACCTCCAGCAAGAACGCTGCCGAGCGCTACCGACCAGTGAAGTGCGGGTCCCGCTTCTCGCGGAAGGCCGCGAGGCCCTCCTCGATGTCGACGCTCTGGAATGCCCGCTGACGCCACCGCTCGGCGATCTCGGCAGCCTCCGACGGCGGCGCGTCGGTCTCGATGGCCTTGATGACGGCGCGCATGCCGGCGACGGCGATGGGACCATTCTTGCCGATCTCCATGGCGTCGGCGAAGGCGAGGTCACCCAGTTCGAGGCGATCGACCACCCGGTTGACCATGCCCATCTGCCGGGCGCGCTCGGCATCCACGGGGCGGCCGGTGAGGAAGAGTTCACGGGTGTTGGCCGCGCCGCAGGCATCAACGAACCGCCGGATGCCCTCGGCCGCATACACCCAGCCCAGTCGCGCCGGTGGCATGCCAAACCGTGCACCGCGTGATGCGATGCGCCAGTCGGCGGCCATGGCGATCTCAAGTGCCCCACCAAATGCGCTGCCGTTAAGCGCGCACACCACGGGTACGGGGCACCCCTCAACGGCGGCGGCGGCACGGCCCAGCAGGCGCTCGCCACTGCGCACGGCGTCGGTGAGTGCGTCACCATCGCGGGCCTGCAGGTCAACACCACCGCTGAAGTTGCGGTCGCCGGCGCCGGTGAGCACCACGGCGCGGGCATCGCCGAGCGCCTCGGGGTCGAGTGCCTCGGCGAGTGCTTTCAGCATGGGGTCGTCCAGGCTGTTGGCCCGGGCCTCATTGGCGATGGTCACCACCACCACGTCGCCATCGCGGTCGGTTTCGATGCGTCCTGCCGGAGAGTCAGCCATGCGGGCACTCTAGGCGGTGCCCGGGTTGCCGGGGGTTGCTACGCGACGCGGGCGAGATGAGCGAGCAGGGCGTCGGTGACCAACTCGGGTGCCTCCTGCTGGGCCCAGTGGCTGACGCCCGGAAGCATCACCACCTCAAGCGGGCCGGTGACCTTGGTGATTGACCGCTCGAGCAGCAGGTCGCTCATGTAGGCGTCGTTGTCGGCCCATGCGATGGTGGTGGGCACGGTGATGGAGGGCATCTGCGGAGGTGGCTTCAGCCAGTTCTCAGGCGGGATGTTGGCGCGGTAGTACTCGAGCGCGGCGGTCATGGCGCCCGGGCGCATCAGGGCGTCTTTGAAGACACGGCGCTCGGCGGCCGGGAACGTGCCGGGTGCGGCGGTGTCGAACACGAACGCCTCGAGGTTGGCGGCGTCGTTGTTGAGCAACCACTCCTCGGCGATGCCGGGGAACTGAAACAGCAGCATGTACCAGCTCTTCTGCTGCTGTTCGGGTACCTGGCGGCACTCGGCACTTGCCACCGGGTGAGGCGAGTTGAGGATGAACAGTGAGCGCACTACCTGTGGCGCGAGCGCTGCGGTGGCCCAGGTGAGGCTGCCACCCCAGTCGTGTCCCACGAGGTGCGCTGATTCGAGATCGAGCGCACTGATGAGCCCCGTGACATCACCCACCAGGTTTGGGAAGGCATATTCGGCGGTGCCCTGTGGGCGGTCGCTTTCGCCGTAGCCGCGCAGGTCGGGGACGATGGCCCGGTAGCCGGCGGTGGCCAGTGCGGCGGCCTGAGCGCGCCATGAGTAGCCGAGTTCGGGAAAGCCGTGCCACAGGATGACCGGCAGGCCATCGGGTGGCCCCATCTGCTGCACCGACAACGTCACCCCACCAACGTGCACCCGCGAGCGCGTGGCTCCGGGGATATCGCCGATGGTGCCCACCTCAGACGTCGAGCGCGGCCAGGTCGAGCATGTCGGCCACCACGCGGTCAAACCCGATACCGGCGACCTCGGCGGCCTTGGGCAGCAGGCTTGTGTCGGTCATGCCCGGGATGGTGTTGACCTCGAGCACCCAGAAGTGGCCCTCAGCATCAAGCATGAGATCGACGCGGGGGATGCCGCGGCACTCAAGCGCACGGGCGGCGGCGATGCTGATGGCGGCGGCCTCTTGCACCAGGGCGTCGTCGAGGTCGCCCGGGGCCCGCAGTTCGCACTCGCCCGGGGTGTAGCGGGCTTCGAAGTCGTAGAAGTCGCGCCCGAGCGGGACGGCCTCAATCACCGGAAGGGCCCAGGGCTCGTCGGTCATGACCACCGACACGGCGAGTTCGCGCCCGGGGATGAGGCGCTCAACCAAGACCCGGTCGTCGTAGGCCATGGCGTTGAGAATGGCGCCTCCGAGGTCGCCGGGCTCGCGCACCATGGAGATGCCGAGTGCCGATCCCTGACGCGCCGGCTTGACGCACAGCGGAAGGCCGAGGCGCTGCTGGATCTCGGGCAGGGTGTCGGCGGCGCCCATCTTGCTGAAGGCCTCCTTGCCAAATGCATAGCCATCCGGCACAGGCACGTTGGCCTTGCGAAAGAGGGCCTTGCTCACCACTTTGTCCATGGCGCGCTCGCTGGCCAGCACACCCGAGCCCGTGTATGGGATCCGGAGGATCTCAAGGATCTCCTGCACGGTGCCGTCCTCGCCGCCGCGGCCGTGGAGTGCGATGAAGGCCACGTCGGGGCGCTCGTCCCGCAGCACGCGGACCAGGTGCTGGTCGGCGTCAACCGGGATGACGTGGTGGCCCAGACGGGCAAGCGCCAGCTCCACGTTGGTGCCCGACCGGAGCGAGACCTCCCGCTCCAGCGATGAGCCGCCCTTGAGGACTGCGACCCGGCTCACGACCGGCCGGGGTTCAGGGCGTCGTGCAGCGAGCAGAACTCGCTGACCACCTCACCGAGGCGACCGATGCCCTCGGTGATGAGGCTTTCGGAAACGCCCGAGAAGTTGAGGCGCATCGATGAGCGGCCGCGGCCGTCGAGGAACGCCGCCTCGCCGGGCACGAAGGCCACGTGGCGCTCAAGGGCGCGGGCCTGCAGGTGCTTGGTGTCGATGTAGTCGGGCAGCGTTGCCCATACGAACAAGCCGCCGCGCGGGCGGGTCCACGTGGCGGTGCTGGGGAACCTGGCCTCGAGCGCCTGCAGCATGGTGTCGCGGCGACCGCGGTAGATGCCATTGAGGCGGGCGACGTGGTCGCGGTAGTCGTTGCGCTTGAGGTACTCGGTGACGAACCGCTGGGTGAAGGTGGACGAGCACAGGTCAGCCGCCTGCTTGCCCAGGTTCATCTTGCGCAGCACGGCGGGCGGGGCCACGACCCAGCCCACACGGATACCCGGGGCAAGGATCTTGGAGAACGTGGAGAGGTAGACCACCCAGCCGGCGCCGTCGTCGAGCTCGTACAGCGTGGGGAGTGGGTCGCCCTCGAAGCGGATCTGGCCGTACGGGTTGTCCTCGATGATGAGCAGCCCATTGGCGTGGGCGAACTCGATGAGCCGCTGGCGGCGCTCGAGCGACATGGTGACGCCGGCCGGATTCTGGAAGTTGGGGATGGTGTAGAGGATCTTGGGCGGGCGGCCATCCGCCACCAGGCGCGCGTGGGCCTCTTCCATCAAATCGATGCGCATGCCGTCGTCATCAAGCGGGATGTGTGTGACGTCGGCGCCGTATGCCGTGAAACACGGCACGGCCCCCGGATATGTGGGGCCCTCGGCAAGAACCGCGTCGCCGCGATCCACGAAGGTGCGGATGCTCAGGTCGATGGCCTGCTGGCCGCCCGAGGTGATCATGACGTCCTCAACGCGAGCGCGGGCACCCTCCTCGGCCATGATGTTGACGACGTGCTCGCGGAGTTCGAGCATGCCATCGGTGGGCCCGTACTGAAGGGCCGATGCCAGATAGTCGCGACCAAGGTCTGCGGCGATGTCGTCGTAGATCTCGCGCGGGAATGCCTCGGTGTCGGGAAGCCCACCGGCCAGCGAGATGATGTCGGCCCGCTCGGTGATGGCCATGAGGTCGCGCATGGCCGACGACATGGTGCCGGAGGCGAGCGCCGAGAACCGCGAGTCGTAGCGCGCGGCATCGGCAGGGCCGACCAGCGGCGTCTGTGGAGGGAGCGGGGTCCCGGTGCCTGGATTGTCGGTCACGTCATTTGTGCTCATAAGAACGGGTCGAACGACCTCGGTTGATGATACGCCGCAAAGCGCCCTGCCCCTGCCGCGACGGCCCAGGAGACCAAGACCGACCCCCGGGGTCAGACCCCGGGTGGGGTCAGTCCCCCAACGGGGTCAGTCCCCCGGTGGGGTCAGACCCCGGGTGGGGTCAGTCGCTGTATCAAAAGTGTGGCAGGGGAAATGTTGGCACTTTCGTGCGGGTTTTCGGGGCCGCTGATGCGTTATCCCAGTACGACATTCAGCCCGCAAACGAGGTGGCAAATGGCACGATCAATTCGAGAGGTCCACCCGGGCGAGGCGTACCACCTGACCGCCCGGGGCTCCAACCGCCAGTCAATCTTTCTCGATGGCGAGGACTGCCAGCGGTTCCTCATGCGGCTCGGCAGAACGAGCCAGCGGCGGGAATGGTCGTGCCTTGGGTATTGCCTTATGGGGAATCACATCCACCTGGTGGTGAGGGGTGATCACGGCGCCATCAGCGACGGGATGCGGGACCTCCTTGGTGGGCATGCAAGCTCCTTCAACCACCGACATGGCCGCAGCGGGCACGTATTTGGCGATCGCTTTCACGACGTCCACGTCGGCACCACTCATCAGATGCACGCCGTTCTGAGGTACGTGGCGCTCAATCCTGTGAGGGCCGGGCTCGTGTCACACCCCGATGATTGGATGTGGAGTAGCTACGCGGCGATGGTGGCTGGTGTCATTCACCCGGGAACCATTGACCTCCCCTCGCTGCACGGAATATTTGGAGTAGGCGATGGCGGAGCGTGGATCGCCCGGGAGCGGATCATCGAGCTCGTGCGAAGAGGAATCCCCGAGGCCGCTGCTGCTGCTCGGACGAGGCGTGAACCGGCGGCGGCGGGGGTCAGTCCCCACCTGGGGTCAGACCCCGGGTGGGGTCAGTCGCTGTGACAGGGGGCGCGCGGAAGGTGGCAAAGGTACCCGGGGCGTGCCTTACCGCCACGGTGGGACCGGGGGGCTTTGCTAGCCTCGCTCCTTGTGTCGGTAAAGGATGAAACTGCGGGTGATCGCTCCCCGTCCACGCTTCTTCGTATTCCGGATCCGCGGCGCGTCAACCGCTCCGATTGGATGCAGCTCGGGCGGTTCCTCGTGGTCGGTGCGTCCGGCTACGTGGTCAACCTCGCGATCTTCAGCATCGCGCTGCTCCTCGGCGTGCATTACATCCCGGCAGCCATCATCGCGTTCATCGTCGCGTGGATGAACAACTTCATGCTCAACCGGCACTGGACGTTCCGTGCGCATGCCGAGGCCATGGTGGGTCAGGGCGCCCGGTATCTGGCCGTGTCGGTGGTTGCGCTCATCGCCAATCTCATCATTCTGCAGTTGCTGGTGGATGCAGGACTGGGCGAGACGCTCTCGCAGGCCATCGCGATCGTGCTCGTGACGCCGCTCAGCTACCTGCTGAGCCGTCGCTGGTCTTTCCGGTAGGTAGTCGGAGAAGGCCGTGAGGCTGCGGGCGCTGGTGATCGCGCTGGTTGCCGCGCTGGCGCTGGTCGCTGCACCATCGCTCAACGCCGCTGGCCTGACCATCACCACCCCCGCCGAGGCGCTGGCCGCGGTGAGCGGTGAGCTCAACGGCATCGCCGCGGGTGCAGCCGCCCTTCAGGCCCAGGCGAGTGCACGTGCAGCCGGCAAGACGCCGTACAGCGCAACGCTGAGCAGTGAGGAGGCGACCACCCTCGCGAAGGCCGACCAGCGCCTGAAGGATTGGATCGCCGACCACCCCATCCACCGCACCGCGTCGGAGCTTCAGGACAAGGACCACCGCTGGAAGGTCTCGTTTATCAGCGGCCCGAAGACCGCGGAGGTGGTGGAGGCCGAGGTCTACGTGCGCGACGAGGACGGGTCGATCGCCGAGGTACGCGTGGGCCCGCAGGTGGCCTGGATGATGGCCCGTGGATACGAGGGTGCGTTCGGCCGAGGTGTCAACAACCTTCGCATATGGATTCCGCTGTGCGTGGTGTTCCTCGTGGTACTGCTGCCCATCACCCGCCCGCGCAGCATGCTTTCGTGGCGCACCCTCGACCTGCTTGCCCTGCTGTCCTTCAGCATCTCGTGGTGGTACTTCAACAACGGCGACATCTTCACGTCGGTGCCCTTGCAGTACCTCCCCCTCGTCTACTTGCTGGCCCGCATGGTGTTCATCACCGTCCAGCGGGCCCGCGCGGCCAAGGGCAGAGGGAGGGAGGCCGAGCCGGCCGATGCCACATCCACGCGCACCTCCCGCCGACCGGGTCTGCCCGGCTGGATGCCCACGTGGCTGCTGGTGACGGTGTTGGTGGTGCTCCTCGCACTGCGCTGGGGCCTCAACGCCTTTGACAGCAACGTGATCGACGTGGGATACGCAGGCGTGATCGGCGCGGATCTCATCCAGCACGGGACGACCCCATACGGCAACTTCCCCAAGGACTGCGGGCAGTGCGACACCTACGGCCCGCTCAACTACCTGGTCTACGTGCCATTTGAGATCGCCGAGCCCCTTCATGGCAAATGGGATGACCTGCCAGCCGCGCACGGCGCCGCCACGCTGTTTGACGCCCTGGCGCTGCTGGGGCTGATGGTGGCCGGGTGGCGACTTGGTGGGCGACGCCTGGGGCTCACCCTGGCCATCGCATGGGCGGCATTCCCGTTTACCGCGTTCACGCTGTCGAGCAACTCCAACGACGCCCTGATCGCCGCGGCCATGGCCTGGGGCCTGGTGCTCGCCGCCCGGCCCATGGGCCGTGGGCTCACGCTGGGCCTCGGCATCGCTGCCAAGATCGTGCCCGTGGTGCTTGTGCCGCTGTGGGCGCGCCATCCATTTCCGAGAGCCAACCCGCAGGGTGGCAGGCGCAGGCTGATGGCCTACATCGGTGGGCTCGTTATCGCGGCGCTGCTCACCGGGTGGGTGCTGTTCCTCGACGGGCTCTCGGGGGTGACGGCGTTCTGGTCACGGACGGTCGGATACCAGGCAGGCCGCGACTCGCCCTTCTCGATCTGGGGCCAGCACCCGGATCTTGGATACGTGCACATCGCGCTGATGGGGCTGGTGATCGTCGCCGGGCTCGCGGTACTGCGGTGGCCACGGCGCATCGACCTGGTGCAGTGGGCCGCAATCGGCGCGGCACTGCTGATCGGCTTTGAGCTCACGCTCACGCACTGGTTCTACCTGTACATCCCCTGGTTTCTGCCACTCATCCTTATGGTGGTGGTGCCAGAGTGGCCTCGGCGCGAGCGGGACCCCATTCCCCCGCGCACACCGCCGAACCCCGACACCGACACGCAGCGAGAGGCCGCCACCGCATGAACCCACGGCTGGAGAAGTGGCTGCCGCTGTGGCTGTCTGTGCTCGCGGTGCTTGTGTGGATCGGCCCGCTGCAGTGGATGGCCGCGTACGTCTCGCAGATCTCCGACGTGCCCGTGTATCAGGCCGTGTACGACCACATGAGCGCCGGGGAGATGCCCTACCGCGACTTCCCGCTTGAGTACCCGCCGGGAGCCGCAGTGCTCTTCTGGATCACCGGCGTGTTGCCGGGCGCGTTCGGTTTCACCTTCGCCACCCTCATGCTGTTCTCGCTCATCGCCACCGTGATCGCGGTGACCCTCACGGCGAAGGCACTCGGCATGTCACCCAGGCGGCAGATGGCAGCTGGTGCGGTGGTGGCGCTGTCACCGCTCTTGCTGGGAAACCTGCTGACCACGCGGTTCGACCTGCTGCTCGCCGCACTCATTGCCTGGATGCTGTGGGCTGTGGTGACCGACCGAATGACCATGGCGTGGGTGATCCTTGCCGTGGCCATTCTGGTGAAGTTGGTGCCACTGGCGTTCATCCCGGTGCTGCTGATCGTGCACTGGCGACGCCATGGCTGGCCCTCGGTGGCCCGTGCGGCGGGATGGTGCGCGGCAATCGTGGCTGTGGTCGTGGTGCCACTCATCATCACCGCACCGCACGGGATGTGGGGATCCATCTCGTACCACCTCGACCGGCCCCTGCAACTTGAGTCCACGGGCGCGGCATACCTCATGAGCCTGAGGATTCTCGCGGGTGCGCCGCTGGCGGTTGAGAGTTCGTTTGGATCTCAGGGGCTTCCCGGGGATGGGCCCCAGTTCGTAGCGCTCATCTCCACCGTGGTGCTGGTGGTGCTCGTGGCCACCATCGCCTACACGCTGTGGCGCCTGCTGCTCACCAGCCCGGCCATGGCCGACTCAAGCCTGTTTGTCGCCGCCATCGCCACCACATGCATTGCGCTGCTGGTGGCGGGCAAGGTGCTGTCGCCGCAGTTTCTCGTGTGGATCATCCCGGGGGCGGTGCTCGTGACCGGACGCATGGGACGATGGGCCGTGGGCATCAGCGTGGCAGCACTGCTTGTGACGCAGGCGTACTTCCCGGCCGGCTACTGGCAACTGGTGGCGCTGCAGACCCCACAGATGGGCATTCTCATTCTGCGTGATGGGCTGCTGATTGTGCTCATGGCGCTGTGCTGGCCCAGGCGCGCGGTGGCGACGGCCGCCGAGGAGTTATCGTCCGCCTGAGACAGGCGTTGCGGATGTCGTGACGGAGCAGGGGTGGGCCATGCCCCGGGGAAATCCCCATATCGTGCCCCAGCCCATGAAGATTCCTCTCGCACTCACCACCGTATGCGCCCTCGTCGCGTGCACCGTGGCCACAGCACAGCCTGCGGTCAACGCGACGGTGTCCCCAATCAGCATCACGGTGCCCACCTCGCTGCTGCAGGCGACCACCGTGCGGGTGACCCGCGCCGACGGCACCGTGGAAGCCACCCTCCCCCCCATCCCAATCGCCACCACCCCGGGCACGGTGACTGTCGTGTGGAATGGCGGCCGTGGCACCGGCGGTACTGGTCAGCTTCTGCCCGATGGCGAGTACCGGCTCGATGCCACGCTCACCGATGGCACCGTGGTGGCGGTCACCCCACCCTCGGTCACGCTGGACGCCACCAACCCCGCGCCGGTGCTCATCCCAGCGGTGCCCACCGTGCCCAATCGGCAGACCCTGGGAATCCCGCTCCGCCCCGGCGGCGCGTCGCAGGTGCGGGCAATCGTCAAGCGGCCGGGGGCGGATGGGGTCACCCTTGCCACCGGCGCGTGGAAGACGGCGGGCGACGTGCTGCAGCTTCCACTCGCACTTCGGGCCAACCGCATCGTCGGGTTGGTGTCGGTCACGGCGGAGGGCAGGGACGACGCAGGAAATGTCGGCCTGAGCGCGCCCGTGTTGTGGTCGGTGCAGCCCCCAGGGCTCGGCACGGTCATCGTGCGCCGCATCCAAACCCAGAAGCCGCTGGTGGCGGTGACAGTTGATGACGGGTACGGCCCCTCCGAGGCCATACGCATGATCGCCAGCGCCCGCGCTGCCAAGGTCACCATCACCTTCTGCTTCAACGCCATCAACCAGGGCCTGTGGAACCAGAGCTTTCGCGACACGCTGCGCACCGCAATCACCGACGGGGTGCTTGAGGTGTGCAGCCACGGCTATTCGCACACCACGGGCGTGGGTACCACGGAGGCATTCGGCACGTCGGACCTCAAGCGCAATGCACCATGGGATGCCCTGGCCGGATACAGCACCGCGCCGTTCTACCGGCCGCCCTTCGGTGGATACGGGCCGGGCCTGCGCGCGGCCGCAGGCGCCCTGGGCTACCGCTACGTGCTGATGTGGGACGTTGACACCAACGACTGGCGGGGGCCGCCACCCGCGTCGGTCATCACGCAGCGCGCAGTAGGTGGGGCGCGCCGCGGGTCAATCATCCTCATGCACACCAAGCCCAATACCGCAGCCGCGTTCCCCGGCATTCTGCAGGGGCTCAAGGCCAAGGGCCTGCGGCCAGTCGGGCTCTCCGAGTTGTTCGCCGCCGGCCGTCCCGGCTGATCCGACTCAGCCCCGGGGTTGCTTCACCCGGCCCCACAGGGGGGCCAGACGGGCAAGTTGATGCGTGGGGGGCTCATCGTCGGTGAGCGGCGGATGGCCCTGCACCATGCCCGCCAGCGCGCGACCGGTGCGTGCCTCCCACTGGGATGCGTCACGGGCCAGCGACCTGCCAAGCGCCTCGGGGGGCAGCGGCCGATCACTCGCCACCAGCAGCACGTTGCCCGAGGTGCGGTGCTCCAGCACGGCGGGGTCTGCGATGAGCGCCACCTCGGGAAAGTGCTGCAGCATTCCGGCGGCCATGGCGCGCGCAAGTTCCAGCGGCTCAACGTCGATGAGGTTCATTGCGTAGAGGCCTCCCGGGCGCAGCACCCGGCGCACCTCGGCCACGAACTCGCGGGTGGAGAGCGCGTGCGGTGCCACGAGCCCCACGAAGGCATCCACCACCACCAGGTCGAGTGAGGCGTCGTCGGTTGCCAGCACGGCGGCGCGGCCATCGCCCACCGTCACATCGAGGCGGGGCACGTCATCAAGTGCCAGATGGTCGCGCGACACCTGCACGATTCCCCCATCGCGCTCCACCACGCGCACCCGCGCGTGACGATGGGTGGCAACGAGATACCGGGCCAGGGTGCACGGGCCACCACCGATCTGAAGGGCATCGATCGCGTCACGCTCGGGGAACATGGCATCAACAACCCCCACGAGGTGCCGGAGATACTCGAACACGATGCGCGTGGGGTCATCCAGATCCACATGTGAGGCCTCCACGCCATCCATCAGCAGCAGCCGACCGCCGGGGTGATCACGATCGGCCCGGATCTCCACCGTTACGAAGTCGGTGGCAATGGGATACGGAGGTGCCGGAGGAATGCTCACCCCCGCATAATGCCCGGCCACCGGGGTCAGTCCCCCATGGGGGTCAGTCCCCGGGTGGGGTCAGTCCCCGGGTGGGGTCAGTCCCCGGGTGGGGTCAGTCGCTGCTACAAAAGTGCACGGAATGGCGGTGGGGGTCGGATCGCCCAGCGGGGCGGGGCGCGGGGTCCAGTCGGGGTCGGCTCTGGAGGGTCAGTCACCGTGGCATCGGTCGCGCGAACTGTGACGGAATCCGCGGAGTACTCCTCGCTACGCCAGCAGTACTCCGCCGTCCACCACCATCTGGGTACCGGTCATGTAGCTCGACATGCCGGATGCCAGAAACAGCACCGCCCTGGCGATGTCATCGGGGTCGCCCATCCGGCCCTCGGGAATCCGGGCGCTGAATGCCGCCACTGCCTCATCCGAGTTCCCGCCCAACTCCTCCACTCCCGGAGTGAGCACACCGCCGGGAGCCACGGCGTTCACCCGGATTCCGTGAGGGGCGAGTTCGAGTGCCACATTCTTGGTGAATCCCCAGGCGCCATGTTTGCTGGCGTCGTAGTGGGCCAGGCCCACCATCGATGGGTGCAGGGCATCAATGGACGTGACAGTGACGATGGCCCCGCCGCGCCCCTGATCAACCATCGCGAGCGCAGCCTCACGGGTACACAGAAATACCCCCCGCAGGTTCACGGCGATGACGCGATCAAAGTCGGCGGTCTCCATCTGCAGCACCGGACATGCGGGAAAGATCCCCGCGTTGTTGACCAGCACGTCGATACCGCCGAGGGTGTCAACGGTGGCGCGGATGAGCGATCGCACCGATGGCTCATCGGCCACGTCAGCAGCCGCAGCCTCGGCCACGCCGCCCGCCTCGCGTACCTCGGCAGCGACCGCTGCGGCCAGATCGCCGTCGAGGTCGCTCACCATGACCGCCGCCCCGGCCTCGGCGAGGCGCAGGGCAATGGCCCTGCCGATTCCCCTCCCCGCACCGGTGACCACGGCCACCTTGTCGTCAAGCCGGATCAGGTCGGGCAGTGCACGTTGGTCAGTCATGCATCAGTGCTACCAGAACCCACGTGCCCGGTTGGACCATGGGGGTCTGCAGTCACAGCACGGACCTACGAAAACCATCAGCAGCCAGCGGCACCGGTCTGCCACTGGTACTCGGCGCTCAGGCTATTGATCGACGCGATGCCCGATCCCAGCCGGATGATGGCCTGACCGGACGGCCCGAGTGAGGTGTTGGCGGGAGATGCCCCCGCGTACTCCACGAGGCCCTCCCCGAGAGTGTTGTCTGCATTGAACGCCGCGGTTCGGCACGGAGAGCACCCGCCCCGAAGGACGGGTGCTCCGCACTGAAGTCGGCTAGCGCTTCGCCGCCGGGTTCACCTGGAACGTGTTCAGGAAGTGGTCGTTCACGATCTGAGTTGTTCCCGCCGCTGTGAGCGTGAGGTTCTTGGTCAGCACCCGTGACCGGTACTTCCAGCCAGTCGGGAGCTGATTCTTCGGACCGATGTAGCGCAGGGTCTTCATCCTGAGCTTCGAACTCACCTGCTGGCTGTACGACTGCATCACGAACACCTGCTTGTTCGGTGCAACCAGCTCAAAGACGCGGTGGCCACGGTTGAACACGTACACGGTGTCGCGCGAAACGGTGGTTGCCACGTAGGGCACGGCCCCGACGGTCGGGGCGCCCACAGCCACCTGCAGCTGGGCCTTGAGACCGAGCTCCATGCCATTCACGGTGAGGGTGTCGCTTGATCCGGTGACGCCGCCCGTGGACTGAATGGTGTCCATCACCCAGTGACGACGGCCGTTGATGGTGGCCGACGTCGAGGGGGCTGCTCCCGCTGCAGGCGGGTACGCGGCGTTGTAGGCATCGACCACGTTCTGCTCGGTGATCGTGCTGAACGACGACGTGGGGCATGTGTTGAAGCCGAGCGTGTTGAACACGTGCTCGGTGATGATCCCGTTTGCCACCGTGTCGGGAATCAGCTCGCAGTAGGGGTAGTCGTAGACCTTCATCGGCGCAGATGCAGTGGTAGGCGTGGTGGATGTCTGGGCGAACGCGGTGCCAGCAATGGCACCCAGACCCGTGAGCCCCAGAACTGCGACGGGGATTACCGACGTCCGCAGCCTGCGGCGGTTGCCTTCAAGTGCACTCATAGGTCGCTCCCTTGTGGGAATCGGGTGAAGGGATGACGTTGCCGCGGCCACGCCGAACCATCGATCCAACGGAGCGGTTCTCGGCTCAGGGGGAAGGGGATCACGCGCACGGGGTTACGTCGCAACGAGTGTCGCACCCGGGAGGACGGCCGCGCCCGAAATGGTGTTCGCCTCAATACTCATTGCCGCACGCTGCCATGGGGCACATGGCAGGCGCGGCGGTGAGCCAGGGCACCCGCCGCGTGCTCGCATACGAGTACACGCGGCGGGTGCCCATCACACCACTTAGACGTTGATGCTGTCCCGGTTGCCCGATACCTCGGTGATGAGCTCGCCCATTACGTCCTTGGCGTCGCCGAACACCATGAGGGTCTTCTCGTTGAAGAACAACTCGTTCTCCACACCGGCAAAGCCTGGACGCATGGAGCGCTTCACCACCATGACGCACGCGGCCTTGTCCACATCGAGAATGGGCATGCCGTAGATGGGGCTGCTCTTCATGTGACGCGCCGATGGGTTGACCACGTCGTTGGCACCGAGCACGAGCACAACATCCACCTGCGGGAACTCGGGGTTGATCTCCTCCATGTCCAGCAGCTGGTCGTACGGCACCTGGGCCTCGGCCAGGAGCACGTTCATGTGCCCGGGCATGCGACCCGCCACCGGGTGGATGGCGTACTTCACCTCAACGCCCTCTGCCGCCAGCGTGTCGGCCAGTTCGCGCACCTTGTGCTGCGCCTGCGCCACCGCCATGCCGTACCCCGGCACGATGACCACCAGCCGCGAGTTCTTGAGGATGTCGCCGGCCTCGTCGTATGACGCGGTGCGGATGGACCCCATCTCACCGTGCTCGCCCGTGGATTCCTCAAGTTGCCCAAAGGCGCCAAACAGCACATTGCTGAACGAGCGGTTCATGGCACGGCACATGACGATGGCCAGGATGAGGCCCGACATGCCGTCGAGCGCACCCGCGACGATCAGCAGGTTGTTTGAGAGCACAAAGCCCAGGAGTGCGGCCGAGATACCGGCGTACGCATTGAGCAGCGCGATGACGGTGGGCATATCCGCGCCGCCGATCGGGATGATGAGGAACACACCGAAGACCAGGCCGCACACGATGATGATCGGGATGGCCCACGTAAGGCCCGGGTTGATGACCAGGGCCACGATAAAGCCGATGGCCACGCCCAGCACGCCGAAGTTGACGAAGATCTGCCCCGGATACACGAACGGCCGCTGCGGAAGGATCTCCTGCAGCTTTCCGGCCGCCATGAGGGATCCGGTGAACACCAGACACCCCAGCACGATTTCGATTCCAAGCACGGCCATGACGAAGCCGCTGATCTGGGGCGCGTAATTGAAGAACTCCACGATTCCCACCAGGCCGGCGGCGAGGGCGCCGAAGGCGTGCGACAGCGCGATGCGCTGGGGCATGGCGGTCATGGGAACGAGCAGGCCCAGCGGCACTCCGATAGCTGCACCGATGAGCAGCGCGATGGCGATATAGATGTAGCCGGTGCTGGTGATTCCCGGCATGATCAGCGTGCCGATCACCGCCAGCAGGAATCCCATCTCGCCAGCGAAAATGCCCTTGCGCGCCGTCTTGGCGTCGGACATCCACTTGAGCGACAGCACAAAGCCGATGCCACCGGCCAGGTACAGCAGCCCGATGATCACCGCGCGTGCGCTGTTCGGGTCCAGGAAGTAGTGCGCGACCTCGCTCACGAACCGACCTCCGCCTCAGCGGCCTTCTTGGGCTTCTGATGGCGAGTCTTGAACATGCGCAGCATCTTGTCGGTGATGAGGAAGCCACCGACCACGTTGATGGTGGAGGCCACCACGGCGATAAACCCCAGGATGGTGGCGTAGGTGGAGTACTGGCGACCCAGCACCACCAGTGAGCCCACCAGGGAGATGGCCGACAGCGCGTTGGTAAGCGCCATCAGGGGCGTGTGGAGCAGGCGCGGGACCCGGCGGATCGTCTCGAAGCCGAGGAAGCCGGCAAGGGCGAACACAAAAAGCCCCGTGATGATGAACTCGGTACTGACGTTCACTTGGCAGCCTCCTCAGACGACTCGGGATCGGGCGCAGGCTCAGGTGCCGGCGGCTCGGGCTCGGGGAGCGGCACAAGGCCCAGGGCCTCACGCACGCGGTTATTGACCACATCGCCGCCACGGGCGACAACGCTCTGCTGGATGACGTCGTCATCCACGTCCAGATCGATCGCGCCATCCACCAGCATCAGGCCGAGGAAGTTGGCCACGTTCTTGCCAAACAGCTGACTGGCATGCACCGGGATCTGGCCGGGCAGGTTCACCACGCCAATCACCTTCACGCCGTCAACGTCAACGGTCTCGCCGGCAACGGTGGGCTCGCAGTTGCCACCCTGCTCGGCGGCCAGGTCGATGATGACCGACCCGGCGCCCATCCCCTTGATCATCTCGGTCGTGATGATCTGCGGCGCCGTGGTGCCCTGCACCTGCGCGGTGGTGATGATGACATCGCTCGCCGCCACAGTCTTGGCCATCAGCTCCTGCTGCTTCTTGATGGCCTCATCGGAGAGCTGCGTGGCGTAACCGCCCGAGCCCTCCTCCTGGTCGGTATCCAGGGGCAGCTCGACAAACCGGGCCCCGAGCGACTGCACCTCCTCGCGGGCAGCCGGGCGCACGTCGTAGGCCTCCACCAGGGCGCCCAGACGGCGCGCGGTGGCGATGGCGCCCAGACCGGCCACGCCGGCTCCAACGATAAATACCTTGGCCGGCGCGATGGTGCCAGCGGCAGTGGTGAGCAGCGGGAACATCTTGGGAAGCTCATTGGCCGCCAGCAGCACGGCCTTGTATCCGGCGACGGCGGCCTGCGAAGAGAGGATGTCCATCGACTGCGCGCGGGTGGTGCGGGGCACCAGCTCCAGCGCGTAGAGCACCGCGCCCGTGCCGGCGACGGCCTTCACCAGCTCGGGGCGGGCGAACGGTGCCACGGCACCCACCACGATCAGCCCCTCGCGCAACCGCGCCAGGTCGGCGCTCGCGGCATCTGCGCCCATCACGTTTACCTGCACCACGATGTCGGCGGCAAACACGTCGTCGCGTGAGCCGATCCGGGCACCCCGGTCGGTGAAGGTTGAGTCGGGATAGCCGGCGGCGTCGCCTGCGCCTGACTCGACCACGATGTCGAACCCGGCCTTGGTCAGCTGGGGAAGCGCCGTGGGGCTGAGCGCCACGCGGGTTTCGCCCGCGCGCTCTTCCTTGGGAACTCCCACCACAATGCGCGGCGTGTCGGTATCGACCATCAACGTCTCCGGATCTGCCGTTCCCGGGCCCGCGCCGCTAGGCGCGTGCCACCGGGGGATGCTCGGCGGTGAATCCGCCGGAAGGCATCTTCGAGGTGGGTGTCGGACGAATATTCATATACGGAATGCACTACCGCACTGCGGATGCCAGAAGGCACCCTGCGCGGGAGGATGGGGATTGGTACATGACCGGGGAGGTCCCGTCAACGCCCCATCGGGTGCGTCTGCTGCCGCGGGCCCCGAGCGGCACGACCACATGGCCTCCGCGGAAAAGTACGGAGGGCTGGAATACCCCTCATAGAGCGGTCTCCCGGGGGGTCTCAGCCCTCGACGGGGTCGGCCTCGCGAACTGCGCGCACGGCATCGTCGAGTTCCTCATGCGGCACGACACCGCTCACCAGGAGTCGGCCATTCAGCACCATCGCAGGAACACCGGTGATGCCGGCCGAGTGCGCCCAGGTGGTGGAATCATCGACAACCGGGCCAAATGCCCCGTGCTGCACCGACTGCCGCCCCACCATGCCATCGAGCCCCACGCTGTTTGCCACGTCCTCGAGGACCGCCCAATCACCGATGTCGCGGCCGTCGCGCCAGTAGGCATCCATCAGGGCGTCATGCATTCGCCGGTGCGCATCGTCGCCGAACCCGCGCGACCACTCGGCCAGCTCAAGCGCCTTGCGGCTGCGCGGAACGACATCCGGGTTGGGGTTATGTGGGAGCCCCGACGCCTCGGCCAATGCCGCCACCCGATCAATGGCCTCCTGCCCGTAGGTGGCCACCAGCGACACGCGCAGGATTCCCTCGTCGGGGTACTCGGGGTGGAGATCAAAGGGAAGCCACTGCACCTGCGCGTCGTATTCGCGCTCCAGATACGCAATCCGCTCGCGACCGATGTGGCAGAACGGGCATATGTAGTCGCTCCACACCTGCACGGTGAGGGGTGCCTGCTGCTGCGCCTCAGCCGACCCGGTGCTCATCGCCCTGCGGCGTCCAGCTTCGCCCACTCAGCGTCGGTGAGCTCGAGCCCCACGGCGCCCATGATCTCGGCCACCTGATCGGGCGATGTTGCGCTGGCGATGGCGCAACTGATGCTGGGGCGCTGCATGAGCCATGCAAGCGACACCTGGGCCGGGGTGGCTCCGTGTGCGGCGGCGACCTCGTCGAGCACGGCAAGCAGTGCCCACCCGCGGTCGTTGAGGTACTCGTTCGCGATGCCCCCGGCGCGCGGGGTGGCCGGAAGATCCTGGCCCTTGCGGTACTTCCCGGTGAGAAACCCACGGGCCAAGGTGAAGTACGGCGCCACGCCCAGTCCCTCGCGCACGCACAGGTCCTCGGCGTCGCCCTCCAGCTCGGCGCGCTCCAGCAGATTGAAGTGCGGCTGGTATCCCTCAAAGCGGGCAAGGGCGTGCGTCTCGCTTACGTCAAGTGCCTCTGCCAGGCGCCCGGCGGAGTAATTGCTGGCTGCCAGCGTGCGCACCAGACCCTCGTCCACCAGCTCGCTCAGCACGCCCATGGTCTCGTCGAGCGGCGTTGCCGGATCATCCTGGTGGGCGTAGTACAGGTCGACCTGCTCGATGCCCAGACGATCGAGCGACCCCTCAATGCCCTCACGGATGTTCGCGCGGTCGAGCCCGGCGCGCATGTGCGGGTCGCCGGGGTACCCCACCTTCGTGGCGATGACCAGGTCGGCACGATTACCACGCGCCTTCAGCCAGCGGCCGATGACGGCCTCCGACTCACCACCCACATTGCCGGGTACCCATGTGGAGTAGACGGTGGCGGTGTCGATGACGTTGCCGCCGGCCTCCACGTAGGCGTCGAGGACGGCGAACGAGGCCTTCTCGTCGCACGTCCAGCCAAACACATTGCCACCAAGGCACAGGGGCGAGACCATCAGCCCGGTGCCGCCGAATTCGCGTCGAATGCTCATGGGCTGACCCTACCGGAGGCACGGTGGCATGGCGGTCACCCAGGCCGCCACGGGGTACTCGGGCAGGAGACACAAAGGGCCCGGTCGCCCGGGCCCTTTGGTCAATCGGCGGGGCGAATGGATATGCCCCAAACGGCGCCCGGTGTCTACCGCCCGGCTGCACGCAGACGCCGGGGGTTCCGGCGAGTTCCACCGCCTGCCCCGGCGCAACGGTCTTACTTGGCGTGCGACCCGTCGCAGAACGGCTGGTTCTGGCTCTTGCCGCAGCGGCAGATGGCGATGACGGGGTTGAGACCCTCCATCACGTTGCCGTCTGCACCGGTGAGGGTGAACTCACCGCTGATGACGGCGGGGCCGCCGTCCTTGATCTCAATGCTGACGCCGTCGGCCATGGGGTTCCTCCTGGGGAGTTGATGCCACCGGCGGATGCCGGCGCAATAGTTGCGCCCGCAATCATACACCATCACTCTTTGCAGAGACCCTGCTAGGTGATGCCCTCCGCGGCACCTAGATTGGGCACAATGACCACGCACCCGCACGCCATCAACCCCCCCAAGCCCGGATCGAAGAACGCCCACATCTGGGCGCTCGTCATCACCGGCCTCGCCCTGTTCATGGTGGTGCTCGACAACCTGGTGGTGACCACCGCGCTGCCGAGCATGCGTCTTGACCTCGACGCCTCGGTGACCACGCTCGGCTGGGTGGTGAACGCCTACACCTTGGCGTTCGCGGCGCTGCTGCTCACGGGCGCGGCGCTGGGCGACCGCTTCGGGCGTCGGCGTGTGTTCGCCATCGGCATCACCATCTTCGCGCTGGCATCCGCCGGCTGCGCGCTGGCCCCCGACATCAACTGGCTCATCTTCTTCCGCGTGATGCAGGGGCTGGGTGCCGCGCCGGTAATGCCCCTGTCACTCACTCTGCTGGCCGACGCCTTCCCTCCGGGCAAGCGTGGGCTGGCCATTGGCATCTGGTCGGGCATCAGTGGTTTGGCGGTGGCCGCAGGACCATTGGTGGGCGGCGCACTGGTTGATGGCCTGTCGTGGCACTGGATCTTCTGGATCAATGTGCCAATCGGCCTCATCCTCGCCCCCATCGCGCTGTGGAAGCTTCGTGAGTCGTACGGCCCCGACCGCCATCTTGATCTGGGCGGCCTGATCCTTATTGCCATCGGCCTGTTCGGACTTGTGTACGGAATCGTGCGCGGGAATGAGGCCGGGTGGTCGTCGCCCCAGATCCTCACCACGTTCGTCGGTGGCGTGGTGTTCATTGCGCTCTTCCTGTGGTGGGAGACGCGTGCGAAGTTCCCCATGCTGCCGCTTCGCCTGTTTCGCATCCGCGGCTTCGCCGTCGCCAACTCGGTCTCGGTATGCCTGTACTTCGGCATGTTCGGTTCCGTTTTCTTCCTCGCGCAGTTCCTTCAGACGGTGCAGGGTGACAGTGCGTTCCAGGCTGGCCTCAAGATCTTGCCGTGGACGATCATGCCCATGTTCATCGCCCCACTCGCGGGCGCGTTCAGCGACCGCATCGGCTCGCGGCCGCTCATGGCATCAGGCCTGTTCATCATGACCATCGGGTTCCTGTGGATGGGGCTCACCATCACGCCCGACATCTCATACGGCGGTCTGGCGGGCGGCTTCCTGCTCGCCGGATTCGGTATGGCGCTGGTATTCGCGCCGGTCTCGAACATGCTCATCGGGTCGGTACCCGAGCAGGACATCGGCAAGGCATCGGGCGCCAACAACACCGTGCGCGAGGTAGGTGGTGCACTGGGCATCGCGGTGATGACGGCCATCTTCACCGGCGCCGGGTCGTACAGCAGCGGGCAGGCGTTCGTGGATGGCCTCAACCCCGCCGTGCTGGTCGGTGCCGGAGTGCTGTTTCTCGGTGGCCTCATTGCGCTGCTGGCCCCCAAGACCATCAAGGCCCCATCCCCGGGCGTGGTCGCCCACTAGCCCCGCGCTGCTGCCCTCAGTGCGGTCCGCGCCACTGCCGCTGAAATGGCTGGCGCCACGGGCGTGGCGGCGTCCACAGCCTGCCACTGCGTAATGGACCTGCAATGGCCGCAGTGCGCACGCCCGGCATACCCGGGGTCAGACCCCGGGTGGGGTCAGTCGCCGTCACGAATGTGCACGCTTCCGCACACGTGGGTGCACGAAAAGATGGGCGCCTGGGGTCAGACCCCGGGTGGGGTCAGTCGCCGTCACAAATGTGCACGCCCTGCGTACGCCCCAGCGGTGGGCCAGATCCCAGGTGGAATCCGATCCTGGGTGGGGTCAGTCACCGTTACAGATGTGCACGCTTTGCCACGGCCGAGTGCACGCCTGGGGGCGCGTTGGGGGTCTGACCCCGGGTGGGGTCAGTCACCGCTACAAATGTGCACAGGTGCGTTGTGTTGGGTACACACGACATCTGTGGGGGCTCCGGCTACGCGGTTGCTGCGGGCGGGGCGTCGCCCTCTGCCTGCCACTGCTTGATGGACTTCCGCAGACCGATGTACTCCCACATGCCCCACACGATCTGTGTGCCCAGCGCCACGCCGGTCCACACCAGCACGCCAGCCGTGGCAGCACTCGCATCGGCGCCGCCCGCCACCAGCACGCCGATGGCCAGCCCCTGCACGCCCCCGATGCCACCGGGCAACGGGATGAGCGAGCCCACCTGGCCGATGAAATACGCCATGAGCATGATCGACAGGGGCAGCGGATCACCCACCGACGCGATTCCCAGATAGAAGGCGCAGAAGTCAAAGCCCGGGTTGGCCAGCATTCCGACGATGGCCCAGGGGCGGCGGATGATGTGCATGGCGTCATTGGCGCCGGGGGGCAGGCGGTCGCCCACCTGACGCATGAGCGTGCGTGTCTTGGCAAAACGGCCCGTGATGGGCTTCTCATCGGCAGGGTCGGGCGGCACGAAGTCGCGGCCCTTCCTCGCAAACAGCAGCAGCGCGATCATGACCGCCAGCGCCAGGCCGGCCGAAATCCAGGTGATGGCCGGGTGCAGGTGCCCCTCCGTGATCCCCGCACCGATGAGAATGCCGAGCACGAAGATCATCACCGTCGTGACGGTGTTGCTCAGCACCAGGAATGCGGTGGTGGTGCGTGAGATCTGCGCGGCATTGAATCCCGCGCGGCTGAGTGCCCAGAACTGCACAGCGAACCCAGTGGCGCCGCCGCCCGGGAGCGTGTCGCCCAGCGCCAGGCGGCTGGTGGTGAGCTGCATGCTCTCCTTCAGCGCCAGCGGGCGGGCGGCATCGGCGCCCTGATCCTTGCGCTTCGCGGCTGCCCCGTAGACAGCCCAGAACAGCAGCACGTAGCCCGCGATAGAGAGAATCTCGAATGGGATGGCAAGCGCCACTAACAGCGGGTTGCCCTCGCTGACGTCCTTCCATATTCGCGGCACCAACTTGAGGATGGCCACGACGATGATGAGCATGACCACGTACACGAACACACGCCCGAGAAGGTGCTTGAGGGCCTTGCGGTCAATGGCATGACCCTTGTGCATGAGGGAGGTGAGGTGGCCCACTCCGCGATGGTACGCCTACGCCTGCAAGAGTTGCGCCCGTGACGACACCGACGGCCCCCGACACCACACGCGCGTGCAGTGGGCTTCTGCGGCTCGGTCTGGTGCTTGACGCATGAGCAGCCGTCCGCTTGCCCGCCTTCGCCCGGCGCAATCGGTTGCGCTGGCGTTTCTCGCGTTCATCGCGGGGGGAACGCTCCTGCTGATGCTGCCCATCAGCACCTCGGCCCCGGAGTCGGCGGCTTTCGGCGATGCCTTTTTCACGGCCACCAGCGCCGTCACCGTCACCGGGCTGTCGGTGGTCGATACCGCCAGCTACTGGAGCGGCTTCGGCGAGGCGGTCATCCTCGTGCTGTGCCAACTGGGCGGCCTGGGCGTGATGACCTTCACAGCCATCCTCGTGCTCATCATCAGCGGACGCCTGGGCCTGAGACGACGTCAGGCGGCGCAGGCAGAGCAGGGGCTCATCGCGCCCGGCGAGGTGCGCAGCATCCTGATCGGCGTGGCCATTCTCACGGCCATCATCGAGTCGTTGGTGGCGCTGGTGCTGTTTCTGCGGTTCCTGTCACTGGGTGAGGGGTTTGGGCGGGCGCTCTGGTACGGGCTGTTCCACTCGGTCACCGCGTTCAACAACGCCGGGTTCGCCCTGTTTCAGGACAACTTCATGTCGTTCTCCGACGACTGGGTCATCCTCGGGGCGCTGTCAGTGGCCATCATCGCCGGCGGTCTGGGGCTGCCGGTGTGGAGCGAGATCATCCGGCGTCGGCGCACACACGACCGCGTGCACCGGTTCAGCCTGCACACACGCCTCACGCTGATCGGCACCGGGGTGCTGCTGGTGTTCGGCATCGGCCTGGTGCTGCTGTTCGAATGGAGCAACCCGGGAACGCTCGGGCCAATGGGCGTGGGCGACAAGATCCTGAATGGCGGGTTCCAGGGCATCTCGCCCCGCACCGCCGGGTTCAACAGCGTGGACTACGCGCAGATGAAGCCCGAGTCGCTCATGGTCACCGACTTCCTCATGCTCATCGGCGCGGGCAGCGTGTCGACGTCAGGCGGCATCAAGGTCACGACCATGCTGGTGCTCGCCATCGCCACCATTGCGTCACTGCGTGGCGATTCCGAGGTGCAGTTGCTCGGCCGCAGGCTTCCGGGCGCAGCAATCCGTGTGGCGCTCGCCGTGACGGTGGTGTTCACCAGTCTCATCGCTCTTGGCACCCTGCTCATGGTGTCGCTCACTGAATTCGGCCTTGAGCAGTCGCTGTTCGAGATCACATCGGCGCTCTCGACCACGGGGCTGTCCACGGGCATCACCTCATCGCTTCCGGTTGCCGGGGATGCCATCCTGATCGTGCTGATGATCCTGGGACGCCTTGGCCCCCAGGTGCTGGGCGCGTCACTCGTGCTGCGCGAGCGCAGCGCGTCGTACCACTACCCCGAGGAAAGGCCGATCGTTGGCTAAGCGCGCAGACTTCATGGTGATCGGACTCGGCCGGTTCGGGTCGGCCGCGGCAGAGGGCCTCGTGGCGCTCGGGCAGGAGGTCATCGGTGTGGATGCCAGCGATGCCCGCGTGCAGCACCACATGAACCTCATCGGGCAGGCGGTGCAGGCAAACGGCGCCGATATCGACGCCATGCGGCAGGTGGGTGCCGGGGATGTGGGCACCGCGCTGATCGCGGTGGGAAGTGACATCGAGGCGAGCATCCTCGCCGCGTCGGTGATCCTCGAGATCGGCGTGCCACGCGTCTGGGCCAAGGCCGTGACGAGCCGCCACGGGGCCATCCTCGAACGCATTGGCGTGCACCGCGTGATCTACCCGGAGCGCGACATGGGAAACCGCGTGGCCCACGCCCTCGTGGGGCGGGCCCTTGACTTCGTCATGCTTGATCCCCGCTTCGCAATGGCCGAGACAATGGTGCCGCCGAGCGTGTCCGGAAAGGGTCTTGCGGAGGCTGGTATTCGCAGCCGCCACGACGTCACCGTTGTGTGTGTGAAGAAGCCGGGTGGTGACTACACGCCGGCAACCGCAGAGACGGTCATCGAGAATGGCGATGAGCTTCTCGTCGTTGGCGAGGCCGCCAAGGTAGAGGCATTCACCCGGCTGGATTGACCCTGGGCTAGGGCCAGAGGTTGCGCGCTGGCGGCACTGTGATGCCGAGCGGCTTCGCGGTCACGACGCACGGAGGGCTCATCCGCCCCCCGCGATCAGCCCTCCAGCGGAGGCAGCCCCGGCATAACGGCACCCGGTCCGGTGGCAATGGGGCGGCGGCGCGAGAACGCCATCAATACCCCGGCAATGGCCAGCAGAATCAACGCAATAAGGGGTGCCAGCACGGTGAGTTCACGCACGGTTGGCACGACCGTCAGCGCCCCGCCCAGGTCCTCAAAGATCTTGGTGAGGTCGGCCGTTGAGGTCGTCTGTGCAAACACACCGCCGGTCTGCGTCGCCATGCCCGCCAGCACCTGCGGGGGCGGGGGACGATCGGGGCGGCCGGCATCGTTGCCCAGCATCACGGTGTACAGCGGCACCTTCACCGCCTGCGCCCGGGCGATGGCGTCGTCGGTGGACAAGCCCACGTTCCCGGCACCATCGGTGAGGATCATGATGCGCCCGGCCGACTGCGCGGGCGACGCCGGCAGCGGGTTCAGCACCCCCGCGCCCGAGAGCGACCCCAGCCCGGCCGCCACCGCATCGCCCAGTGCCGTGCCCTCCTTCACCTCCAGGCGATCAAGCGCGTTTCGCACCGCGATGCGGTCGAGGGTGGGTGCCACCTGCACCACGGCGCGGTCCGAGAACGTCACCAGCCCCACCAGCACCTCCTCCGGTGCGGAATCCAGAAACTGGTTGGCCGCGGCCCTGGCGGCGTCCAGCCGGTTGGGCTGGAGGTCGGTCTTCTGCATGCTCTTCGAGGTGTCGATCTCAAGCATCACGGCGCCCTGGTGCTTCTGCTCGGTGGTGTCCACGGCGGGGCGGGCAAGGGCGATGGGCCCCATGGCCGCAGCCATGATGGCCAACGCCAACGCGGTACGGCGCAGCGTGCGTGCGCGGCGGTCCGACCCAATGGCCATCACCGACGGGTCGGCAAATGCCTGGCCCACCTTCGACCGGTCGCGCTCCCACAACACGGCGATCACCACCAGAACGGGTACCACCAACAGTGCCCAGAGCCACATGGGATTGATGAACGTAAACATCAGGGAAGCCTCGGGCTGACGCGCCAGGCGGCGATGCCGGCGAGGATGAGCAGAAGGGCGGCGATGCCGGCGGGCCACGAGGTGGCCTCGCCCATCACCTGGCGGGTGCCGATGAACGTACCCAGGTCGCCGTACACCTGATCCAGCGAGTCGGCGTCCTGGCTCTCAAATGCCTGGCCACCGGTGATCTCCGCCACGGCTGCGAGCGACTCCGGATCTGGCGGCACGCGGCGGCCGTCGGGCAGCTGGCCGTCGGCTGTGCCGAGCGCAACGGTGTACACGGGCACGCCGGCATCCTTGGCCTGCTGAGCAGCATCCTGGGGCAGCGTGCCCACGGTGTTCGCGCCATCGCTCAGCAGCAGAATCCGCGCGCTGCGCAGTGTGGTGGCACCCGGCTGTGTGGACCGGATTGCGTCGAGCGAGCTGAGGATGGCTTCGCCACTGGCGGTCGCGCCATCGGCAACCAGCGAGTCCACGGCGCGCTTGAAGGCTTCGCGGTCGGTGCTCGGCGGCAGCAGCACATTGGCCTGACCGCTGAACGCCACCAGCCCCACCTGAAACTGCCGCGGCACCTTTTCGGCGAATGCCACGGCGGCATCCTGCGCGGCGCGAAGGCGATACGGCTGGATGTCGTCGGCGGCCATCGACCCCGATACGTCAATGGCAAGCATGATGCTGCCCTCTTCGCGGGGCACGCTGGTCATGGTCTGGGGGCGGGCCAGCGCAACGGTCGACCCGGCGACGGCCAGCACCAGCAGCATGCCCGGCAGCCAACGGGTCGAGCGGCGGCGCGGAGTGGCCATGGCCACCAGGTCGAGGTCGGCAAATGGAATGGCGGCACGGCTGGTCACGCCCTTGCGGTCGCGCCACACCCACCACACCACGCCCATGGCAAGTGGCACGAGCAACAGCAGCAGCCACGGGTACGCGAAGCTCACGATGCCAGCCTCCGGCGCGATCCCTGCGACAGCGCGCGGGCCATGTCGAGCAACCAGTCGCGGCCGGGCTCAATGGCCACGTACCGCGCGCCGGTGCGGGCGATCATGCCCTTACGGCGCGTCTCGGCATCGGCAACCGCAGCGCGAAAGCGCGCCTGAAATGCAGGGTCGCTGGTGTCCACCAATAACGTGCGGCCGGTCTCCACGTCGCGCAGCGGGATGGTTCCCACCTCGGGCATTTCGCGTTCACGTCGATCGCGGATCTCCACCACCACCACGTCGTGACGACGGCCGAGGCCCCCGATGGCGCGCTCCAGACCCGGCGACCACGGCATGTCGCTGATGATGGCCACCATGCCCCGATGACGGGCCACGCGGCCAAGCAGCGTGATGGCGTGTGCAAGGTCGGTGCGCCCCGCCGACAAGTCGGGCTGCATGGCATCCACGGCCGCCACGGCGTTGACCAGCCCGCGACGATCGCCGCGTGGGGGCCGGATCAGATCGAGCGCGCCGGTGGTGGTGGCCGCGATACCCAGACGATCACCACGTCGCCGCAGCACCACGCCCATCGCCGCCAGCACCTCACGGGCCTGCGCGATCTTCGTACCGCCGTGCGTGCCGAACATCATCGATGGCGACATATCCACCAGGGCCCATGCGGTGAGCACCGGCTCAAGCTCGGGCACGCGCACCATGGCATCAACCGACCGTGCGGTCAGCGGCCAGTCGATCCATCGCACGTCGTCACCCGGCTCGTAGGCACGGGTGAGCGACGCATCGCCGCCCGGCCCGGGGCGGCGCCCCTGGCGCTCCCCCTGCAGCAGGCCGTCGAGACGGCGACCGACCCTGACCTCCACGCGGCGAAGCAGTGCCTCGGCGCTGGCGTCAGATCGGGTCATGTCAGGCGACGTTGCGCCCGCCACCGATCTCCACCTTCGGTTGTACGACTGCGGCCAGGATGCGATCAAGTACCTGCTCGGGCTTCACCTCTGCGGCCAGCGCCTCGTAACTGAGCACGATGCGGTGGCGCAGGGCGTCGTGGTACAGCGACGCGACGTCCTCGGGCAACACGTACCCACGGCCGCGCATCACGGCAAGTGCGCGGGCGCCGCGGATGAGCGACAGGCTTGCGCGCGGCGACCCACCCAGCTCCAGATACGGGGCCAGGTCAGGCAACCCGGCCTCAGCCGGGTTACGCGTGGCGGTCACCAGCTGCACGGCGTACGTGCGCACCCGGTGGTCCACAAACACCTCGTCGGCGATCGCCTGAAGCTCCATGATCTGCGCGGGGTCGAGCAGCCTGCGGGCGGCCGGCGGATCGCTTGCCATGCGGCGCACGATCTCCTCTTCGTCGGCCACTGACGGGTAGTCCACCACCAACTTGAAGATGAAGCGGTCGAGCTGCGCCTCGGGCAGGGCGTACACGCCCTCGCTCTCAATGGGGTTCTGCGTGGCAAGCACGAAGAACGGCGTGGGAGTGGGGTGTGTCTCGCCGGCGATGGATGCATGGCCCTCGGCCATTACCTCGAGCAGTGCGCTCTGCACCTTGGCCGGCGCACGGTTGATCTCGTCGGCCAGCACGAAGTTGGCGAACACCGGGCCCAGACGCGTGGTGAAGTCGCCATCGCGGGTGAGCACCTGCCCACCCACCACGTCACTCGGCACCAGGTCCGGCGTGAACTGGATGCGGTGGAAGTCGCCACCGCTCACCTTGGCCACCGTTTCGAGCGTGAGGGTCTTGGCAAGGCCGGGCACGCCCTCAAGCAGCACGTGGCCACGGGCGAGCAGGGCGACGAGCACGCGGTCGAGCAGCTCGTCCTGCCCCACCACCACGCGGCGCAACTCGTAGAGCACGGCCTCAAGCCGGTCGCGTGGCGATGCGTCGGCGTCCGGCACGGGGATGGGATCGTCATTCACTGGCGCTGCTCCTTGATCGTTCATCACTTCACTGACTCCAGCATCCGCTGTACCTCGGCGGAGGTCACGGCAAAACCAATGCCCACGTTGCCGGGCACCGGACTGTTGATTGATGTGGGAATTCCCACCAGGCGACCGCGGAGGTCGAAGAGACCGCCCCCGGAGTTGCCCGGGTTGATTGGTGCATCGGTCTGGATCATGGGCTGACCCGAACCACCGGGACGGTTGACGGCACTCACCACGCCCACGGTGACCGTGTTCATGAGCCCAAATGGGCTGCCGATGGCAAACACCGTGTCGCCGGCACGCAGCCCGGCATCCGGCTCGGCCGCCAACGCGGCCCCCGGTCCCACCGAACCCTGCGGCCTGAGTACATCGAGATCGCGCTGGGGGTCGCTGGCCACCACCTCGGCGGGTACCTCGCGGTTATCGGCGGTCACCACGGTCACCTTGGTGCCCTTGGGACCTGCCACGTGATTGTTGGTGATGATGAGCCCACGCGATTGCATGACCACGCCACTGCCCTGCCCCCCGGCGCTGCGTACCTGCACCACCGATGGCCTCACGCTGGAGATGGCGTCCTGCAGCGGCATGATCGCTGAATCGGCGGCTCGGGCGGTTGGCACACCCTGGCTGCTGCCGGTTGCCCCAGAGGCCGCACCCTGATCATCACCGCCAAGGAATGATGCGGTGAGCCCACCGCCGATGGCACCTGCGGCTATGGCAACCACCACCAGCGTGACCATCCGCGTGCGACCGGCCCGTTCGCGCGGCGCCTGCGGCTGCCCAGGCGCCTTCGGCGGTGTCGTGGACCTCGGCGTGGACGGCGCGTCGAGTGGGGCCGTGGCGCCGGTGCGGGCAACCGACTCGACCGGCGGAAGTGCCTGCGCGCCCTGCGATGCCCGCGGGGCGAGCGGCGGAAGGCCGTCACCGGATGCGGATCGGGGGCTCAGCGGCGGGAGTGCGCCTGTTATTTCTTCATCGTGCACGGGTGCCACCGTAGGTCGTCCATGTGAAGGCCGTGGTAAGGGTTCTTAAGATCCGCTGAAGAATCAAGGTTCCGGTATGCCATGCGCATGCCGGTGCGATCGCAGACCCAGCACGAGCCCCACAATTACCAGCGCCATCCCTGCGGCCTGCCACGGCCCGATCACTGCCTCTCCCCATGCCAGGGCGGCGATGATGGCCATTGGCGGTGCCAGCACCTCGAATGCCGCCACCCGGGTGGCACCGAGCAGCGACACCGCCCACGTGGCCACCACCATGGGGACCAGGGCGCCGGCAACCGCCAGATACAGCACCCCGCCCATCACCTCCTGGCTGCCGAACACGATGTCACCGGGGACGATGCCCTCTGCCAGGCACAGGGCCAGCGCGCCAGCCGTGGCGCTGGCAAACGCCACAAGAAGGACCGGGCCCGATGACATGTGCGGGCGGCATGCGGCGAGCGACAGGAGAGCCACGGAGGTGCACGCCGACGAGGCAAGTGCCAACCACACCCCTGACGAGGGGTCCTCCCCCAACAAGATCCCATTCGGAATCATGACGGCGAGGCCCACGAGCACCACCAGTACGCAGAGCAGAAGGGGCACACTCGGGCGCAACCGGCCGCGCACGATTGCGAGCAGCAGCAACATGACCGGCGCCAGGCTCGACAGCACCACCGCGGCGGTCGCCGGGGTAGATGCCAGTGAGAGAAGAAACGTCTCCTCGGCACCAAGCACCGCGAGGCCCGCAATCACGGCCAGCACCCGTACGCGGGGGGCCGTGGCACGCAACGCGGCGGCGTGCCCGCGGGCGCCCGTGCCTGCCAGCACGCCGATCACCACCACCAGCGCAAAGGTCATTGAGAGCAGGCTGATCTGCACGCTCTCGGCCAACTGCACGATCTCGGGCGCGACAACCGCCTCACTGATGCCCAGCGACAGTCCGCCGCCGATGAGCAGCCCGATGGCCAGCGAGCGGGTGGGTGTCGCGGGTGCCGCCCCGGGCTCACCCGATCCAATCGCCCCGATGGCCTGAAAGCCAATGCCCAGTACCAGTACGGCCGTCTGGTAGGTGAGTGATCGCGTGCCCACGCTGTCGCCGCCAAATGGCCCGGTGCCCGACATCACCGCACCGGCGGCAAAGCCCAGCATCACCAGCGACGCCACTGCCGCACCACGGGGGCCGCCGCGTCCGGCGAGCAGCGATGCCGCGAGAAGGAGAACGATGAGTGCCGCGCCATCCCCGAGCGTGAACGTGATCCATGCCAGCACCGCGGTGGCCACGGTGAGACCCGCGAACTCGACTGCACGCCGGGTGGCCATGGCATCGCGCAGGCGCAGCGCAATGGCGGTGATGGCACCTCCCACCACGACGAAGCCGGTAACTGTGGAGAGCACCCACAGCGACACCACCTCGGGCGTTCTGCCGGCCTCTCCGTCCCCAAACACGAGGAGACATGCCACACCAAGTGCGCCAAATGGAATGGCGCCCACACAGCTTGCGAGGGCGAAACGCATCACGTCAGTCAGGCGCCCGAGCCGTGGGTCAGCGTGCAGCAGACCAATGACCCAGGCGGCCACCACGATGGCCAGCACATTTGCCAGCACCACGGGCACCGTGGCGGGGCCGAGCACCCCATAGGCCGGAGCGGCAGCCAGACCACCCACCGCCAGCGCCGGCCACACGCGAATGCCCCACACCAGCAGCCCCGCCAGCCCTATCCCCCCGGGGATCCAGATGCCGGCCACGCCGCTGCCCGGGCCGGTGGTGAGGCTCGAGAGCGCATCCACCCCGCCGAAGGCCACGGCGAGCACGACTGCCCGCAATAGGTCACCCCGGCTCCACCGCAGAGTCGCCATCGCTATGCCCCCGGAGCGGCGCGCTTCACACGCTCGGCCACTGCGATGCTGTCCGCCAATTCGTCGGCCAGAATCGCCCGGGCGCTCGCGCGTTCGGCCGCCATTCGCAAGCGGGCCAACTCGGTGCGCTCACCATCGCTCAGGCCATCGGCACGCTCCGCGGCCTCCAGCCGGGTGATGTCGGCCGCGATCTCGCGCACGCGAGCCCATCGGCGATCGGCCACGGCGCCCGCGCCCCCCGGCGGTGCAGCGGAGGAGCCGTCAGTCATTCGCCCGGGGGACCGCCGGTCGTGGAATCGGCTGCGCCCGAACCGCTCCCCGCACCTGCGGCCTTCTTGCGACGGCGGCGGCGGCGCTTACGCGGGGAGCCCGGTGCCTCAGCTGGCGCACCATCGCCCGGTGGCGATGCATCTGCCGATTCAGCCGGGGCGGCGGCGGTCTTCCCCTTGGCCTTCTCTTTGGGCGGGGAGGGGGCATTGGCCACATCGGCGGTACTCAGTTTGCGACGACGGCGGCGGCGGCGCTTTCCGGCGGCGTCATCTCCACCGCTCTTTGACGGCTCGCCGATTCCCACATCCTCGGCTGGGGGCAGGCGCGGGCACTTGGGGCGCAGTTGGTTCCACGCCCGCCGGTTCTGCAGGGCCCGTGCATTGCGGGTGCCCACGGCGGCACGCAGCGCACGGCGGCCGTCGGGCGTTGTCCAGTCGATGGCGTCCAGCGCCCCGCGAAGCGCCGCCCATCCACCGCAGGCACCCGCGGCACGGCTGGCGATGCGGATGTCCTCGCTCTTCTGCGGCACGTCGCCCGGGCCAAGGGCCAGCACCAGACGTCCGGCCACGCCCGGCTTGAGCGGCAGTTCACCTTCGGGTGGGGCGATGGGATCGGGGGCCGGCGCGCCCACGGCGCGCAACCACAGCCCGATAAGGCCCACGTCGCCGCCGTTCTCGATCAGGTGCTGCGACTCCCACTTCGCAATGCGGTGCAGCTCCTGGTTACGACCGGGGCGGCTGACATCAGCCAACCCTCGCGATACCTCCCAGGCCCAGGAGGGCGCCCACGCCGATGCCGAGTCGAGGGCCGACCAGCGGCGGCGGCGCTCAGCCGATCGCCCCTGCTGCTCGAGCGAGGCCACGTTGTCCCACTTGCCATCCTGATCGGCGTGGAACCACAACGCACGGATTCGTTCGCGGGCCGTCATGCGAAGGCGGTCAAGCACCGCGCGCGGGGCATCTTCGGGCAGTGCCTGACGCAGTTCGGGGTGCACCAGCAGTGCCAGCGCCCATGCCCGCCACAGTGGCTGCTCGTCGCCGTTCTGCGCCTTGCGCGCCACCACGCCGGACAGTGCCCACCAGGCATGTGCCCCGCGCACGTCGAAGCCGGCCGACACCCGCTCGGCCACCTCAGACCAGTCGGTGTCGTTGGCGGCGGCCTCCACCCACTCCTCCATGACGCCCATGGGGATGTCGCCGGGATCGGCCTCACGCCAGCCGCCATCGACGAACCCCTTCACCAGCGCGCTGGCACTGGCACGTGGGTTCACCAGGCTCGCACGCCCGCCGTCCTGTTCGGCCAGCACCGCAGCCGCACGCGCAAGCTTGCCCCGCTCGCCGCCCTCAGGGGGCCCGGCAACCCGACCGAGCGGCTTGTACCAGCCCTCACCAAACAGGTCGTGGCTGGTCTGCACGCCCATGGGATCGCCCACCGGCAGGAACTCCACCGACACAGCCTCTTTCTCGGGGGCCGGACGCATCACGCGCCCCAGACGCTGCACAAACACACGCTCCGACGTGGTGGGCGCCAGATGCATCACCACCGCGGCACGGGTCTCGTCCCAGCCCTCGGTGAGCAGGTCGGCGTTGCACAGCACGTCAATTTCGCCCGCGCCGAACTGCCTGAGGACCTTTTGCAGTTCCCTGCTCTGCGTCTGTCCCGACACCGCGGCGGCGCGCACGCCCCGCTCGACCATCTCGTCGGCCAGGGCATGTGCCTGCGCGACCGTTGCCGTGTAGGCCACACCGGCAAGCCCGAGCGGCTGAAAGTGCTCTGACCACACATCGGCACAGGCGCGGTGCCACAACGCACGGTCGAGGGCGCGACCCAGACTGGCCTGGTCGAAGTCGCCGCGTACACGCGTGACGTCAGAAAGGTCGACGGCCCGCTCCACACGCAACGACCTGAGCGGGCACAGGATTCCGCGGTCGATCGCGGCCTGGCGGTCGAGCGTGGTGGCCACCGGACCAAACACCTGCTCCACATGGCCCGTTGTGGTGGCCGGGGTTGCGGTGAACCCCACCACGATCGCGTTGATCGCGTTGTCGATCATCTTGCGGGTCTGCTGGCCCAGGGTGGTGTGGGCCTCGTCGCACACCAGCAAGGTCACCGACTCCCAGTCGGCCTCATCCACATGGCGGAGCGCCGCCTGATACGTACAGATGGTCACCCCGGGGGTTCCGATGCCCGCGACCCCGTCCACCGTGAATTCGAGGCCGGGGAAGAAGGTCTGCAGTGCGGCGGCGGTCTGCTCGGCCAGGTTGCGCCGCGGCACGAGGATGAGCGCCGACCCATCGAGCGCAGCGGCCAGGGCGCAGAAGGTGATGGTCTTGCCCGATCCAGTGGGAGCATCCACCCATGTGCGTGACGCACCGGCACGCAGCCGCACAGCGAGCTCGTCGAGTGCCTCGATCTGATGCTCACGCAGCACGACGTCGGGCCACCACGTCGCCGGGTCGGCGAGCGCGGCCTCAAGCCGCTCGGCGGGTGCGAGGACCTCGGTGGTCTCTGTGGATGCAGTCATGCCATCTCGCACATTTCGTCCCGTGCCTGTGGGGCATTACGGGCGTCGGCCCCAAGGGGGAACCGATGCGGACAGGGAGGTCGGAGGCGATCGGCGCGGATGAACAACTGCTGGCGCCAGATGGCCCTGCGACCTGCGGGCAACATAGCAGCAGGCCCCGGCGCAGAGCACCGCCAGCGGGCCCTGTGACACGCGCGCCGTGGTGTTGGGGTAGAGTCGCCGACGGTTATGGCTGCAAACGACTCCTCTCGCGGCGGCACCAACGCCTGGGCACGTCCTGTGCTCCTGGCTGTTTCGTGCATCGTCATCGGCTTTGTCATCGGGTGGTTCGCCCGTGGCGACGGCGGCGGCGTCACGCTTCCGCCCGTCGGCCAGGCGATCGAGACCACCGCCACCGTGGCACCCACCGATACCACCGCCACCAGCGCGGCCATCGACACCGTTGGCACCACGGCGACCGTTGACACGACGGGCACCACGGGTACCACCGGCACGACCGGCTCCACCATTTCCGGTGCACCGGCCCGTGACCAGATCAAGCTGGTGGTGCTCAACGGCACCGCCACCGCCGGCCTGGCTGCCAAGACGCAGTCGCAGGCGCAGGCCATCGGGTACGTCAATGTGGGCAAGGGCAACGCTGCCGTGCAGCCGACGACCATCGCGTACTACCGCACCGGTCAGGACGCCGCCGCCAAGCAGGTCGCTGCCGACCTGGGGGCGCAGTCCGAAGCCGCCCTCGTCGCGGGAAGCACCATCGAGTCGGCCGCCGTCACGGTGCAGCCTGACGTCGACGTGGTGCTCGTCCTCGGGGGATGATCCCGGTGGGCAGTGGGCCCGGCCTCAGGCTGGGTGTCAGGCTGCCGCAGTACGCATCGTCGTGGCCTGATCTTCGCGACGCGGCCATCCGTGCCGAGTCGCTGGGGTTCGACTCCGTATGGCTGAATGACCACCTGTGGACCCCGGGTCGGCTGCACCGGGACGCGGCGTTTGATGCCTTCACCGGCCTCGCTGCCATCGCCGCGGTGACCAACCGCATCACCCTTGGCACCGCGGTGCTGTCGGCTGCCTACCGGCCCCCGGCGCTCGGGGCCAAGATGGCCTCGGTGCTGCAGCACATCTCCGCCGGCCGCCTGGTGATCGGCATCGGGACCGGATCGGATAAGGGCGAGCACGACGCCTACGGGTATCCATTCGTGCCGCCGAAGGAACGCACTTCAGGGCTGCTGCAGGCGCTCGACGTGATGCGCGCGATGTTCGCCAACCCCGAGGGTGCGACCGTGGACGGGCTCATCACCGATGCCCCGTGCGCGCCCGGACCCACCACGGCGCCCATCCTCATCGCCGCGCACCGCCCCCGGCTGCTGCGCATCGCAGGTGAGCGTGCCGATGGCATCTTTGCGGCGTTCCTCGAGCCGGACGATCTGGCAGAGCGCGTGGCCATCGCCGTGGCTGCGCGCGAGGCGGCTGGAATCGAGACGCCCCTCCGGGTGGCCGCCTACCTGTACGCGCTTCCCGTGCGCGACCGCGATGAGGCCCTCGAATGGATTACGCCCGAGGCCACCGCGCTCGAGAGCGAGCCCGAAAAATACCTGCGCTGGCTCGAGCACAAGGGCCTGGTGGGGAGCCCGGCCGAAATCGCATCCCGCCTGCGCGCATTTGCCGACGCCGGCGCCACCGACGCCATTCTGGTGATGCCCAACCGGGTGCCGCCCGAGGCACTTGATGCACTTGCCGAGGTCATGGAGACGCCGGCGGCGGCGAGCCTCTTTCCTCCCAGCGCGAGCCGCGAGGCAAACCTGGTGGACCTGCTGGTGGAGCGCCACCGGCGCGAGGGGCGCGGGCATGCCCCGGCCGTGACCGATGAGGACGGCACGTGGACCTACGACGACCTCTCGGCCGCCGTTGGGGCCGGGGCCGGGGCACTGCGCGGGGCAGGTCTGCGGGCAGGCGAGCGCGTTGCCGTGGTGCTGCGCGATGGGCGCCACTGGATGCAGGCGGTGCTCGGCACGGCAGCCGCAGCCGGGGTGGCCATCCCCCTCGACCCAAACGGCGATCACGAGATGCTGGCGGCGATCCTCGACGACGCCGCACCGGCGATCGTGGTGACCGAGGTGCCTGTGCCACAGGGCCCGTGGCGCACCATGGCCCCCGATGATCTGGCGCAGGGCATGCCGGTGCCGGTGGCCGCGGTACACCCCGAGGACCCGGCGTACATCGTGTTCTCGTCGGGTTCGACCGGACGCCCGAAGGGGGCGGTCCACGCCCACCGCGACATGCGCACGTCGGTGGATGGCTACGCCACCGAGGTGCTGGGTCTCGGCCCCGGCGATACCTGCCACGCCGTCTCGCGCGGCTTCACGTCGCTGGGATTCGGCAACGGGTTCTTCCGCCCGCTTGGGCGCGGCGCCCACGTCATCCACACGCGCATCACCCCGAATGTGCGCACGGTCATTCACGCCTGCCGCGACCACGGGGTGACCGTGCTCACCGGCGTTCCCACCTTCTGGTCGCAGCTGGCCGAGTTCGTCAACCGGCACCCGGATCAGCTCGAGGGCCTCAGCACCGTGCGCCTGGGGGCATCATCGGGCGACTCCCTGCCGGCGACGGTGCTCCGGCGCCTGCGCGAGGTGATGCCCTCGCTCGACGTGGTTGAGGGCCTCGGCTGCTCGGAGTGCTCAAACGTGGTGTTGTCCACCCGTCCGGGCGACGACCTGCCCGGCAGCCTCGGGCGACCCGTTCCCGGCGCCGAGGTCTCGCTGCGCGATAGCGACGGCGTGCCCGTGCCCAGCGGCACGGCCGGTCAGTTGTGGATCAAGTCCGACAGCAACACATCCGGCTACTTCCGCCGGGCCGACCTCACGCGTGACCTTGTCATGGGCGAGTGGATCCGCATGGGCGACATGGTGATTGAGGAGCAGGGCATCTACCGGCATGTGGGCCGTGCCGATGATCTCTTCAAAGTCGACGCCAAGTGGGTGAGCCCGGTGGCCGTGGAGAACGTGGTGCTCTCGCATGCAGCGGTCGCCGAGGTGGTGGTGGTGGGACGCCACGACGACCGTGGCCTCATGCGGGCCGTCGCGGTGGCCGTGGCGGTGGACGGCGCCGACACCGACGCGGCGGCGAAGGAGATCCACGCGGCCGTGGCACACGAACTGGGCATTCATGCGGCACCCGCCATGGAGTGGCGCAACGAGCTGCCGCATCTTGCCTCCGGAAAGGTCAATCGCCGGGTGCTGCGGGAGAGCGCCACGCTGGAGCCACCCAGCTAAGTCAGGAGCAGAGTGCCCAGATCGGCGGCCACCGCCACTGGCTGGGCACCATCCCATGCCTGTACATCTGCGGCATCGCTCACCCCGGTAAGCACCAGGGCTCCATCAATGCCCGCGGCAGCCGCACCACCGATGTCGCTGTCGAGCCGATCGCCCACGGCCAGTACCGGGCCGTCCACCCCCAGGCGCTCACGCGCAATGCGCCATGCGTGCGCACCAGGCTTCCCGACCGCCACGGCCTCAGCCCCTGAGCAGTACTCCACGTAGGCCACCACGCCACCGGTGCCCGGGATCACCCCGGCGTCCGACGGCACGATTCGGTCGCGCCCGGTCGCCACCACCGTGGCGCCGCGATAGGCAGCACGCACCGCCCACGTGAGTTCGGGGTAGGCAAGGCCGGGATGGCCGGCCAGCACCACGACATCGGCATCGGGCACCAGCGACTCATCGGCGATGACGCGCAGCCCGGCAAGCCGCACATGCCGCACCATGGCCTCGCTCCCCACCACCACCGAAGTGCAACCGGCAAAGCGTTCGGACAGGTACTCCTGCATCACCACGCCGGAGGTCACCACCTCGTCAAGCGATGCACGCACGCCATGGGCCCAAAGTCGCTGCACCACTTCATCGGGTGCCGATCGCGGGTCGTTGGTGAGAAATACGAGTCGCCGGCCAGATGCCCGCCACGCATCCACTGCGGCCGCGGCACCGTCAACGGGGCGGTCGCCCACCCACAGGCAGCCATCCAGATCGAGGATGAGGCCGTCGTAGCGCTCTGCAAGGGGTGAGAGATTCGTCACGCGCCGATGCTACCGCCGCCCGGTTGCACTCCCTACGATTGCCGCATGGACAGTTACCAGCACATCGCTGTGGCAATTGAGGACAGCCCCGGATCGCGCAAGGCCCTGGATGAGGCATCGCGCATCGCCGCGCTCACCGGCGCACGTCTCTCGGTGCTTCACGTGACCAGCATCCCAATGCCGCCCCCCTACATGGGAGAGGGCGGGGTCTTCATCCCGGACCCCGAGGTGATGCAGAGCGCCGCGCTCGAGTGGCTGACGGAGGCCGTGGCCGGTGTGCCAGGAGCAGAGCCGGTGGTGCTGCAGGGGCATCCGCCCGATGCCGTATGCCTGTGGGCCGAGGAGCACGGCGTTGACCTGGTGGTGGCCGGGGCAGAACGCGGCAAGATTGAGCGCCTGCTGCTGGGATCATTTGCGCTGCACCTGTCGCGGCATGCCACCTGCGACGTGTTGCTGGCGCGCATTCCCAAGGGCTGATCACGGCCTGATCGTGGCCGCGACGGCGGCCGTGTACACCCGTCACGCCGGGTAGGGTGCCTCCCCGATGTCACTCCTTCAGTCAATCGTGCTTGGAATCGTGCAGGGACTCACCGAGTTCCTTCCCATTTCCAGTTCCGCCCACCTGCGCATCGTCCCAGCCTTCTTCGGCTGGTCCGATCCCGGCGCCGAGTTCACCGCCATCATCCAGATGGGCACCATGGCTGCCGTGATCATTTACTTCCGGCGCGATCTGTGGAACGTGGTGACCACGTGGTTCAGGAGCCTCACCCGCCCGCGCCTGCGCTCGGATCTGAACGCGCGCATGGGCTGGTACCTGATCATCGGCACCATCCCCATCGGCATCATCGGGTTTCTGTTCCGCAACCAGATTGAGACCGGCGCACGCAGCCTGTACCTGATGGGCGTCACGCTCATCGTGTTCGGCCTGGTGATGGGCGCGGCGGATTCGCTGGGGTCAAAGAAGCGCTCGGTGGAATCCGTAAGCCGCAAGGACGCCATCGTGGTGGGCCTGGCCCAGGCACTGGCGCTCATCCCCGGCGTCTCCCGATCCGGTGCCACCATCACGGCCGGCCTGGTGATGGGACTCGACCGCGAGGCAGCCGCCCGGTTCTCATTTCTGCTCTCCATCCCTGCCATCGTGCTGTCGGGCCTGTACGAACTGGCCAAGGAGCTCGGCGGTTCGGGGTCGATGGACGCCGGTTTCGGAGCGGTGCTGGTGGCCACGATCGTGTCGTTCATCGTGGGCTACGCCTCCATTGCATTCCTGCTCAAATGGCTCACCAGGCACAGCCTCTACATCTTCGTGGTGTACCGCGTGGCACTGGGGCTGATCGTCCTTATTCTCGCCGGATCGGGCGCAATCAGCTGATCAGCAGGGCACGATCCTCAGATCGCGCTACCCTGCTCAGTCGTGTTCGGAGCTCACCATGACAGCACCCTCGCCCGCGCCAAGCGCAAGGCCGCGCAGGACGCGAAGGACAAGGAACAACGCCGCTACGACATGATCGAGGCGCTGCGGAATGCCAAGAAGGCAGCCGCTGACCCCGAGGAGATCACGCGACGCGAGCGCGAGCGGCGGCACAAGGACTCGCTGGAGCGCTGGCCCGCCAACTGGTAGCCAGCACCAGATCCCCTCATCACAAGGGCCGCCCGGGCAGGCGGTACCATGTGGGGACACTTGACGGCGCACCGGATCTCCCAGCGGGTCCGACCGGAGCGCGTGAATGCGCCCGCGGCCCGGGGCGCGATCTGATTGCACGAGGAGATTGAATGTTCGAGGTTGGGGACAAGGTCGTCTACCCGCACCACGGTGCCGGAACCGTTCTGGCCAAGGAGTTTCACGAGATCCGTGGTGAGCGGCGCGAGTATCTGACGATTGAGATCCTGCAGCCGCCGATGATCGTGATGGTGCCGTGCGAGAACGCCGAGACCGCCGGCCTGCGCCCGGTCATCAATGAGCGTGCGGTGTCTGAGGTGCTGTCGGTGCTCGCCGCCGAGGGCAGCGAGATGCCCGCGCAGTGGAACCAGCGGTTCAAGCGCAACCAGGAGAAGCTGCGAAGCGGCGACATCCTGGAGTTGGCGGAGGTGGTGCGCAACCTCGAGCGCCGTCAGCAGGACGCTCGCCTGTCGCCCGGTGAGATGCAGATGCTTGAGCGCGCCCGTCGCGTGCTGGTGAGCGAGCTCATGTACGCCCGCCACGTGGACGAGGAGGGCGCCAGCCAACTGATCGACGACGCCCTTGCCGGCAGGCTGGTCATCAAGCACAAGCCCAGCAGCAAGCGCGTGGCCCCCAAGCCGCCGCCCAAGGCCGATCCGAAGGCCGCGGCCGCCGCACGTGCCGCCGCCGCGCAGCAGAGCCGCACCGGTATGCGCCCGGCCGTGCGCCCGCCGCTGTCGTCCACCCCACCGTCGGCGGCCACCATGGCCAAGGCTGCCCTGCAGAAGGCTGCTGCGAAGGCCACTGAAGAGAAGGCCGCAAAGGCCGCTGCCAAGCCAGCTGCGAAGGCCCCGGTCAAGGCTGCTGCGAAGACACCGGCCAAGGCTGCCGCGAAGCCCGCTGCCAAGCCGGCCGCCAAGAAGGCTGCTGCCAAGCCTGCTGCGAAGACACCGGCCAAGGCTGCCGCGAAGCCCGCTGCCAAGCCGGCCGCCAAGAAGGCTGCTGCCAAGCCTGCCGCGAAGGCCCCAGTCAAGGCTGCTGCGAAGCCCGCTGCCAAGAAGCCCGCTGCCAAGCCGGCTGCGAAGGCGCCGGTCAAGGCTGCTGCGAAGCCCGCTGCGAAGAAGCCCGCTGCCAAGCCCGCTGCAAAGGCCGCGCCGAAGAAGAAGTAGTCAGCCGTGGGCCCGACGCCTGAAGACGACGGTGCTGCCGTCGTCTTCCAGGCGTCCGGGCTCGAGGCCCTCCACCCGCAGGTCGGCCACATCGGCTGCCGTACGGGCGTCGTCGATCACAATTGCCCGGGCCAGCGCACCCTTCAGCGACTTCCCCGCGTGCCCCACCGACCGCTGCCCGCCGGGGGTGTCGTCCACGATGTCCACCCGCACCCTCGCGCCGGGCCGGAACTGCGCGAAGTCGAATGCGGCCGCGTGCTCGATGGGCAGCAGATCGATGACCGCGCCCCGGCGTGCCCGGGCCGCAATGACCGGGCTCACCCGCGGCTTCCAGAAGGATGAAAGAAGTCCGATGGGTGCCACACGCGCACCCATTTTGAGCCGATAGGCCGGGATGGGATCGGCAGCCGACAGCACGCCCCACAGGCCCGATGGAACCAGCACCCGGGCCATCAGGCGGCGGCGTGCGGCGGGGGGCATGTCGTCTACTCCCACGGCACCCCACACCACGCCCGAGTACCGGTACGCAGCCGGCAGCGTGGGGGCGGCGTCCAGGTCCATCCACTCTGCGAGGGCGCGATCGAGATGCGCACCCCGCACCCCGAGCAGCTTCTCTGCTGCCGCCCTGCTGCGAAGCACGGCTCGCACGGCGTCACGCACGCGGGCACGATCATCTGCCAATTCCGGAAAGGCGCCGGTATCGATGGCGGCGATGGGCCCGTTGCCACCGGGAGCCTTGCCCTCGGATGGCGGAAGCAGGATGACGGGAGGCGCTGGAGGCACGGAATGAGGCTACCGGCCCCCGAAGTGTGAGAAAACCGTGAACTGTGGCGTCGAAGCACCCACGATCGCCCTTTCGGGAGGGGAACCCGCCTAGCCTGTACGCACCATGCGTATAGGTATCCCCTCATCTCAAGGATTGTCCCGTGCCCTTCGTATGGGTGGAGCGGCGATCGTTGCGATGGGTCTGGCGGCGGGCGTGGCATCGGGTGCCACCACCGATCCCACGCCGCAGATCGTGGTGCTCAGCCCCACGGCGAACGCCAACGCGAAGGCCGTGACTGAGATCATGCGCGGCAACGACGTCACCGACGTCTACACCGCCGCCATCGATGGCTTCGCGGCCAGCCTGGATCCAGCCGACATCACCCGCTTGCGTAACGACCCGTCGGTCATCAGCGTGGAGCCCGACCAGCGCGTGAGCATCAATGCCGCGCCGGGCAACGATACGTTCGCCTCAGCCACTGGCATTTCCGGGACAAGCGGCAACATCACCGGCACCACCCGCAGCGCCACGCGCCAGACCGGCGAGCCCAGGCCGCTCTCGGTATGGGGCACCAGCGGGTCATCCATCTGGTACTCGTGGACCGCACCCGACACGGGCACGTTGTCGCTGTCCACCGTGGGCAGTAACTACGACACGATGCTCGCCATCTACACCGGGTCGGCCGTGGGAGCGCTCACCGTGCTGCCCAATGGTGCCAACGACGACTTCGGGAGCGGACTCCTCACCAGTTCCGTGAGCGTCAATGTGGTCGCAGACACCACGTACCGCATCGTCATTGACGGATACGGGCGAACCAGCGGTAACACGAAACTCAACTGGCTGCTCACGCCCACCGCACCCGTGAACGATCTCTTCGCCCAGGCCACGACCATTACCGGGTCTCAGGGCAGCGTGACGGGATCCACCACCTTCGCCAGCCGCGAGTCGAGAGAGCCGACCCACGGCGGCAGTGGCGCCGCATCGGTGTGGTACTCGTGGACCGCACCCGATCACGGTGTGGTGTCACTGTTCACCACCGGCAGTTCGTTCGCCACGCTGCTGGGCGGGTACACCGGCACCACGGTAAGTGCGCTCACCCCAGTGGTGGCCACCGACACCACACCGCTCGGCAGCACCCGCAGAGGCATGTCGTTCACCGTCACGCCCAACACCACCTACCGCATCGCGATCGACGGGGCGAATGGGGCGACCGGATCGACGACGCTGGGGTGGAACTTTGTTTCGGTGGCACCCATCACGGCGCCGGATCCACCGCTGGCTGTCGGTGCCGGGGCGCCCCAAGGCACCTCCGTGACCGTGTCGGTGACCCCTCCGGCGTCTGACGGCGGATCGGCGATCCTCTCCTACACCGTGTCGTGCTCGTCGAGTACTGGCGGCATCACGCGCACCGGAACATCAACCGACACGTCGGTGCCGATCGTGAGCCTCACCCCGGGGGCCACGTATACCTGCAGGGCGAAGGCGACCAATGTCCGGGGCGCCTCACAGTGGTCTGGTGCGTCACTGGGATTCGTCATGCCCACCGCGCCCGGCGCCCCCAAGGGGGTTACCGCGATCGCGCGTGACGGTGGCGCCACGGTGTCGTGGGTCGCGCCCGCCTCGAGCGGTGGGTCCGACATCACCGACTACACCGCAGTGGCATCGGGCGGCAACCCCCGCACCACCTGCGTCACCGCGCTCACCACCTGCGGCATCACCGGCCTCACCAATGGGGTGGCCTACACATTTACCGTGCGCGCCACCAATGCCGTGGGCCAGGGCAGCGCATCCGCCGCCAGCGCCCCGGTGACGCCCGCCATGCCCATCGCCCCGCTGCCCACCGACCCGGCACCCGGCCCGGCACCTGCCGAACCCGGGACCACCGATCCATCAACTCCGGCGCCTGTCACCGGGCCCGGCCTGCCGCAGAACCGCGAGGCATTCGACTGGGGGATCGACCGCCTGGACCAGCGCGGGAATACCCTCGACAACCGCTATGCGGTGCCACTTGACGGCACCGGGGCGACCGCGTACGTCATCGACACCGGCGTGCTGGCAAGTCATGACGAGTTCGGTGGGCGCGTGCTCGGCGGCCTGGATGGCGTGGGCGACGGGGGTGGCACGGAGGACTGCAACGGGCACGGCACGCACGTGGCCGGCACCATCGCCGGCACGCACTACGGCGTGGCACCCATGGCACGCGTCGTCCCCGTACGGGTGCTCGGGTGCACCGGCGACGGATCGGTGTCCGACGTCATCGCGGGTATCAACTGGATGGTGAGCAACCACGGGGCCGGCACCCCAGCTGTGGCCAACATGAGCATGGGGACGCCGTCGTCATCGGCGCTCAACCGTGCTGTTGACACCGCCACCGCAGATGGCATCACCATGGCCGTGGCCGCTGGCAACAGCAATACCGACGCATGCACGATGTCTCCCGCATCTGCGGCTACCGCCATCTCCGTGGGTGCCACCGACGATGGCGATGCCCGTGCCCAGTTCTCTGACTACGGCCCGTGCGTGACCGTGTTCGCCCCGGGCGTCGAAATCGAGTCGGCCTGGAGCAGCGATCCCAAGGCAACCGAGGTGCTGTCGGGTACATCGATGGCCGCACCGCATGTGGCCGGGGTGGCTGCCCTGCTGCTGTCGGGCACGCCCGGCGCAACTCCTGCGCAGGTGCGGCAGGGGATCATCGACGGCGCAACTCCCGGCGTCGTGAGCAACCCGGGTGGCGGTTCTCCCAACCTGCTCCTGTTTGCCGCGGCCTCATCGGTGCCCATGCCAGCAGCCGGGAAGAACAGCCAGTCGAGCAACGCGGTCACCGCCCTGCTGGCCCCCCGCATCAAGTCGCTCAAGCGCACAAAGAAGGGCCTGCGAATTGTGGTGACCGCCCCCAAGGGCGCGAAGATCAAGGTGTTCGTCAACGGCAAGCTGGTACTGACCACGGCATCGCACACACCCACGATCAGGCGCGCGGTGCGGAAGGGCGCGAAGATCACGGTGAAGATGGTCACCACCCAGGGCACGTCGAAGGCGTCCAACATGGTGCGCGCACCCCGCTTGATCTAGTACCGCTCCCCCCGGTTTGTGAGAAGTCTGTGAAGGGTTGTGGCGGTTTCGTGTGCGAATCGCCGAAATCAATATTTCCGGGCGTAGCCTCACCGCGTGTCCTCCCTCCCCACTCTCAGAACTCCCCGCGCCCTCGTCGCCATTCTCGGCGGCATCGCGATCGCGGGAACGCTGGGTACCGCGACGGCGTCGGCGGCCGACACCGCGACGCCGCAGATCGTGATGATCGATCCATCTGCAAGCCTCACCGCCAAGGTGCGCACCGAGGAGCGCCGGGGCAACGACGTGGGCGACACGTTCCGGGCCATCGGCAAGGGCTTTGTCGCCGATCTTGACAAGGCTGACATCGCCCGCCTGAACCGTGACCCCGACGTGCTGCTGGTGGAGCCCGACCGTCCCATGAGCATCGATGCATCGCCCGGCGCGCCAGTTCCTCCGGTCAGCACTGCGACGGCGCCGGCGAATGACGACTTTGCCAACAGCCAGGCGATGACCGGCACCAGCGGCACCGTCACCGCCACCACTGCGGGGGCCACGCGCCAGACCGCCGAGCCCGTGCACTTCTCGTCAACCGGCCATATGTCCGTGTGGTTCACGTGGACTGCGCCGTCATCAGGGACGGTCCATATGGACACCCTCACCAGTGCATTCGACACGCTGCTGGCCGCGTACTCCGGCGATGCCCTCGGCTCTCTCACCCAGTTGGCCGCGAACGACGACGCGGCCGGGACCACAAGCGCCATCACCTTCGCAGTCGCCGCGGGAACCACGTACCGCATCGCTATTGATGGATGGGGTGGACAGTCCGGCGCGGGCACCCTGAACTGGGATCTCACCGCGACACCTGTGGCCCCGGCGCCCTCGCCAGCTCCGGGCAACGACGCCTTCGTGGGTGCAGCCGCACTCTCGGGCGACTCGGGCACCATCACCGGCTCAACCGCCAACGCGACGCGCGAGGTCGGCGAGCCCAAGCCATTGCCGGTGTGGGGGAACAGCGGGTCATCCATCTGGTATTCGTGGACCGCCACGGACACGGGGATGCTGTCGGTATCCACCGCGGGAAGCAACTACGACACGATGCTGGCGATCTACACCGGGTCAGCTGTCGGAGCACTCACCGATCTCCCAAACGGCGCCAACGATGATGCCGGTGGGGGGCTCCTCAGCAGCACCGTCGACGTCAGCGTGACTGCGGGCACGACCTACCGCATCGTCGTCGACGGATACGGTGGCCATTCGGGCAACTCGACCCTTGCATGGAGCACCGCGGCGGCGGCACCAGTGGCACCACCCGGATCCACGCCGCCAGTGGCACCGCCGTCGGCACCCGGTTCGGGTGCCGCCCAGGATCGCGCCGTCACCTCGTGGGGGCAGGACCGCATTGACCAGCGCGCGCTTCCGCTCGACGGTCGCATCATCGCCCCGCTCGACGGCGGAGGGGTGGCCGCCTACATCATTGACACCGGCGTGCAGGCCGACCATGTGGACTTCGGTGGCCGGGTGCAATCCGGATTCGACGCCGTGCACGCCGCCAACCCCACCGACCCCGCCGTTGATCCGGCGACCGACTGCAACGGCCACGGAACGCACGTGGCCGGCACCGTGGGCGGAGCCACCTTCGGCGTCGCACCAGCGGTCTCCATCATTCCGGTTCGAGTGCTCTCCTGCGCTGGCAGTGGCAGTACGTCAGGTGTGATTGCCGGCATCGACTGGGCAACCAGCAACCATCAGGCTGGCGTGCCCGCTGTCGCCAATATGAGCCTGGGCGGTGGCTACTCGCAGGCGCTGAATGCCGCGGTGCGGTCGGCGGTTGCCGATGGCATCACGTTCGCGGTCGCGGCAGGTAACAGCGGCGCCGACGCATGCGGCGCGTCACCGGCGGCGGAGCCCTCTGCCATCACGGTGGGCGCCACGGAGTCGAATGATGCGATGGCCTACTACTCGAACTGGGGATCGTGCGTTGATGTGTTCGCGCCGGGTTCAGCAATCGTGTCGGCCTCCAACACCTCCACCACCGGATCACGCTCGCTGTCGGGGACGTCCATGGCAGCGCCGCACGTGGCTGGTGCCGCGGCGCTTCTGCTCTCGGGCAGCACCGGTGCCACCCCGGCCACCGTGGTCGCCGCAATCCGGGAAGGGGCCACGACGAACGTCATCTCCGGTATCGGACCGCAATCGCCCAACCTCCTACTTGACATCAACTCCGGGATCGTTCCGGCCGTCCCGGCACCCAGTACTCCAAGTACCCCCGGCACCCCGGGAACACCGAGCACACCCACTCCCAATCCCCGCGGTGGTGGTGACTCACGTACCCCCGCGCCTGGCAACCCATCCACGCCACCGGTACGCAGCAGCCCGGGTGGCATCCATTCGCGCGACATCCTGGCAACCCCACGCCTGCGCTCGGTGGTGCGGACACCCCGCGGCCTCACAATTCGGATGACGATGAGCAAGGGTGCCACCGGCTACCAGGTATTCGCCAATGGACGCATTATCGGCCGCATGGCCCACACGAATGGCACCATCCGGGCATCGGTACGACGCGGCTCCAAGATTCAGGTGCGGGCCATCACCCCCACCAGCACCTCGGCACTCTCAAACGCCGTCAGGTCGTAGGGTCGTCATCGGTCGTCGTGCGTCCGGCATCTGACGCCAGCCGCTCCTGACGCACACGCCCGGCCCGGGCTGCGCTGAACAGCACGCGGCCGAGCGCCACCACCAGAGTGAGGTCGACGACGATCTGGGCGGTGACCACCCACCGCGCCGTATGGCTGACGGCGGTGATGTCGCCAAATCCCACGGTTCCCAGAATGGTGATCGTGAAATAGATCGCCGACGATTTGTCCAAGGGCTGCGAGAACCACTCGGGGTGTGCGCTGGCCAGCGTGGCGTACGTCATCCCGAACATGAGCACGAGCAGGGTGGTGGCGGTGATCATGGACGAGCCGGCCCGCAACTCGGGCAGCGGGTCCCGGGTGATGGCATAGACCTGCAGGGCAATTACTCCCGCGAACACCAGCAACGAGCCCACAAGCCGTACGCCGACGTTGCCATCGGCGAGGTCGCTTGGCGACATCACCGCATAGACGGTGATGAGGATGGCAACGGTGAGCAGGGTGCGCACCATCATTCGTGCGAGCGCTCGAGATCGCTGCATCTTGGTGAGATCACCGAAGGTTGGCGGCGGCGCTTCTGCCTGCGGGCCAGACTCGTTGAGATCGCTCATGGGCGCGACTGTACCCCCACCTCGCCCACGAGCGCACTTGCAGCCCACCTCTCTCCGATTGGCGGTATGCACGCCGATTGCATGCCGAAATGGCCGTCGGTGGCGCACGCGGCGCGCGTTGGTTCGATTCCAACCAGACCATCTGCTGGTCGGTGACCCATGACGTACTGCGCGCGCCACTGCCCGGGCGAACCCCGCATCGCAGGCCCGTGTGCAGTCGCTCACCCAAGGGCCGCGCGTGGCCCCGCAGGCAGGGGCGCGGTACCTGTGCCGCGGCAATAATGCGCCCGTGACCGACCTCCGCCCGCCATCCGACGACGTACGCCCCGACCCCGTCTCCATGCGCTCTGGCGCGCGTCCCCACACGGAGTTTGGGCACGATGATCTGGACGCAGATGCCGAGCTGGTGGTCATCCACACTGCGGACCACAAGCATTGGGATGGCCTGCTCATGCGCCCGCGTGACGACACCCTGCCCCAGGCGGGCACCCTGGTGATCGTGGTGCACGGGTCGCTCGGCAACTACATGGGCGGGGTTCCACGGCGCTTGGCCTTCGAGCTCGCTCATCACGGGTACGCGGCGCTGTCGATCAACACGCGCATGGCCAACTTTGGAGTGGTGTACGGCGGCGGCCTGTTCGACAGCACCCCCGACGACCTCGCCGGCGCGATGGACCTGGCCAGGGAGATCGGCTTCGAGCGCGTGGTGCTCATGGGCTACAGCCTCGGTGCCAGCATCGTCACCAACTACCAGGCGCTGCGCCAGCCACCAGAGGTGGTGGGCCTGTGCACGCTGGCCCACCCATGGAGCCTTCCCGAGTCGATGCGCGCGCGGTGGACCCGCCTGCGCGCGCAGCCCTCGTACACCGAGGTGACGCGCATGGCACTACGCGCCGGGGTGGATCGCGACGGCGGAGACGATGTGGTCATCGTCCATCGGGGGGCGGGACCCACCGACTCCCCGTACGACGCCGAGGCGTGGTCGCTGCGCTGCTGGTGGCAGTGCCG
>JBMOGE010000005.1:0-52404 GCA_049318525.1 Miltoncostaeaceae bacterium
AATCGTTGCACGCCCCCAGCCTGTGGCGCGGAGCAACGCGGCCGAGCCCGGTCCAACCGAACCCTGCGCACCGAGCGAAACTCCGTTGCCGGTGCCGCAAACACCATCGCGGTTGCCGTTGCCATCGTGCCCGGCTGCCTCATCAATGCATGCGTGTTCAGCGCCTTGGGGAGCGCGAACAGCGGCCTGTCGACACGCGCATCTTCCCGACGCCGGCGTGGGGTACGCGCGCCAAAGACAGGTCCTCACCATGGCAACGGTAACCAACGCCGAGTTGCTTTCCATGTCGGGCCTGCGCAACCCCTACCCCGGTCAGCTCGGCATGGTGGAGAAGGGTGCGCTCGCCGACGTCATCCTGATTGATGGCAACCCCCTGACGGACATCAGCCTCATCGCCGAGGCCGAGACGTCGATGGTCGTGATCATGAAGGAGGGCGAGGTATTCAAGAACCTGGTGACCGCCGGCTGATCACAGCCCGCGTATCTGGTGCTTCCCGAAGGGCCCGCGGTCCAAGGGGCCCTTCGTCGTCCCGGCGGAGGGCGTACAGTTGGTCAACACGCCGAGGAGTGACCATGCACGCGTCCCCATCTCGCCGTTCCCCCACTTCACGCCGCCCGCGTACGCGATTGTTCACGCTGGGCGTCGCCATGATGGCTTCGCTGGCGGTCGGTTCGATCGCGGCTGGCGATCCGCTCGGGCAGGTCACGGCCTTCCCCACCGGAATCAGCCCTGGAGCATGGCCGAGCTACATCACGGCAGGCCCCGACGGCAATCTGTGGTTCCTCGAGACCGCCGGCCAGCGCATCGGGCGGGTCACTCCCGAGGGAGAGGTCACCGAATTCGCATCGGGCGTGCAACCCAAGAGCGCCCTGCACGGAATCACGGCCGGATCCGATGGCAACATCTGGGTGGCGGATGGCGGAAAGATGACCCGCGCGATCGTCCGCATGGCACCGGATGGCGTGGCGACGCGGTTCAGCCCCACGCCCTGCCCGATCACCAACTGCTGGTGGGCCGGAATTGCCCCAGCACCCGATGGCAGCCTGTGGGCAGGCGAGTCTGGGGGTGGCCTCGCGCGCATCACTACATCGGGCACGATCAGTGCGGTGCCGGGAGGGCCTGCGTCGGGCTTGTTCGGCGGGCTGACGGCTGGCCCCGACGGCAACATGTGGCTCGCCACCAATACCGCCACCAGCGGACCTGTGGCGCGCATCACACCGGAGGGTTTCCGCACGCAATTCTGGTTTCCAGACCCAAACCCCCTCTTCACGGCGCCCGGGACGAGCGGCATCACCCCGGGGCCAGACGGCAACCTGTGGCTCGCGGCGAGCGCGGTCGATCAGATCGCACGCATGACCACGAGCGGGACGTCCGTGCGCTTCTTCAGCGGGATCACCCCGGGGTCATCGCCACGCTCCATCGCGGCGGGTCCCGACGGAGCAATGTGGTTCACCGAGTGGTCCGGTAACCGTATCGGCCGCATCACGATGGATGGGGCGGTGACGGAATTCTCAGTGGGCACCACGCCCACTGGCATCGCCGCGGGACCCGACGGCAACATGTGGTTCACCGAGGGCGGCTCGAATCGCGTCGGGAAGATCGGCACCGGGGCAGGCGCCGTGGTGACCACGGCGCTATCGGGCACACCCGCGCCAGGCGAGGTGCTCACGTGTACCCCCACCCTTTCCACATCGACCCTCGGCAGTCCGTCGTCCACCACCTACACCTGGCTGCGCGGTGGCCAGACAATCGCCGGCGCGGCAGCGGTATACGCCCTGACCAATGCCGACTCGGGGGCCGTCATTACCTGCCGGGCCTCGCTCACCCTGGGCTCGGCTCTGGTTCAGATGGCTGCCACCAGCAATGCGCTCACGGTGTCGGGCACACGGCCCGGGGGCGGCCGGAGCGGCGCGGCAGCTGGCCTGCCAACCCTGAAGGTGGCCACGCGCACCAAGCGCAGAGTGGTCACCACCACGGGCGCGGTTCCGGCAACCGCCACCCGGATTGCTCAGGCGGCGCGCACCACAACCGGTACCACCCGCACGGCACGTCCACGCTGCACGCTCACACGCATACCTGCGCGCAAGGGCAAGAAGGCCTCCCGCCGCTTCACCTGCACGGTGACGCTGCGCAAAGGCACGTGGACCGTGGTGACCACGGCGTACAAGGCGTCAACGGCAACGGCGCTGGCGACACGCACGGTGCGCATCAGATAACGACGCGCATCACGGACACCATGCCCTTGGAATCACTCCCTGAGACGACACCGCGAAGGTGGGTGCCGATCGGCGTGGGGGGGGGTTGATGCACGATTCGGGTTGGAGCCCATGGCGTCGTGCGTGCGCCCCATCACCTGACTGACTCCGTGCCGCGCGTGGCTAGGGTTGCTGCATGCGCAGCCCCCTTCGCCTGGCACTGATGGCAGCCGCTCTCACCCTTGTGCCGCCGGCCATCCTCATTGCCGACGGCACGAGCACAGTGCCCACGGCGCCCGCGGCACCCGCGGGACCCGCAGCGTCCAAGGGCAGACTTCACCTTCGCGAGACCATCACCGGGCAGATCTCGCCCAAGTCGGTGGCGGCATCCGGCAGCGGGCTCGTCACCGCCCAGAACATGATGTACACGCACACCATCACGGTGTACGACGCCCGCACCATGAAACTGAAGGCGACCATCCCCGACTCGGTGAACTTGGCGAAGTTCGGGGTGAAGGGCCACCCGGGCATCTCGCATGGTGCACCGGTGGAGGCCGCGTTCTCGCCCGGCGGCCTCTTCGCCTATGTGACCAACTACTCGATGTACGGCAGCGGGTTCGGGCCCGAGGGGAAGGACACCTGCACCCCCTCCTCGGGTACCGACCACTCGTTTACCTATCGCCTGAACCTCGAGAGCATGAAGATTGACCACGTGTACCCGGTGGGAGCGGTGCCCAAGGTGGTGGCGGTCACGCCCGACGGCGGCCGTGTGCTGGTTACCAACTGGTGCTCGTGGGACATGAATGTGATCAACGCAGCCACCGGAAAGGTGGTGCGCACAATGCCGCTCGGCGCCTATCCGCGGGGCATCGCGGTTTCGAAGGACGGCCGGTTCGCAATGGTGGCCATCATGGGAAGCAGTCACCTGCTGCTCGTTGACCTGCGCAACTACCGCACGCGGCAGATCGAGGTTGGTTCGGGGCCCCGCGCAGTGGCGCTGTCAGACGATGCCACGACCGCCTACGTCACGCTCAATGCCGAAGGCAAGGTGGCCAAAGTGAATCTGCGTACCGGGGCGGTTACCCGGGCAAGCACCGGCAATGCGCCCCGCAGCCTCGCGCGATCAACCGACGGCACCGCGCTGTACGTCGTGAACTACGAGAGCGGCACCGTCTCAAAGCTCAACAGCCGCACCATGCGCGTGCTGCAGACCATCAACGCCTGCGTTCACCCCATCGGCATCACGTATGAGCCGGTCACGCGGCGTGTGTGGGTGGCCTGCTACACGGGCGAGATTCTGGTGTTCGACGACAAGTAGCGAGGCGCAATGCGCAAGCGACCCCCGGCACCACTTCCCACCGAGTTCCACGGCATCACCATCGGCGCCGACCAGATCCGGTGCGGCGACGTGAGCGGCCCGTTGGTGGGCACGCGGGCGATGGTGCGCGATGAGAGCACCACGCACGATGAGGTAACCGCCCGCGGCATCTTCGGGAATGCGCTCGTCGGCATTTTCACGACCGACGAGATCGGCTGGTCGTTCAGCGAGCCAGTGCCCGAGGGGTTCGTCTACCTCGTCGTGGTTGGCGAGGCCTTCGCGTTTGAGGTGCCGGTGGAGGCCCGCGAGCGGATCGCGGCGAAGGAGTTCGTCGTCGCGATCCGCGTCGCAGTGAAAGCCGCCGAAGGCAGCGTCGGCCCGTCTAGTTGAGCGCGGTGATGGCCTCGTAGAGGTCGAGCGTGGGGTCGCCGAGCCCCTCGTAGGTCATGGTCTGCATCTGGCCACCACCCCCGCTCGGCGGGTGTGTGATGTCCAGATCGAGCAGCAGGGTGACGTTGCCCTGCACCTTGCCCTGGCTCTTGCGGGTGCCTTCCACAACCAGCTCATCGGTTGGCCAGCTACCCAGCACCTCGCCGATACTCATCGTGCCGCCCATGCTCGTGGTGGTGTCCACTGCATAGAGCAGGCCGCCAGCCAGCACGAGGGCCGTCTGGTGATTATCCAGGCCCATCGTGGATGCACTGCTGCTCACACCCGTGAGATCGCCACCGCGCTTCTTGCGGCGAAAGCCGCCGAGCATCTTCATGGCGTCGCCCATGGCGCCCGCCGGGGCTTTGGTGAATGAGCCCTTGGTCATGAAGAACCCGTAGTGCTCAATCGGACCATCGACCTTCGCCTGCAACGAGGCCTTGATGTCCGCCATATCCATTGCCTATCCCCTCCCGTCGGCCGATGCCAATTGCCGCATCAGCAGGTCATTTCCCGGGGGACACCATCAGCCTACCCCGGTCTCGGCCACCCATTCCATCTCGAATGCTCGGCGCTGATAGCGTCGGCCCATGAGGATCCCCCGCTTGGCTCCGCGCACAGTTGCACTCGTCGTGGGCCTATCGCTCGTCGTGGCAGGTGTGGGCTGCGGCAGCGAGAGCGGCGGCACCAGTGCCAAGCCCGCTCGCTCTCCGGGTGCGGTCTCGGGCGCGCCCCGCCACCTCATCTATCTGTCTGAGTTCAAGATTCAGACGGTGTTGGAACGCCTGCTCCCCAACGGGCCGGGGCCGCTTGAGCGCATTGCGACGTTCCGCCAGTTGCCGGCTAGGCAGACCGTGCTCCCGCCGACAAACCGCATCGCCCGGGTTGATGGCGTGGTGCTGGCTTCACTGCCCCCGGCAGAGATCGCCAAGCGCCTCCGGCGCACGATCAACGGCACGTGTAACCCCAAGCTGCCGTGCAAGGCGCATCTGGTGGCGATCGACGACATCGGGAATGCGTTCAAGGGGCGGGCTGGAACCCGCCTGAACATGGCAATGCATCAGCTTGACGCCCCATCCCCCTGGGGTTCCAGTTATGCAAAACGCGTGCTGATGTACGTCGCCTACCCCATGATGAAGGCAATGGAGTCACCTGCCGAGCGGTCGCATTGGAGCGGTGCCATTGCCGCTGTCGCCGCCGGGGAGAGCTACTGGCTCGAGATGTACAACAGCGCAGGCGTGGGGCAGATTGGCGCGATCAACTACGACGACTGGCGAAACCTGCCGGCGGCCTCGATGCGCGCCATCACCGCCCACGGCGGCCGCGTGGCCCGGGCGCACTTCATCCTGGGTCCCTCCATCGGCACCGTCGCCGGCATGCCCGCAGCCATGTGCCCCTCGCGCCAAGGCTGCGCATGGGTGGCCACGCATGCCACCACCCTCAACAGCCGCATCGCGCGTAATGGCACCGGCGTGTACCGATTTGGACCAAAGCAACTGGGCGCACTCTGCGTGCAGTCAATCGCCATGCCCGAGACCGACAGCAAGGTGAGCCACGCGGTCATCACGCGGCTCTGCCGTGAGTGGACCCGCGCCACGCAGGCGGAGTCCACTCACACGCAGCGCTAGTTGGTCTCGCAGGCCGGCTGGTAGATCGCCTTCGGCACCTGATTGCCGGGCGAGATGCACACCTTCTGGCGGTCCTTCGGAATCCAGAACTGCCCCTCGGCCTCAAACACTGTGGTGCCCGTGTACTGGGCATCTCCCGTGCCCGAGTTGACGTAGGCATACGCCCAGCCATCAGAGCACTCAAATGAGGTCGGCGTCGCGAGGGTGTTGGGCTCCTTCGCCGTGCCGGTGGCCTCAACAGCCTTGCTGATTGACGCCTGGTCGCACGTGGCCATGCCACCCACCTTCTCGCCAGTGGTCGTGGCCGCGGTGGTGGTGGCTGCAGTGGTGGTGGCAGTGGTGGTGGCTGCAGCAGCGGTGGTGTCGGCCGAGGCCGTATCGGCAGACGACGATGATGATCCGCACCCCGCAAGGAGGGCGGCTGAGCAGAGTGTGACGGCCGCGAGGCCGCCGATGCGGGTGATGTTCATACCCCGAACGCTATCTCCCGCCTCGGCGCGTGACGTACGCTGCGGCCGTGGATGACCTTGAACTCCTTCGCCGTCACGAGCCAATCCTTCGCTTCAACAAGGTGGAGCTCTTCCTTCCCGCCGACGTGGGTGCGTACGTCGAGGCCTGCTCGGTGTGGGAGCGCGAGGCCGACGGAAGTGATCGGCAGCTGGCGGAACCGGGTGAGACCGACCTCGACGGCCTTGCGCAGTTGGGACGTGATCGCGCCAGCCGCACGATGCATCTGCGATACGTGCACACCCCGCTCACGCGGCGCGAGTACCGCGATTGGCACAAGGCCGGCAACGGTCCGAGCATGCGCCAGGCCAGCCGATTTATGCGCGTGGGCGTCATCGCCCGCCTCATCGACGCCCTCTTTCGCATCACCCTGCTGTTCCGGGGCCGGGTGCCGCGGGGAGCCGTCGCCGCCGGCGAGATCACCTACCGCGACCACATCGCCGCGAATGGCACCCCCTACTACGGCCGGGTGGTGCACGAAGCCGGTTGGACAGTGCTGCAGTACTGGTTCTTTTATTGCATGAACGATTGGCGATCGTCGTTTCACGGCATCAACGATCACGAGGCCGACTGGGAGATGATCAACCTGTACCTCTCCCCCGATGCCACGGGTGACCTCACCACCAAGTGGGTGGCCTTCTCATCGCACGATGCCGAGGGCGATGCCCTTCGGCGTCGTGTTGACGATCCCGATCTGGAGTGGGTGGGCCACCACGTCGTGGCGTACCCCGGGGCCGGGTCCCACTCCCACTCGCCAATCCGCACCGATGAACTGGTGCGGGTTGACCCGCCGATCTTTCGCACGCCCATCCGCTGGGCCCGTCGGGCGCTCCATGCCATCACGCCATGGACCGACGTGAGCGAGATCGAACAGGGTCTGGGAATTCCATTCGTCGACTACCACCGCGGCGATGGGGTGAGCATTGGCCCCGGGGGCGACCGCGAATGGCAGCCGGTGGTCATTGACGACACCACGCCATGGGTGCGCGACTTCCGTGGGCGGTGGGGCCTTGACACCCGCGACCCATTTGGCGGCGAATCAGCGCCCACCGGGCCCAAGCACGATCGCGACGGCATCGACCGCGTTCGTTGGGAGGATCCCCTCGGCTGGGCTGGGATGCAGAAGGTCGACCCTGATCCCGCTGCGGCAGCGCACGCCGTGGCTATCCGTGCCCACGATGTGCGCGGCCGAATGGCCGAGATCGATGCGCTGGTGGACGAGCAACGCGTTGCGGCCCGCCGGGAGGGCATCGAGGCCCACGTGATGATGGGCGACAGTGCCACGGCGGAGATCGCCGAGGCTCGCCGCACCGCGATCACCGCACACGAAGAGGCCATCAACGCCCTGAGGGTTGAGCGGCGGCACCTCGAGGCCGAGAGCACGGCGCTGCAGGCTGCGGCCGACCGGGGGCTTCCACCCGAGGGGCCCCGAGCGCATCTGGGGAACGACGCCGATCAGGGCGAGGATCCCCAGTCGCGGGTGCGCCACCGCGTGCTGCGCATCTGGGCGGCGATCAGCACACCGCTCCTCATCACCGTCATCATCTGGCTGCTCGTTGGCAACTCGAGTTCGTACTACGCCGTGGGCGTCATTGCCGGCATCGCGTTGCTGGTGGGCATCGAGGCCCTGGCGCGTGGCCGGCTACTTGCCTTCCTCGTCACCGCGCTGGCGCTTGCGGCCGCCATCCTCATCATTGAGGGGTTGCTCCAGGAGTGGCGCCTGACTCTGGCGATATTGCTGGCCATCGGTGCCGTGGTGCTGCTGTGGCAGAACCTCCGCGAGCTGCGTTCGGGCTAGATGCCCGGCCGCACGGTGGTTGCAGGGCCGCCGCGCATGCCACGCACCGTGCAGATCCTGCTGCGGTAAGGGGGAGATGAACCACATGTTGCGAATCTTCGCGAGATGTTCCCATGTAACCCGTTTGCCGCGATGTCCGGTCTAGCCTCACTCTCCTGATGAGTCGTCGCAGAACAATTGGACGTCGCCGTGTCGGCATGTTCGCCGCCATGGCCCTCGTGCCGGTGGCGGTCGCGGGGTCGCTCACTGCGGTTGCGCTGGCGCAGCCTGCACCCGGCGACGGGCCGGTTCCGAGCGCAGCCTTCAGGTATGCGCAAGAGGCGGCGCGCGGGCTGACCAAGGCCCACCTGTGGGCGGGTGAGGTGGATGCCGTCGCGCTGTCGCGTGATGCCACGCGCCGCGACCTGGTGCGTTTGATGCAGTCGGTACTGCATCTGCCGGGAGGTGCCGTCGGTGCACCGTGGCGGGATATCGCGCCCGACGATGCCGATGGTGCCGCGGCCCGCTACGTCATCGCTCGCGGCTGGCTTCAGGCCTCAGCCGGGCAAGCAGTGCTCGATCAGCCCCTCACGGGGATTGAGGCCAACCGCGCCTGGACACTCGGGCTCGGCATGAAGAAGGCCATCAGCACGATGGCGCGCCTCCGCGATGGAGGGGGTCACACGTTCACCCTGCCCGTGGGATTCGCAACGTCCATCACCGCTCGCGAGGCCGGCCTTCGCCGCAACTACCCGGCCAGCGACGAGGCCCTGGAGCGCACCGATGCCCAGCCCATCCGCCTGGCAGATGTGGTGCTCATGGCGGCGCGTGCACACGCCATCCGGGGTAACGGCATACCCGTGGCCGTACGCGCGCTCGAACGCTTCTCCATCCCCGCAATTGCCCCAGAGGTGCTCCCGCTGGTGCAGCGGGCGGTGTCGCTGGTGGGGTACCCCTATGTGTGGGGCGGCGAAGCAGCGGACCTGAACGCGAGCGCCGATCCCCAGGCCGCCGCTGGTTTCGACTGTTCGGGCTTCGTCTACTACGTGTGGCACACCGGCGATCGTGCGGCCGAGGCATCCATCAACGTGCCCGACGGGCGCACCACCTACACGATGAATGTGGGGAGCCGTGGGGTGAAGGTGCCGTGGAAGAAGGCCCAGGCGGGCGATCTGGTGTTCTTCGGGTCGGCAGGGCCGAAGACCCCCGACGCTGAGGCGTCGCACACCAGCATCGCCCTCGGCAACCGCTGGATCATCCACTCATCCGGCGGGCGTGCGGGGCTCAGCATCTCGTTCCTGCCCACCTACTGGCCCGCAGGCATCCAGGATGCGCGTACCTACCGTGCATCGGCCGCGCCTCCCGTTACCGCTGCGCCGGTGGCCACCACGCCCGCAGCCAGCGCCCCTCCTGCAGTGCCCGCGCCAGCCGGTCCTGCTCCCGCCACGCCGCAGCCGCCTCTGCCACCGCCGGGTTCGGGCGGCGCGCAGCCACCTCCCCCGGGCTGATCAGCCGCCGGGCGCACCCCGCGGCCGAAACAGGTAGTGCGACACGATGAACTCGCTGCCGCCCCGATAACCCCAGAGCCCTGCGCAGGCCAGGAAGAACATGCGCCAGCGGCGAAACCACCGCTCGCCCTCACCCGGGTGCGCCAGTTCAAGCACCGCAGTGGCGGCCTCGCGGTTCCGCACAAGGTTGTCGTCCCAGGCAAGTGCCGTCTTCTCGTAGTGCACGCCGGATACCCGCCAGTGGTCGACCACGGCGAGGTCGTCGGTGGCGTGCAGCAGAAGGTCGTCCGACGGCATGGTGCCGCCCGTAAAGAAGTGCCGGCCGATCCAGTCGCGCGGGTCGTTCTCCACAAACTCAAAGCCCAGATCGCGATGGGTGAACACGTGGACGAAGAAGGCTCCGTCGGGGCGCAGCCACCTGGCGATGCGGGCGAAGAGGGCCGGGTGGTTCTTCACGTGCTCCAGCATCTCCACGCTCACGATGCGGTCGAAGTCGCGGGCCATCTCCAACTCGTTGACGTCGGCGGTGATGACCTCCACGTTGGCAAGCCCCCGCTCGCGGGCCTGCGCCTCGATGAAGTGCCGCTGCCCGGTGGAGTTGGAGACCGCCGTGATGCGACTCGCGGGATAGCGCTCGGCCATCCAGAGCGTGAGCGACCCCCACCCGCACCCCAGCTCCAGCACGTCCTGTCCATCCCGTAGCCCTGCGCGTTCGCATGTGAGCGCCAGCATGTCGTCCTCGGCAGTGGCGAGCGACGTCACCCCGGGGGCGAACAGGCACGACGAGTACTTGAGGCGCGGGCCGAGGCATAGCGCGAAGAACTCGGCCGGCACCTCGTAGTGCTGCTCGTTGGCGGCCTCAGTGCGTATGGCCACCGGTGACGCCGCGAGCCGACGACGGAGATCACGCTGGCGGGCATCCACGGCATCGGCACCACCGCGGCGCTCACGGCGAAGCCGTGCGCCCACACGCGCCCGGATGGCGCGAAGCAGTACGGGACGCGGGATGTCGCGTTCCTCGGCCATGCGGATGTACCACGGATCCATGCGTGCGAGCCTACCCGCGCCACCGCGCGGTTCGGGGCTGTTCCGGCATGCGGGCCATGCAAGGCTGGGGCAATGGGATACGGCGAAATCATGCTCACAGTGGCCATCGTCATCGCCGCGGTCATGGTCATCACATGGGTGGTGAGCCTTGTGCTGCGCGATGCCAGCGTGGTTGATCCAGTGTGGCCGCTGGCGTTCATCGCCGTTGCCATCACCGCACTCATCGCGGGGGGCGGAGACGAAGGGCGTCGCATCCTCCTCGCATGCGTCGTCGCCATCTGGGGCGCGCGGTTGTCAATCCATCTGCTCGTGCGCAACGCGGGCAAAGGAGAGGACTTCCGCTACGCCGCCATGCGCGCCAAGCGTGGGCGCCGGTTCTGGCTCACAAGCCTCGTCACCGTGTTCCTGCTGCAGGGCGTACTCGTGTGGGTGGTCTCACTGCCCGTGCAGTTGTCGGCCATCCCCGATCGCCCGCTCGGCTGGCTGGCCATCGTTGGCGCCATCGTGTGGGCGTTCGGCCTCGCATTTGAGGCCATCGGCGATGCCCAGCTGACGCGCTTCAAGGCCAACCCCGCGAGTCGGGGTCAGGTGCTCAACACAGGTTTGTGGCGCTACACCCGCCACCCCAACTACTTCGGGGACTTCCTGGTGTGGTGGGGGATCTTCCTGATCGCCGCCGAGAGCGGCGCCGGCGCATGGGGTATTGCCGGGCCGTTGCTCATGACCCTGCTGCTGGTCAAGGTGTCCGGTGCGGGACTTCTTGAGAAGGACATCGCTGTGCGACGCCCCGGCTATGCGGACTACGTGCGACGCACCAGCGGGTTCATCCCACTCCCGCCAAAGCGGGGCTAGTCGTCGCCGAAGGTGACGCCGTGCGGCAGGAGCACCACGGGACACGGTGCGTGGTGCACCAGGTGGCCGCTGAACGAGCCCATGAACTTGAGTGCGCGGTCGAGTACGCGGGTGTGTGCCGCGACCACGATTGCCTCAACCTCGTTGTCCTCAGCCCAGCGCACAACGGCGTCGGGGGCCGAGTCGGCGTCGTGCGGGTCGAGCAGCACGGGCACGGCGCCCGGGATGTCTTCGCACACGCTCTCAAGGAGTGCTTCGGCGATCTGACGGTGCGACGCCGTGGAGTCGATGAGCGGCGAGCCACCGAAGGCGCCGCCAATGGCCGCGATTACCGACTCGCTGAACGGCGGGCCACCCAGCACATGCACGACCGAGATACGGCCACCGGTCTTCACCACCTTCTGGGCCAGGCGGATGACATCAGCAGAGACGGTTGCGTCATCAACGCAGGCGGCCACATGGTGGAAGGATCCGGTGCTCACGGCGGCAAGGCTAACGACCGGCAGGCCCCCCGGCCCGGTCTCCCGAGGCCAGCCGGTAGCATCACCAGCGAATGGGTCGACGATGGGGACGGCGACAGTGGGCCTGAGAAAGCGTTACTTGGTCGCAGTGGTGGGAGTGCAGGGGAGCCCTGCGGATGCTCAGCGCAGCGAAGTCGGCGCCTACCGCACCGAAAGCGCGGCCCGTCAGGCCGGCTCGGACGAGTGGCGACGCATCCTTTTCGTTCATGCTCCGCACATTGACCGCTACCGCGTGGTCATCGAGCATGACGGCGCCGTAATCGGCGACGTACCCATGCCGGAGGTGCCGGCCGACGCCGCGCCGGGGATCCTTGATGAGACCGTCACCCCACTGGGGGTGCCGCTCGGTGCGGCCGGTGAGCGCATTGAGGAGCCCGAAGCCGACGAGACGGAGTCCGTCTCCCGCGTCGAGGTGGACGAGCCCATTGAGGCGGCCGAGGTCGTCGAAGTCGTGGAGGCGGCCGAGGTCGTTGAGGCCGTCGAGGTCGTTGAGGCGGCGGAGGTCGTTGAGGCGGCCGATGAGCCGGAAGTGCTTGAGACCACTGGCGAGCTCGAGGTCATTCCGCGCGACGACGAACTGCTGCTGCCTGTCGACACCGCCGTGACAGGAGAGCAGCCCGCCATCGTGCGCGATGACGACCCTGAGGCAGACCCCAAGCCGGTGACACCTGCCGCCCCGGCGTACACAATTGAGGACCCCCCAGAGGGGCCGGTGCCCGACGACATCATCGCGCGCTTCGCGGAGATGGTGCGTAGCGACGAGGAGCGGGCCGCCGAGCGTGCGGAGCGGGAGCGCGGGCGCGGGGAGTGACCCGGTGACCCCGGGGGACCCAGCGCGGCACGACTCCGACCGGGGCCTCGCCCGCATGGCAGCACTCGTCGCGGGCGCTGCGTCACCCGACGCCGTCGAAGCCGCGGTGACCGACGAGGCCCGGCAACTGACCGGTGCCGGGCACGTGCGTATCGTCGCCGGTGGGGATGACGGCCCCGACGGGCTTCTTGCACGCGCAGCCGCGCAGACGGGGCGCACGGCGATAGAGGGGCCCGCCAGCACCCCCATCGCGATGGCAGCGTCGCTCAGGCCGGGCGTCACCGAAGGGCCGGCGCTCATCGTGCGGGCAGCCCCAGGGGGCGCTCTCGACCCCTCCGCCGCCGAAGCCCTCGCCCGACTCGCCCTCATCGCCGGCATGGGGATTGCCAGCGCACGGGTGATTGAGCGCACGTCCGCCCTCGTGGAGAGTGGAATGATCATCGGGCGGGGGCTCGATCTGGACGCCGTCCTGCGGCGCGTGGTGGAGTCGGCGCGGCGCATCGTGGGTGCGCGCTACGCAGCGCTCGGCGTGCTGTCAGCCGATCACGAATCCCTCTCGCGGTTCATCTGGTCGGGTTTTGACGACGCCACCGCCATGAACATCGGCCAGCTCCCGAGCGGTCGTGGACTGCTCGGCAAGCTCATCACCGACCCGCGGGCCCTTCGGGTGGAGCACATCGGCGGTCACCCGGCATCGTCGGGATTCCCCGCTGGGCACCCACCCATGGAGACCTTTCTGGGCGTTCCGGTATCGCTGGGCAATCAGATATTCGGCAACCTGTACCTGACTGATCGCGAGGGCGGGCCATTCACCGAGGAGGATGAGCGCATCGCCATCACGCTGGCGGCGCAGGCAGCCGTGGCCATCGCGAATGCACGGGCGGCAGCCGACGAGCGGGCCCGCCTCACCGAGTCGGCCGCGCTGCAGGCGGCCCACCAGCGCGAGCAGGCTGCTGCAGACGGCCACCGGGGCGCCATCCGTGCCCAGGAGGCGGAGCGGGCCCGCGTGGCCCGTGAGCTGCACGACGAAACCGGGCAGGTGCTCACCGCAGTGGCGCTTGAGCTCCGCGCACTCGATGGCCACCTCGATGCCGCGGGCCGTGACCGGCTGGCCGGGGTGCGCCGCACCCTCGCGTCGGCATCAGAGAGCCTTCGTGACCTCGCCATCGGGCTGCGGCCATCAGGGCTCGCCGAACACGGCCTCGAGAGCGCGCTCGAACGACAGGCCGATCGCCTCCGGGCCGGGGGTGGCACCAACGTGGACATCGCCATGGCCGGACTGCCCCCCGATCTGCCCGAGGAAGTCGAGATCGCAGTATTCCGCGTGGTGCAGGAGGCGCTCACCAACGTGCACCGGCATGCGCATGCCCGAAACGCCGGTGTACTGGTGACCGCGAAGGGTGATCGCATTCGCGTGCTCGTCGAGGATGACGGTGTGGGGTTCACGCCCGCAGACCCCACTGACCGATTGGGACTCACCGGGATGCGCGAACGCATTGCGCTCATCGGTGGCGAGGTCACGGTGGAATCCTCGCCGGGCAAGGGCGCAGTTATCGTGGTGGAGATCCCACTCCGCGGTGGTACCGCGGAGCAGCGCAGCTAGACCGTCGCGGCTCCAGCTGGCGTTGGCTCGGCATCGGCGCGATCACGCAACAACATCATGCGCTCCCACGCCTTCGACTCCGCAGCCGTGTGGGCGTCGTTGTCGGCGTAGAGGTGCGACCCGCGCGAGATGGCCAGATAGTCGGCCACGGCGCGCTCGAGTTCATCGTGCGCGTTGCGAAAGGAATAGGCGACATCTGCGGTCATGTTCGAACGCTCCCAGGTCGGGCATCGGCCACCGTTGGGAATGCATCACAACTGCCCGGCGTGTGCACCGGTGATCCATTCCCTCCGGCAGAAGCCACCCTACCCGGGTGGTCGGACGCCTGTCAGGGCATCGGCAGAATGATGCGCTCGCACGACAGGCCGTCGGGCCCCACGTGCACCATTCCCACCGCTGGCAGGCGCTCGTCGGGCGCGAGCGATTCGCGAAACCGCATATAGGCGCGCCCCTTGATGCCGGTCTTCTCGGACATCTCGCGTACCTCGGGGATGTACACCGCACCAGGCGAGAACACGCGCGTCCCGCGCACCTCCGTGTGCACCGGCACGTGCAGGTGCCCATGCACGATCAGATCAACTGGCCCGAACTGCCGCCGCAGGCCGCGGTGCAGGCCCAGTAGCACCGCCCGGCGCCGGATAAGGCTGAGGCCTGCGGCGGGCATCTCAATGCCCCGGGCACGGCGACCATGCGCCAGCCCGATACGCCTGCCGCGCACCGTGATTACCCGCGCCGTGGGCAAGTCGATGCCCGCCTCGCGGTCGTGGTCGCCCTGCACCGCCACCACCGGTGCGATCTCCCCAAGACGGTCGAGCACCGAGAGGCACGTGATGTCACCGGCGTGCAGGATGAGATCGCTCCCGGCCAGCGCCTCGAGTACTGATTCCGGGAGCACGGGAAGGGTCTCGCCCACATGCGTATCGGCCACCACCCCGATTCTGACCGTGCGGGAAGTCACCGCTGGTAGCCTCGACCGGCCGTGAACTGGACCGCCCGCCCCGCATGAGGATCTCCGCCAAAGCCGACTACGCCGTGCGTGCGCTGCTGGTGCTCGCCCGCCTCTCGGGGCCGGATGCGCCACCTGTCACCGTCGACCGGATGGCACGGGAGGGCGACATCCCCCCGCGCTTCCTCGAGGGCATCCTGGCCGAGGTACGCCGGGCGGGGCTCGTCGACAGCAAGCGCGGCGCCGACGGCGGGTACCGCATCGCCCGCGACCCCGCCGACATCGGTGTCGCCGAGATCGTGCGGGTCATTGACGGCCCCATCATCCAGGTGGCGGGCCGTGACCCCAACGACGTCGCCTACCCGCCCGGGCTCGCGGCGATCGGCGATGTGTGGCGTGCGGCCGGGGATGCCGCTGGGCACGCCATGCAGGCCGTCACGCTGGCCGACCTGCTTGGTGGCGGGGCGCCCGACTTCCAGATCTGACGCGGGCGGCGGGGTCAGAGCCCCATCGCGTGATAGCCGGCGTCAACGTGCAGGGTCTCACCCGTCACAGCCCGAGAGAGCGACGAGCACAGGAACAGCGCGGCATCGGCCACCTCGTCGGCATCGATCTCGCGGCGAAGGGGCGACTTCTTCGCGGCCATATCGGCCATGTCACCGAAGCCCGGAATACCGCGCGCAGCAAGCGTGCGTACCGGACCGGCCGACAGTGCGTTGACCCGCACGGCGTGCTCACCCATGTCCCAGGCGAGATAGCGCACGATCGACTCAAGCGTGGACTTCGCGATGCCCATGACGTTGTATCCCGGCACTGCGCGCTCGGCAGCCAGGTACGACAGCGTCACGATCGATCCGCCACCGGCTGCCTGCATGTGCGGCTCAACCCGCTGCGCCAGTGCGGCCAGCGAGAACGCCGAAACGTCGAGCGCCAGATGAAAGCCCTCAGACGAGGTACCGATAAACCGCCCGCCCAGATCATCTGCACGGGCATAGGCCACGGCATGCACAAGGATGTCGATGCCGCCGAGCGACTCGGCAACCGACGCCACGGCGGCATCCATCTGCGCTTCGTCCTGCACATCCATGGGCACGACGGGCACGGGGCCGTTGGTCAGGCTGGCCGCGAGCTTGCTCACATCATCCAGAACCCGCTCGCCCTGAAACGTGAGGGCCACACGTGCGCCCTCGGCGTCGAGACGCCGCGCAATCGCCCACGCGATGCTGCGTTTGTTGGCGACGCCCACCACGAGGGCCCGCTTTCCGTCCACCAGTCCGCTCACGAGTTCCTCCGGATGCTTGATCATGCGACGGCGCCACGCTACCCGAGCGCGCCCGTAATGGCCGATCGCCGATAGGCTAAAGGCCTCGTGCGATCCCGTCCACGCGCCCGCGCGCTCATCATTGCCCTTCTGGCGATACTCGTTGGCTCCACGCTCGCGTGGACCCCGGCCGCCATGGCGCACGCGGTCGTCGAGCAGATCGCCCCGGACGACCGCCAGCGGATCGATCGATCGCCTGCCGACGTGCAGATCACCTTCTCGGAGGCCATCCAGTTGCTCTCGCCTACCGACGCATCGGTGGTGACGGCGAGCGGTGAGTCGGTGGTGAGCGGCCCCGCGCAGGTGCCGGCAGGCAACTCGCACCTGATCACCATCCCGCTCACGCGCAACCTGCCTCCCGCCACCTACACCACGCGGTGGCGCGTGGTGTCAGCCGACGGCCACATCGTGGGTGGGGCCGCCGTGTTCGCCGTGGGCGACGTTCCCATCGGAGCGCCATACCTCGGGGGCGCCGGCGGTGCGAGCGGGCCCGCCGAGACCTCGGTGTGGGCCGTGAGCGCACGGTGGATCGAGCTGGTGGGTATCGGCGGCCTTGTGGCCCTGATGCTGTTCCGACTGCTGATCTGGCGCGCGGCATGGCGACCCCCACCGCGCATTCGACGCGCATCGCAGGATGCAGTGCTCGCGTGGTCGCGCGACTCGTGGTGGATCGGGTTCGGTGCGCTGGCGCTCGTGTCGCTGATGGGTGAGGCGTACGTACTGGTGGTGAAGACCGCGAGTGCGCTTGGCATAAGCGTGTGGGGGGCGCTCGGTGACCCGGCGGGAGTGGTACGCGTGCTGGCCGATACGCGGTTTGGTGATCTGCTGCAAATCCGCACTCTGGCGTTGTTCGTGCTGTTTGCGCTCGGCGTGTGGCGCTTCCTCGTCGAATACCGCACTGATCAGGCGCCGCCGCCGGACAATGCCGATGGCGGCCTGTGGCCGGGCATCGTCATGCTCGCCGCGTCGCTGGTGGCACTGGGATCCATCTCGGCCCAGGGGCACGCATCGGTGACCTCGATGCCAGCTCTGCAGGTGCCCGTCGATGCCCTGCACGCCGCCTGCGCCGCCGGATGGGTGGGTGGCCTGATCATCGTCACCATCTGGCTTGCCCGGCTGCCAAAGGTGGCAGGCGCCGACGGCCGCACGATCGGGGGCATTCTGCTGGCCCGGTTCTCGGCACTCGCCCTCATTGCCGTGGGGGTCATCGTGCTCTCCGGCGTGGTGCGCGCATTCGGCCAGATGAGCAGCCCCGCCGACCTGTGGCGCACCTCGTATGGCTGGACGATCCTCGTGAAGATCGGGCTGCTGGCGATCGCGGGCGTTCTGGCGCTGCGGTCGCGGCGCATCGTGTCGGCACTTCGCCGGGCGGGGGCCCCCAACACCGCCACGCTCGCGATCGTGCGCAGAAATTCCTGGGTCGAGATCGGTGTGACCCTCATCATCATCGTGGCGTCATCACTGCTGGTGGCACAGGTGCCACCGCTCGGATGAGCCACGGCGCCCACCAGGTGCTGGTGCTGATGCGCCACGGCGTGGCTGAGGACATCGATTCCCGGCCCACCGATGACGAGCGCGAACTCACCACTGCCGGCCGGGCTGATGCCGATCTCGCCGCCCAGGGTCTTGTGGCGCTCGGCATCCGGCCGGACGTGGTGGTGTCGAGCCCGCTCATCCGCTGCCACCAGACAGCCGAGATGGTGGCCCGGGCCGCGGGGTGTGCGCTGCACGACGACCCGCGGCTGGCCCCGGGCATGACCACCGACGACCTGCTCGACCTGGTGATCGACTTTCCGGATGCCCAGGTGATCGTGGCGTGCTCGCACCAACCGGGGCTCACGTACGCGCTGTCCGACATCACCGGATGTGGCGAGATCGGGTTTCACCGACCACAGGCGGCGGTGATCTCGTTGACATCGCCACGGCCAGGTGGCGGATCGCTGGTGGCCCTGCTTCCCCCGCGCGTGCTGCGTGCGGCAGCACAGGAGTCAGGCTCGGGCCGCTAAACCACCGCGACGGTGTTGAGCGCGCGCGCCAGCAGGGCTGCGGGCTCGCCGTCAACGACGGTGGGGCCCAGCTCCTCGATCTTCACCAGCAACAGGCGACGTGCCTCGCGGCGCTGCATGTGCAGTGCCTCCCAGCCGGCAGCCTCGGCGTCGTTCCCGTTCTGCTTTGCGAGATCGTGCAGCGTGCGCGACACGTGCTCGAGCGGGGTCGGCGCCGTAAGGCGATCGTGGGCATCAACCAGCAGGATGGCGCGCATCCACGAGGTGTCACCCGACTCGCGGGCCTGACGCGACCACTCGGGCGGCATCAGATCCTCAAGCGCACCGATCATGTCGGTCCATACCTGGGTGTTGGGAGCGTCGCTCATGGGGTGCCCAAGCGATGGCGCGCCCCACCGGGCCACGTGGGCCGGGCGGGGCGCGGTGCCATCTAGCGGGCCGAGACCTCGACGTAGTCGCGCTCGCCGGAACCGATGTAGATCTGGCGTGGGCGCGAGATCTTCTGGTCCTTGTCCTGAATCATCTCCAGCCACTGCGCAACCCAACCCGGGGCGCGACCGATGGCGAACATGACCGTGAACATCTCGGTCGGAATACCGAGTGCCTCGTAGATGAGGCCGGAGTAGAAGTCGACGTTCGGGTAGAGCTTGCGCTGGATGAAGAACTCATCTGCCAGCGCGGTGGCCTCAAGTGCCACGGCCACCTCGAGCAGCGGGTTGACCCCGGTGACCTCGAATACGTCGTCGCAGGCGCCCTTGATGATGGTCGCGCGCGGGTCGTAATTCTTGTACACGCGGTGACCGAAGCCCATGAGCAGCGCCTCGCGGCTCTTCACCTTGTCCATGAAACCCGACACGTTGTCGGCCGAGCCGATCTCGCGCAGCATCACCAGCACGGCCTCGTTGGCACCGCCGTGCAGCGGCCCGTAAAGGGCGGCGATGCCGGCGTTGACGGCCGAGTAGGTGTCCACCTGCGACGACCCGACGGCACGCACCGCTGAGGTGGAGCAGTTCTGCTCGTGGTCGGCGTGGAGGATGAGAAGGATGTCGAGCGCGCGGACGAGGCGGGGGTCCACCTGGTAGTCGGCACCGAAGAACATCTTGAGAATGTTGGTGCTGTAGTCGAGCGAGGGGTCCGGGGCGACGATGTCCTTGCCCTGGTTGTGGCGGAACGCCATGGCGCCGATGGTCGGCATCTTGGCGATCGTGTTGATGACCGCCTCCATGCGCTCAGGGCCGCTCTCAACTTGCTTTGCCTCGGGGTACAGCGTGGAAAGGTGGCCGAAGCCGGCCTCGAGGATGCCCATGGGGTGGGCGTCCTTGGCGAATGCCTTGATCGACTCGCCGACCTCCGCCTGCACCACCATGCGCTCAACGATCTGCTTCTCGAAGCCCTCGAGCTCCTTGGCCGTGGGCAGCTCACCGTGGATCAGGAGCCATGCGACCTCGAGGAAGGTGCTCTTCGCAGCCAGCTGCTCAATGGGGTAGCCGCGGTAGCGCAGTACGCCGGCGTCGCCGTCGAGGTACGTGATGGCTGAACGGCACGACGCGGTGTTCATAAACGCCGGGTCGTAGGTCATGAGCCCGAAGTCATCGTCAGATGCCTTGATCTGACGCAGGTCTGTCGCACGGATGGTCCCGTCAGTGATGGGGAACTCGTACGTCTGGCCCGTACGGCTATCGGTGACGGAAAGCGTGCCTTCCGCCTGGGGCTCTGTCGACATTCGTGACCTTTCTTCAATCGTTTGCCATCGGGGCCTCTCCGGGCCGCGAGCGAGTCTAGGCGACCGCGCACAGCCGAGGCCGTGGGAACAGCACTGTCACTCATTTGCCGATTTGTGCCCGTTTGTTTCACGGGTGTCAGATTTGGGCACCCGAGACCCCCTGCGCGTCCGTCGCGCCAGGTTGGATCGTCTGGACATGGCGAGGACACATGGGAGCGTTCGTTGATTCGGGTTGACCTGCACCTCCACTCGCGCGCATCAACGAGGACCGGCAACTGGTTTCTCCAGAGCGCGAGCCTGCCGGAGTCATACACCGCGCCAGAGGACGCCTACCAGGCGGCCAAGCGGCGGGGCATGTCGTTTGTGACCCTCACAGATCACGACACAATCGATGGCGCACTCGAGATCGCACACCACCCCGACGCCTTCGTGAGCGTGGAGGCCACCACGTGGTTTCCCGAAGACGGCACCCCGCTGCACGTGCTGTGCTGGGACATCGACGAGGCCGACTTCGCCGAGATCGATCGCGCCCGGGCAAGCGTGCATGACCTCGTGGGGGTGCTCCGCAGCCGCCAGATCACGCACGCGCTCGCCCACCCCCTCCAGCGCATTGGTGCCCGCCTCACGGCCGATCACCTTGAACGCTGCCTGTTGCTCTTTCCCGTCTGGGAGGGGCGTAACGGGGCGCGAAGCCGAGTGGGCAACGAGACCGCCGTGCGCATCGCGCAGGCGGCCACTCCCGAGTATCTGACCAAGCTCGCCAACACGCACGACCTCGCCCCCGCAGGATCCGGCGTGCCGTCGCTCACCGCCGGCAGTGACGACCACGGGCTCATCGACGCCGCCGCCACGTGGACCGAGACCCCCGATGCCCCTGACGCCCGCACCGTGCTCGCCCACATCGTGGCTGGGCGCACCGCCCTGGCGGGTGCACACGGCTCGACCGCGGCCCTGTCCCACGCCATGATGGGGCTTGCCGTCAAGGCGGCGACCGACCGGGGACACTGCCCGGTGCCCGCCGATCTGCGCACGATGGCATCCGAGGTCATGCAGCACCCCTTCCCCATGGCCGAGGGCACCCCCCAGCGAGGTCGGCGCTCGCTCGCGCGCGACTCCGCGCTGCGGGCCGATTGGCAGCGCCTCGACGACATTGAGGAGGGAGCGCGGCGCAGCCACGCGCGCTATCGAGTGGCCACCGACTGGGCGCAGCGCGAGATCCTGCGCCGGGCGATGGCAGGCGACAATGCGCGGCCGGGTCTCGCGGGCGTCACTGATCGCATCGCACTCATGCTCGGTGCCACGGCCCTGGCCGCCCCCTACATGGCTGCCGCGGGGTACCACGCATCCGAGGCCCGCCACGCGCGTGGTATCGCCCACGACTTCTTCGGCGATCCCGATGCCGGCGAGCCCCAGGCCACCACTGTGGTGTTCACCGATACCTTCGACGACCTCAACGGCGTGGCCGGAATGATGCGGCGCCTCGCAGACCGCACCGACGCGCTCGGGCTCGATACGACGGTTGTCGCCTTTGGCGACTCGCCGGTTGATACGCCCGGCCTCATTCGCATCCGACCGCTCGCCCGTCTGCCGATGCCCGCGTACCGGGATGGGGAGATGACGTTGGGCATCCCATCCATCGCCGAGGTGCTCGACACCCTCGAGCGCCGCGACGCGCGGGTGGTGCACGCGGCCACGCTCGGACCGCTGGGGCTCGCGGGTATTCTCGCCGCGCGCATTCTGGGTATCCCCTTCATCACCAGCCACTCGACGCAGCTTGCGCGCTACACACTGGCGCTCACCGGTGACCGCCTTGCGGCGGAGGCCGTACGGGCCGGCAGTGCGTGGGTGCACCGGCAGGCCGACCGCATTCTGGTGCCGAGCCTCCACATGGCTGACGGACTCGCCGATGAAGGGCTTCCCGTCGAGCGTGTGCGGACGGTGGGCCGAGGGGTGGACACGCAGCAGTTCAACCCCGAGCGGCGCGGATTCTTCGCCCAGCGCCGCCTTGGCAGCGATGGCGTCACGGTGCTCGCGGTCTCGCGCCTGTCACAGGAGAAGGGGCTCGACTCCCTTCTGGATGCCGCCGACCTGCTGGAGCAGGACGGCGTCGATCTGCGCGTGGCCCTCGTAGGCGATGGCCCGCATCGCGATGCCCTCGCGGCACGCGTCGCGGGCACCCGGCACCGCCTGCTGGGCCCCTTCACGGGTGACCGCCTCGCTGCCCTCTACGCATCGGCCGACATCTTCTGCCTGCCGTCTGTCACCGAGACCTTTGGGCAAGTGGTGCTCGAGGCCCAGGCCAGCGGCCTCCCCGTCGTCGTGCCGATGGGAACGGCGATCGCCGAACAGGTGATCGACGGCGTGACCGGCACACTGAGCATCAGCGATGGCCCGCGGCACCTGGCCATGGCACTGCGCCCGCTCCTGCTTGATCGCGATCTGCGGATATCGATGGGGCGCCGTGCGCGGGAGGCGATGGTGAACCACGCCACGTGGGATGACGTCTTCGTGCGTCTCGCCAACGAATACCGCGACGTTGCGCGTGGCCGCGAACTCCGGGCCGACACACCACGACGCCCGGTTGAAATGGGGGTGCTCTGATGCGCGTGGCCGATCTCACGCAGTGGTTCTCGCCCACCTCGGGTGGCATCCACACCTACCTCTGCGCCAAGGCCGAGTACGCATCGGCCAATGCGAAAGATCACGCGGTGATCGTGCCGGCTGCCACGGCACGATCTTGCATGTTTCACGGGAGCCCGCTCATCGAGGTTCCAGGGGTGCTCCTCAACCGCCAGTCCGGCTACCGCCTCGCGCCATGGGCGTCACGCTTCACGTCGGTGCTCGATGACCTGCGTCCCGATGTGGTGGTCGTACACGACGCCACCGCGCACCCGCAGGCAATTCGCAACTGGGCCCGGGCCAACGGAGCCGTCGTGGCAATGGTTATCCACTCCGAGCTCGAGAGCGGTGCGGCCGGGCTCACGCCAGCCGTTCGCAAGCCGGTGCGAGCCGTGCTGGGCTACGTGCAGGATCGCGCGCTCACCGCCCCGGATGCGGTCATCGTCACCTCGCAGTCGCTGCGCGACCGCATCGCTGCGCGCGGCGATGCCATGCCGGTGGTGATCCCGCTCGGCGTCGATCAGTCGGTCTTCCTGAATGCGACGCCCGATCCCACGCTCCATGCGCGTCTGGCCCCGACGGGAACCCCCTTGCTGGTGCATGCCGGGCGCCTCTCCAGCGAGAAGCGCGTTGACCTGCTTATCGACATGCTCGCCGAACTTCGCACGCCGGCAGTGCTCGCGATCGCCGGATCCGGCCCCGTCCGTTCAGCCCTCGTGCGCCGCGCCCAGCGGATGGGTGTGGGCGAGCGGGTGATGATGCTCGGCCATATCGCCGGTCGCACAGACCTTGCGCGCCTCATGGCAACCGGGGACTGCTTCGTGCACCCCAATCCCGATGAGACATACGGCCTGGCGCCCCTTGAGGCGCTGGCCACCGGAACCCGGGTGGTGGCAGCCCGGGGCGGAGGCCTGCGCGACGTGCTCGGCAGCCGCGGCGCCGTGCTCGTGCAGCCCGGAGACGCAGCCGCACTCGCGCGCGGCGTTGAGACGGCGCTGCTGCACGAACGACGCACCCCGGACCTGGCCGACCTCACGTGGGATCGCACCTTCGACAGGGAGTGGGATCTGTACGAGTCGCTCAGGGCGACAACGCAAGAAGGGCCAACAGCAGGCGCTGATACAGTTGTGCGACTCCTGCCTACGGGCGGGGGTGTGGCTAAGGCCGCATGACCAGTTCCCACTTCGGGAGCGACACAATTCGATATGGAGGTCCCCATGGCTGAGCATGTGCTCGCCGTGCTGGTCGACTTCGAGAACATGGCCCGTCCCGGTGCCAAGTCTCGCGGCGACTTTGACATTGATCTGGTTCTCAGCCGTCTGGCGGAGAAGGGTCGCGTGGTGGTAAAGCGCGCATACGCGGACTGGAGCCGCTACCGCGAGGCGAAGATCGACCTGCAGAACGCAGGCCTCGAACTCATTGAGATGCCATCCGCCCGCGAGGGCGCCAAGAACCGCGCCGACATCAAGCTGGCGGTCGACGCCATGGAACTCGCGTACTCGCGCGAGCACGTGGACAATTTCGTCATCGTCTCGGGCGACAGCGACTTCACGCCGCTCGTGGGCAAGCTGCGCGAGCTGAACAAGCGCGTCATCGGCATGGGCAACCGTGAGAGCTCAAGCGAGCTGCTCATTGCCAACTGCGACGAGTTCATCTTCTACGACAGCATCGCGTCGTCGTCCGCGTCGTCGCCGCGCCGCGGCGGTGGCCGGGGCGCACCGCGTAAGGATCCGGTCGCGCTCCTGGCGGAGTCGATGCTGGCCCTGCAGCGCGAGAGCGTGGAGCTGCCGCTGGCCAGCGTGGTGAAGGACGCCATGCGCCGCAAGGACCCGGCGTTCGACGAGTCGGCCATTGGCTTCTCGACCTTCAGCAAGTTCCTTGAGAGTTCGCAGGACAAGGCCGGTATCTCGCTGCAGACCGACCCCCGCAGCGGCACATACCGCGTGTCGTTCGCGGATGCACCCGCTGCAGCCGCAGCAGCCGCTGTGGAGAACGACGGCGACAGCGAGTCCGGTACCGGCGATCCTCGCCGACGCCGACGTCGCGGTCGTCGTGGCGAGGGTGGCGGCAGCGGTGGTGGTGGTCGTGCCGACACGAGCGTCTCCGCCGGCGACACCGATGCCGACACCGACGCCGACGTGTTCGAGGTGTTCGTCACCCCCACGCCCGACCCGGATCTGGGCCAGATGCCGTCGCTCGATCAGCCCATTACGTATGAGGACATGGTGCTGCTCACCCCCGAGGTGGACGCCGAGGTGGCGGCCGCGGGTGTGACGGAGGATGACCCAAGTACCCCGCCGGCACGCAGCACGCGTCGCCGTCGTCGCCGCGCATCGTCCGATGACATGGTGGATGGCGAGCCCACGCCGGACGACCTCGAAACGGTCGCCGATGAGGATGCTGCTGCCGAGCAGGCTGCCGAGGAGGGCCTCGCCGTGGTTGGCGAGACGCCCACTGCTGAGGTCGAGGAGGCCGTCGCACCGACGCGTCGCCGGGTACGCCGCAGCAGCGCAGCCAAGGTGGCTGACGAGGCCCCCGCAGCGGAGGCAGCGGCCAGCGCCGATGCACCCGCCGACGAGAAGCCCAAGCGCCGTCGCGCGCCGGCCAAGAAGAAGGTGGCTGACGAGGCCCCCGCAGCGGAGGCAGCGGCCAGCGCCGATGCACCCGCCGACGAGAAGCCCAAGCGCCGTCGCCCGCCGGCACGCAAGGCCGCCGATGCCGAGGCACCCGCAGCCGAGTAGTCGTGGCCGTGGGGGGAGCCGCCGCGTGCGGTTCCCCCCACAACGCCCGCCCCATTCGTCATCATTCGGGGCATGGACTTGATCGATCGCCTTGTCGGCAACGCCGACGAATGGGCCAAGGGTTTCAACGCCGGCGAGTTGGCAGTGCAGCCGACGCTGCGTCTGGCCGTGGTGGCCTGCCAGGACTCCCGCCTCGACCCGCAGAGCCTGCTGGGCCTCGGGCCCGGTGAGGCGCACTACATGAGGAACGCCGGCGGTACCGTCACCGACGACATGCTGCGCTCGCTGGTTATCTCACAGCGGTTCCTCGGCACCCGGGAGATCGTGCTCCTGCACCACACCGACTGCGGGATGCTGCGCTTCAAGGACGACGACCTGCTTGATGATCTTCTCGCCGAGACCGGCATGCGCCCCACCTGGGCGGTGGAGACATTTAACGATCTCGACGACGACCTGCGGCAGTCGATGCGTCGCATCCAGGCCAGCCCGTTCATCCCACACAGGGACAACGTGCGCGGGTTCGTGTACGAGGTGGAGACCGGGCACCTGCGTGAGGTGAAGCTCACCGACGGCAGCGACTCCCACCGCGAGGCGGGCGCCACGTGGCGAACGGGTAATGCCCCCGACTGACCAGGCGTAACCCGGCGCATCACCGCTCGTACATGGACCGCACCCCGCATTCGCCCTGATGCGCAAGTGACAGGATGCGTGGCATGAAACTGATTGACGAGACGCCGGTTGACCCCGGCAACGAATGGGTTGCCGACCATGTGCACCGGTATGTTGAGTCGGGCGGGGCGGATGGCGGGGAATTTGCCCCAGGGGTGCCAGTGCTCCTTCTGACCACCCGAGGTCGACGTAGCGGAACTGCGCGTCGCACGCCGCTGGTGTTCGGGCGGGATGGCAGCGATTACATCGTCGTGGCCTCGTCCAACGGCGCCCCCAAAGATCCGGACTGGTTCGTGAATCTCGCAGCCGATCCCGAGGTGGTCGTGCAGGTGGGTCCCGAGGTGATGCCCGGTACGGCACGCGCGGCTGGCCCCGCCGAGAGGGAGCGCCTGTGGGCGCGTATGACTGCGATCTCACCGGGTTACGAGGACGCGGCAGCGAAGGCCGGGCGGCAGATCCCCGTGGTCGTGATCAGCACCCAATAGGCGGCCGCCTGGGCCACCGTCTGCCACACCGCCACACACGGGCTCGATTCAAGCGGGTCACCGTGTCACCGCACCGGGGCCGTTCGCACCCGAAGTCCGGCGATGCCGTCGACGCTGCGATGATCGAAGGTCACGAGCACCCGATCGGTGGCAATGGCTGTGGCCGCGATCATGAGCTCGTGGGCTCCTTTGGGCGCGCCGGCATCTGCCATCTCCGCCAGCAGGCGCGCATGCACCTCTGCCACCCGCAGGTCGTACGGCTCCACATCGAGGAACGTGAGCAAGCCATCCAGCCAACGCCCTCGCTGCTCGGCACGCGTGGCGTGCCCCCGGTGTGCGCCCATGCGGAGCTCGGCCACAGTAACGGCGGCAATGGCGACGTCCTCCTCGTGCTCGGCGACCAGGCCGGGCAGCCCCTCGCCGCGGTGCCCTGCCACAAGCACACTCGAGTCAAGTATCAGTCGGGCCATACGGAATCCGGTGCCGGCAGCGTGCCCCGAAGCGCCACCAGGTCATCGGCCCAGTCGGCGTCTGGTGGGTTGCGGTCGAGCCACTCGAGCAGTGCACTCGTCGAGCGGCCAGAGGTCGGCGGCGAGACGACCGCGACCGGTCTGCCTCGCCGCATAATCGTGAATGACTCCCCGCGGGCTTCGACGGCATCAAGCATGTCGGCAAATGAACGTGCGGCCGCGGTTGCTGTGAGCTTTTCCATACGTATCTGATTATCAGATAACTTCCCGCCAGGCCATAGGCCGTGGGACGTTGGCGCATTCACGGGAGTGGGAGCAATGAATCCCGAAAAGAACATTCATGTCTCGCCAGAGAAGGAACCCTCCCTCGAACTGACCCGCGACTTCATCGCGCTGGCAGGAACGGTGGCCATCCCCCCGGCACTGCAGGGACTGACGTGGGATGAGACGCTGCGGCAGGAGAAAGCCTCGCGCTGAGGCCCGCGCCGGCGCCGGTCAGCTGATCTCGACCGGCTCCTCGGTGATCTGCTCGCCCTCGGCGGCCGAGCGCTCAAGGTGGAATGCACGGATGACGGGGTTGTTCTCGTCCTGCAGCGACACGATCACGTAGAGCGGGGCGGCGAAGAACGCCAGATCCACATCGGTCGTGGACGGGTAGGCCGCCGACCTGGTGTGCGAGTGGTAGATGGCCAGCAGATCGTCGCCGGACTGCTCGATCTCCTCCATCAGGTCTGCCTGCTCGCGCGGGTCCATCACGTACATGAAGGGCGTGCCCTCGGTATTGGTGGTCGGCACGACACGCGTGGCCACACCATCCCTGCCCGCGATCAGGCCGCAGCACTCGTTGGGGAACTCCTTGCGGGCGTGCGCGATGACAATCTCGGCAAGGCGTGGTGAGATCTTCACGAAGGGCCTCCGGCTACCAGAATACGCCGTTGTCGAGGGTCTCCTCAACAGCATCGAGCTCGCCAGTCCAGATGCCGGCCGACAGGTACTTCCAGCCGCTGTCGCAGATGATGCCCACGATGGTGCCGCGCTCCATCGTGGATGCCACGCGGGCGCAGGTGTGCATCACTGCACCGCTGGACACCCCGGCGAAGATGCCCTGCTCGCTGGCCAGACGCCGGGTCATGACGATGGCATCCATGTTCTCCACCAGCAGCTTGCGATCGAGCTGCGTGATGTCGAGGATGGGCGGGATGAAGCCATCGTCGAGGCTGCGAAGGCCTGAAACCGGGTCGCCCTGCAGCGGCTCGCAGGCGACGATCTGAATGTCGGCGCGGTGCTCCTTGAACCGCTTCGCGCAGCCCATGAGCGTGCCGCCGGTGCCGAGGCCCGCCACAAACACATCGATCTCGGGGCAGTCGCGGATGATCTCGGCGGCGGTGCCCTCGTAGTGGGCGCGCGGGTTGGCCGGGTTGCCGTACTGGAAGAGCATCGGGATGCCCTCCTTTGCCGACAGTTCCTTGGCCATCTCCACCGAACCGTTGCTACCGGTCTCCCCCGGGCTCTCCACGATCTCGGCGCCGTAGATCTCGAGCAGCCTGCGGCGTTCCTCGGTGACGTTGTCGGGCATCACGGCGATGAGCTTGTAGCCCCGGACCCGGGAGATCATGGCCAGCGAGATCCCCGTATTGCCGGACGTGGGCTCCATGATGGTGTCGCCGGGCTTCAGCACTCCGCGCGCCTCGGCATCGTCCAGCAGGCTCTTGGCCGTGCGGTCCTTGATCGAACCGGTGGGGTTGTCGCACTCCATCTTGGCGAGGATCCGCACCTCGGGGTTGGGCGACAGGCCCGACACATCCACCAAGGGCGTCTCGCCGATGGTGGCAACGATGTCCGGAGATACCGCCAGAGGCGGTGCCTCGAGCCCGGTCCGGCTCATTACTGGCCGCCAGCCATGGCGGGGAGGATGAGCAGCGTGTCGTCGTCGCCCACGGGGGTATCGGTCCACTGCATCAGCCGTGCGTCCTCGTCGTTCACGTACACGTTGACAAACTTGTGCAGTTCGCCATCTGACGTGAGGATCTGCTTGCCGATCGCCGGGTGTGCCTCGCAGAGTGCGGCGAGTACCTCGCCCACATTCGCACCCTTGGCCTCGACCGTGCGCTCGCCGCCCGCAGCCTGACGCAGCACCGGTGGAATCTTGACTGTGCTCATGCGCTGGCCCCTGCGTGGTCGTGGCTGCCCACACCCGCGCACCAGGCCTCGTAGTCGCGCAGTTGCAGGTCGGCATTGGGACCGCACGACGGGCAGTCGGGGTCGCGGCGAACCTTCAGCTCGGTGAAGGTCATGCCGAGGGCGTCATAGATGAGCAGGCGGCCCGACAGGGTGTCGCCGATTCCGAGCAGCACCTTGATGGCCTCGGTGGCCTGGATGTTGCCCATCACGCCGCACAGCACGCCGAGCACGCCGGCCTCGCCGCACGAGGGCGCAAGGTCAGGCGGCGGGGGCTCAGGGAACAGGCAGCGGTAGCAGGGGCCGTCGTACGGGTTGAACACCGAGGCATGGCCCTCAAACCGCAGAATGCTCGCGTGCACCAGCGGCGTGTTGGTCATGAGCGACGCGTCGGCCAGTAGGTAGCGCGTGGGAAAGTTGTCGGCGCCATCCACGATGACGTCGTACTGCGACACCAGATCGAGCACGTTGTCGCGGTTGACGCGGAACGGGTGCACGTTTACCTGCACCTCGGGGTTGAGCGCGGCGATTGCCTGCTTGGCGCTCTCGCCCTTGTTCATCCCCACACGATCGGTGGTGTGGATGATCTGGCGCTGCAGGTTGCTCTCGTCCACCTCATCGTCATCAACCAGGCCGATGGTGCCAATACCGGCGGCGGCCAGGTAATAGGCGGCGGGTGAGCCCAGGCCACCGGCACCGATGAGCAGCGCCTTGCTGTCGAGCAGCTTCATCTGGCCCTCCTCACCCACCTCGGGAATGAGGATGTGGCGCGAGTAGCGCGAGCGCTGTGCGGCGGTGAGGATGCGCGGAATCTCAACCGGGTGGTTGTTCTGCTTCCACCGTGCGAAGCCACCGGCGAGGTTGGTGACGTTGGTGAAGCCCATGTCGTGCAGCGTCTGCGCCGAGAGCAGTGAGCGCTGGCCCGATGCACACGACACCAGAATCTCCTGGTCGGCATCGGGGGCCGTGCCACCGATACGGCTCTCGAGGAATCCGCGCGGGATGTGCACGGCACCGGGCAGGTGCCCCTGATCCCATTCGGCCGTCTCGCGCACGTCGATGATGAGCGGACCATCGCCGGCCGCCACACGGGGCGCGACGTCTGCCGGCTCAACCTCGGGGATGACCTCACGCGCGGCTGCGATGAGGTCCTGGTAACTCGGGGACATGGTCCTCCGTGGCCTTTTTTCGTTTCCCGGTAAATCCAACGGCAATACTACCAATTCAACTGCCGTGGCCCGCGGTACGTAACCTGAAGGGCATCCGGCGGTAGAGGACCATACCCGGCAGCGGCCCATGGGAAGGGGATGAACGGAGTGACGGAACGTATCCCGAAGAGCACGTTCGTGAACCCCGACGCCAGGGTGCGTTGCCCCACGCCGGACTGCTGGGGCGATCTGGTGCTGTTTCCCACCGGGCAGGTGGACGACGACGGTATTCCGGAGTTCGCCAATGCCACGCTGTGCCCGCTGTGCATGGGGTCATTCGATCTGGAGCCCGACATCACCGATCGCGACCTCTACCTGAAGGTGGCGTGGATCAGGGCCAATCCCGGGGCGAGTGTGCCCGATCAGGTCGATCCGCCAGCGCCCCCGCTCACGTGAGCACCGAGCGCGATCTGTTCGGCGACGCCGTTGACCAGAGTCTGGCAACCGGTGCGCCACTGGCCGCACGCATGCGCCCCTCCACACTCGACGAAGTGGTGGGCCACGCAGCACTGCTCGGGCCCGACGGGTTTCTGCGTCGGGCGATTTCCGACGACGCCGTGCCGTCGATGGTGCTGTACGGGCCACCCGGCAGCGGCAAGACCACCCTGGCCCGCGTGGTGGCGGGAAGCACCCGTGCCGTATTTGAGGAGTTGTCGGCCACCTCGGCCGGACTGCCCGACGTGCGCGCCGTCATCGCCCGGGCCCGCGACCGTCTGGTGTCTGGCGGTCGCACGGTGCTGTTCATCGACGAGATCCACCGGTTCACCAAGAGCCAGCAGGACGCCCTGCTGCCCGCCGTGGAGGAGGGGGTGGTCACCCTCATCGGTGCCACCACCGAGAACCCGTACTACGAGGTGAATGCCGCGCTGGTGTCGCGCATGCGCGTGCTGGTGCTGGAGTCGCTCACCGATGGGGAGATCGCCGACCTCATCGACCGTGCGATCGCCGACCCCCGGGGGCTCGGGGGGTCAGTCGCGGTGGCAGAGGAATCACGAAACGCCATGGTGGCGCGCAGTGGCGGCGATGCGCGCTTTGCCCTCAACCTGCTGGAGGCATCTGCCGGGCTGGCCGGGGATGGGCCCATCACGACCGTCGTCGTGGAGCGCGCTGGCGGCAGGGCCGTGGTGTACGACAAGGGCGGCGATCAGCACTACAACGTGATCTCGGCCTTCATCAAGAGCATGCGGGGCAGCGACCCTGACGCCGCCCTGTACTGGCTGGCAGTGATGTTGCAGGGGGGCGAGGACCCGAAGTTCATCGCCCGGCGCATCATCGTGCTGGCCAGCGAGGACATCGGCAACGCCGACCCGCGGGCCATCGAGGTGGCCGTGGCTGTTGCGCGCGCGGTGGAGTTTGTGGGCATGCCCGAGGCGCGCATCAATCTGGCGCAGGCGGTGACCTACATGGCGCTGGCACCCAAGGGCAATTCGTCGTACCAGGGCATCAACGCGGCCATGGCGCTCGTGGAGGCGGAGGGGGCCAAGGCCCCGCCGCTTGCGCTGCGCGATGCGAGCGGCACCAACAAACGCAATCTGGGGCACGGCACCGGGTACGTCAATCCCCACTCGGTGCCCGACCGCGTGACCGGGCACTCATGCATGCCTGAGGGCATGGAGGGCATCACGTTCTTTGAGCCCGGCACCGTGGGTACCGAGGCCGCATATGCCGCGCACCTTCACCAGTTACGCCAACAGGCGCAGAGGAGGGCGGCGTCTGACACCATGGCGCCCGTTGACGACCGGGAGGAGCACGCGTGACTATCGAGGTGGAGATCGGACCCATGTCCCAGGCGGAGTTCCGCAGGCTCTTCCGCTACGCCGAGGCACAGTCGTCGGGCGAACGGGCACAGGGCAAGCAGGACGATCCGTTGCGCGCGGTGGGCGAGCTGATCGCCACCAATGGCGGTACGGCCGTCGAGGAGGAGGGCTTCCGCGTCACGCTGCCCGACGACTCGGACGAGCAGGTGTACATGCTGCGCTCGTCGCTGATGCATGAGGGGATCCCCCACCGCCTGTCGCAGGCACTCGACGCCGGGCTTACCGAGGAGGTGTCGTGGCACTCACACGGCGACCACGACCACGAGCGCGCGGTCGTGCGCACGCGCACCGGCGAGATCGCGATGCTGGCCGCCACATGGGTGGAGATCGCCGTCGTCAGCAAGGACGCCGACATCCGTGAGCGACTGAACGACTACTTCTTTACTGACGGCCACCACACGACCGACATCCCCGTTGACATCGACGACGACATCGCCGATGACGAGCGCGAAGTCGAGGGCATCCCCGTGATGCTGGCTGACGAGTGGTCGATGGTCGCCCGCTACCACGGCGACCTTGAGATCCGCGATCGCCTGAATGACCTGTTCTCGGGACGGCGCGAGTTGGGCGCGGCCGAGGCCGTGGACGACGACATCTCCTGATGCGATGAGCGCCGGGGACGACCTCACCCCCGACGAGCGGGCGCGGATCGCGCCCTACGTCACCGACCCCGTGGGGCCGGTGTTCGCACTCACCCACCTGCCTGAGGCCGTGAAGGGCGCGCTCTTCGCGCGCTACTCGCGGTCGGCCAACTCGGTACGGCGCATCCTTCTCGACGAATTCATTCCCGACGGCAGCGGCGCGGCGGCGGCGGGTGGACCCGAGGTCGGGGCCGACCGGGCCCGCGAGTTCTTCCAGCGGGTGCTCGCCGACTACGGGGATGACTCTGTGGCGCAGCTGGGTGGCGCGCACGTGGCCATCGAGGGCGTAAGCAACGTGCTGACCAAGGTCATTGAGTGGGGGCGCCTGGCCAGCTATCTGGAGCAGTCCACGCGGTACGTGCCGTACGACACCCAGCTGAACGGCCGCTGGAAGTACGTGCGGCCGGCCGGCATTGCTGCTGACCCCGATCTGCTGCGCAGCTACGAGCGTGTGCTTGACGACTCGTTCGCCACCTATGCGCGCCTCAACGCCGTGGTGTTTCGCCACCTCATGGCCACAGACGCACCAGCGGCCGACGATGCCGCGGCCATGCGTGCGCTTCGCGCCCGGGCGCTGGATGCGGTACGCGGCATGCTGCCCGCCGCCACCACGGCCAATGTGGGTGTGTACGCAAGTGGGCAGGCCTGGGAATCGCTGGTAATGCGCCTGCGCGCGCATCCCCTGGCCGAGGCCCGCGAGGTGGGCGACCAGGTGCTCACCGCACTGCGCCACGTGATCCCCGACTTCCTCACCCGGGTGGACCGCGAGGACCGCGGCGAGCGTCACGGCCTGTACCGCAGGGCCACCGATGATCGTGCGACCACCATGGCCGCGTCGGTGCTCGATGCCGGCGGGGCATCCGATGATGGGTCGCTGGTGCGCCTGCTCGAGTTCGACCCCGATGGCGAGGCCCGTGTGCTGGCCCACGCGCTCTGGCCGTCGTCGGGCCTGCCGCTCGACGAGGTGCGCGCGTGCGTGCTGGCGCTGCCCCACTCCGAGCGTTCGCGCATGCTCGCCGCGTGGGCCGATGGGCGCTCCGACCGCAGGGAGCGCCCGGGCCGCGCGCTGGAGGCCACCGAGTACCTCTTTGAGATCACATGTGATTACGGCGCCTACCGCGACCTCCAGCGCCACCGTCTGCTCACGCTTGAGGCACAGCCGCTGGGTGCCACGCTGGGATGGGAGCCGTCACCTGATGCCGAGGCTGCAGGCGTTGCCGACGAATTCGCGCGGGTGCACGAGGCCTCAGCCGCCCTGTGGCGCGACCTCATCACCGTGGTGCCCGACGAAGCCCCGTACGCGGTGACCATGAGCCACCGCATCCGCTTCGCAATGCGCATGAACGCCCGCGAGGCCATGCACCTGATCGAGCTGCGCAGCCAGCCGCAGGGGCACGCCGCCTACCGCCGGGTGGCGCAGGACATGCTCAGTGCCATCCGCGACCAGGCCGGCCATGCCGGGCTGGCCTCGCTCATGCACTACACCGACATGACCGGTCAGGGCGATCGCATGGCCCAGGAGCGGCGCACCGAGGCACGACGGAGCACCCCATGAGTGACGATTCGCCACGCCTGCGGCTTGGTGGCATGGCACTTGCCAATGGCCTGCTGGTGACCGGACCCACGTCGTGGGCCATCGCCGTGGTGGATGACAACGGCCAGGTGGTGGTGGGCTCCGGCCCCCGCCCACGAATCGCCGCCGGCATATTTGAGCGCGTTCCCCTTGCCCGCGGGGTCATCCGCATGGCCGAGTCGATGATGGCCGTTCCCGCCGCGCGCGCCGGTATGCCCGAGGCACGTCTGGCCATGGAGGATGCGCCGGTGGGCGTCGTCGTGGCCGCCACCATGATCGCGGCGGCCATCGCCCGCAGGCGCATCAGAAGCGTGGTGCTGCAGGAGGCCGCCGCCGCCACGCTGAGTCTGGCGCCCATGCTCATAATGCTGCGCATGAGCCCCGCATCGCGGTGGCATGCCGTGGAGCACAAGAGCATCGCCGCCTACGAACGCGCAGGTGCCGCGGGGCTGGAGACAAATGCAGCCGACCCCAAAGAGCACCCCCGCTGCGGCAGCAATCTGGTGCTGCCGCTCGTGGTGAGTGGGGCGATCGGCAATATCGTGGCGCGCAGGGTGCCCGGAATGCGACGACGTGCGCTGGTGCGGGCGGGTGCCCTGGTGGCTGGTATCGGCGCGTCGGTCGAGGCGTTTTCGTTTGCCGAGCGCAACCCCCGCCACCCTGTGGCCAGGGTGATTCACGGCGCGGGCCATGCCATCCAGGCAGGGTTCGTAACCCGCGAACCCGATGAGGCCGAGCTGGCCGTTGGCCGGGCGGCGATGAACGAGATCCTGCGCGCGGAGCAGGCGGAGGTCACCGAATGAAGATGTCCCGGCTGATACTGGCCGCAGTACTGATACCCATGGCCGCAGCCCCGGTCGCTCTGGCGCACGTGAGCGTGCTCCCCACCACCGCGGTGAAGCAGGAGCCGACCGAGTTCACAGTGCGCGTGCCGGCCGAGGAGGGGCTCACCACAACGCAGGTTCGCGTTGGGTTTCCACCCGAGATCACCGTGTACGCCGTGGCCGACGCGCCCGGCTGGACCACGAAGATCATCAAGCGCCCCGACGGGCGCCTTGGCGGTGTGATCTGGAGCGGTGGTGTGATCCCGCCCAACCAGTACGCCGACTTCACGGTGCTGGGTACGCCCTTCGGGGACGGCACCGCGGTGTGGCCGGCCTGGCAGACCACATCGAGCGGCAAGGTGAAGCGCTGGACCGGACCGCCCGAAGCCCCGGGCGCCGCGGCCACGGAGACCGGAGTCAACCGGCCCGGACCGGCATCGGGTGTGACCATCGTGGCAAGCGCGGCAGAGGCCGCACCGGCGGGGGACTCCGGTGGTGGCAGCCAGTGGCCGGCAGTCATCGCCATCGCCATCAGCCTGGTGGCGCTTGCGGGTGTGGGTCTGGTGTGGTCATCGCGTCCCCGCGACCTTCCGCCCGACGGACCTGAGGATCGCACCTGAGCCCCACCCCGGATCGACCGCGGCTTCGGCCGTCCACCTTTCAACTGCCCGTTGAGCGCATGCGCGACGGGTACTACAGCGACGCCTACTTCACGTTTACCCGTGAGGTGCTGGAGACCGACGACCACCACCCGCGGGTGCTGATGCAGGTTTTCCAGCGCGAGCACGCGGTGCTGGGCGGGGTTGACGAGGCCATCGCCATCCTGGCGCTCTGCGCAGGGCGCCGTGCCCCCGGCGGATGGGAGACCGCCGGCGACGCCATTGAGGTGAAGGCCCTCTTCGACGGCGACGAGGTCGCCCCGTGGGAAACGGTGCTGAGCATTGAGGGCGACTACGCGTTGTTTGCACACCTTGAGACCCTGGTGCTGGGTGTGCTTGGCCGGCGCACGCTGATCAGCCGCAACGTGCGCGCCGTGGTTGAGGCCGCCCACGGCAAGCCCATCCTGTACTTCCCCGCCAGATTCGATCACTGGCAGGTGCAGACCGGTGACGGCTGGGCCGCGCACGTGGCCGGCGCCATCGGCGTGAGCACCGATGCCCAGGCATCGTGGTGGGGCGGCCGGGGCATGGGCACCGTGCCCCATGGGCTCATCGCCGCGTACGGGGGCGACACCGTGCTCGCTGCGCGCAGATTCGCCGATCGGTACGCAACCGATCTGAACGTGATCGTGCTCGTGGACTACGAGAATGACTCGGTGCGCACGGCGCTTGAGGTGGCCGACGCGCTGGGCGACCAGTTGTGGGGTGTGCGCCTGGACACCGCCGCCACCATGGTGGATCGCAGTCTGTGGCAGGAGATGGGCCGCTTCACTCCCACCGGCGTGGTGCCGGAACTGGTGCACAAGGTGCGCGACGCGCTGGACCACGCCGGGCACTCGTCCGTGCGCATCGTGGCATCCGGTGGGTTTGATGCCGCGCGCATTGCGGCATTCGAAGCACAGGGCGTGCCGGTGGACGCCTACGGCGTGGGGTCGAGCCTGCTGCTGGGATCAAACGACTTCACGGCGGACATCGTGCGGGTGGATGGCCGCCCCTGCGCCAAGGTCGGGCGCAGCGAACTTCCCAATCCGCGCATGGAGCCTGTGGTGCTCCTCCCGGAGTAATGCCGTTATCAGGCGCCTGACGGTCATTCCGTTACCATCGACGCAATGCATCTGGGCCTCATCCATCACGTTGGATACGTCGTCGAGGACATCGACGCCGCCATCCCCGTGTACGCCGAGCGTTTTGGCATGGATGTGACCATTCGCGAGACCATGCCCGATCAGGGCGTGGAGGCGGTGCTTCTGGGCGACGGTCCGTCGTACGTGGAGCTCATCGCCCCCACCGACCCCGACGGCGGTGTCGCACGGTTCCTCGCGAAGCGCGGCCCGGGCATGCATCATGTGGCATTCGCCGTTCCCAACCTTCAGGACGCCCTGGGCGATCTGGCGGCCGGAGGAGCGGAGTTGATTGACGCGGCACCACGCCGCGGCCTGGGCGGCCACATGGTGGCCTTCATCCATCCCCGGTCATCGGGCGGGGTGCTGACCGAGCTCGTTGAAGCTCACAATTCCCCCTCGTAGGAGGCATTCGAGTGAAGATCCGGTACATCGAGCCAAAGCCACGCGGGGCCACGATCTATGAGATCGCGAACCTGCCCAAGCTGGGCCTGCCGCTGCTCGCGGCCATCGCGCGCGACGCGTACCCAGATGTCGACCAGCGCATCTACTGCGAGCTGATCCGCGGCGTGGAAGTTGACTGGAAGGATGTGCTCAGCTCGGACCTGGTGTGCATCTCCACCACCACCAACACCACGCTTGAGGGCTACGCCTACGCAAAGAAGTGCCGTGACGCCGGTATTCCGGTGCTGTTCGGCGGCTCGCACGTCACCTTTATGTCGCAGGAGGCGCTCCAGCACACCGATTACGTGATCCGACGCGAGGGCCACGTGGGCTTCGCGCAGTTCATGGAGTGGTTCCGAGGCGACCGCAACCCTGACGGCCTGCACGAGATCCAAGGCCTGTCGTACCTCGACTCCGAGGGCACCCAGATTGACAACCCCGAGGCCCCGCCGGCGTCGGGTGAGGATCTGGATGCACTGCCCTTCCCGGCGCTCGACCTGCTTGAGGGCCACGAGCGCATGGTGACGCACCCCATCATGATGAAGTGGGGCTGCCCGTACGACTGCTCGTTCTGCAGCGTCATCAAGATGTTTGGCCGCAAGCTGCGCACCCGCTCGGTGGACAACATGATGGCTGAGCTGCGCATGGTCAATGCAGCGAGTGTGTTCTTCTACGACGACATCTTCATCGTTGACAAGAAGCAGGCCAAGAGCCTGTTCCACGCCATGATCGACGAGGGCATCACTCCCCAGTGGACCGCGCAGATCCGCGCCGACTCGATCTACAAGAGCAAGCAGACCCTTGAGCCCGATCACGAACTCTTGTCGCTTATGCGCGACTCGGGTTGCTACATGGTGTACATCGGGTTTGAGAGCATCACGCAGGAGGGTCTCGACTCGTACAACAAGAAGCAGACGGTGGAGCACATCACCACCTCCATCAAGCTGCTCCACGACTACGGCATCCGCGTGCACGGCATGTTTGTGGTGGGTGCCGACACTGACACGGCTGAGACGGTGCGCGCCACGGTGGACTTTGCGCTTCTGCACAAGGTGGACACCCTGCAGATGATGATGCTCACCACCCTGCCGGGCACCGCGTTCGATACGCAGATGCGCGCCGAGGGCCGTGTGCTGACCGACGACTACTCGCTGTACGACGGCCATCACTGCATCATCCAGCCCAAGCTCATGACGCCCTACCAGCTCCAGATGGAGACCTGGAAGAACATGCTGCGCTTCTACTCGAAGAAGGGCTCTTGGGAGCTTGGTCGCAAGGAGGTGCGGGCCAACATCTGGCGCATGCTGCGTCTTGCCACCGAGTGGAAATTCATCAAGAACCTCCCGAAGGCAATCGCACTGTGGCTCACCAACCGCCCGTCGGAGTCGTTCAAAGTCATCCGCACCACCATCTCGAGTCGGGGCATGCGCACCATCTACGAGACGCTGGGGGTGGCCATCTTCCGCAGTTACGGCCGCAAGCAGTTGCTCAAGTTCACCGACCAGCCTGAGTCGATGCAGCACCTCGACGAGATCCGCCGCCTGCCGGCCTGGAGCCCGCCCGAGGACACCAGCGATGGCAAGAGCTCGCCGTCACTGAAGGTGCTTTCGTGAGCCGACGCGTGGAACTGGGGCTTGAGGGTGGTGGAGTGCTGCTGCTGACGGTTGACGACACCGAGGTGCCGTCGCTGAGCAGCGCCCTTTCTGGCGCCCGCGGGTTCCACTCGATCAACTCCGACGAGGGCGAGCACCTGGTGGACCTCAACAAGGTCCTCTTCATGCGTGTGCTGCCCGGTGAGGCCAAGAGCCGCCTGGGCTTCGGCGGGGATTCCTGACCTGCAACTCGGGCTCGTAGGACTCACAAACGCCGGCAAGACCGCCCTCTTCAACCTGGTGACAGGTGGGGAGGCCGAGGTTGCGCCATACCCGTTCACCACGCGCGAGCCCAACCGCGGCATCGCCGACGTGCCCGACCCGCGTATCGACGCCATCGCCGACGTGCAGGACATCCCCAACCGGGTGTGCGCACAGGTGGAGGTCATCGACATCGCCGGGCTCAGCGAGGGCGCCGGCAAGGGTGAGGGCCTCGGTGGATCGGCACTTGGCCGCATCCGCGAACTTGAGGCCACGGTGCACGTGGTGCGGGCATTTGCCAACGCTGAGGTACCCCACCCGCTGGAGCGCATCGACCCGCTCGCCGATCTTGAGGTGGTGGACACCGAACTGGTACTGGCCGACACCGACCAGGTGGCGCGCCGCGAGGAGAAGGTGCAGAAGGGCGTGCGTTCGGGTGATCCCGATGCCAAGGCCGAGGCAGCCGCGCTCGGGGCCATCGCTGCATGGCTGGCTGACGGCAAGCCCGTTCGCACCATGGACGACGAGGACGCAATCGCGGTGGCAACAGGCATGGGGCTGCTCACCGCCAAGCCCACGCTCTACCTGGTGAACACCGACGACCCGGGTGATCCGCCCGCCGACATCGTGGCGTACGCACAGGCGCAGGGTGCGCAGGCGCTGGCCCTGCCGGTGGGCGTTGAGCTGGAACTCGCAGAAATGGACCCAGCCGATGCCGCAGAGTTCGCCGCGGAGATGGGCCTTGGCGAAACCCGCGGCGCCGACGCACTCATTCAGGGTGGCTACCGGCTTCTCGATCTGGTCACGTTCTTCACGGGATCGGGCCCACCCGAGGCGCGTGCCTGGCCCATCCGGCGCGGCACCCCGGCCGATCAGGCCGCCGGCAAGATCCACTCGGATATGGAGCGTGGGTTCATCCGCGCCGAGGTGGTCGCCTGGGACAAGCTCGTTGAGTGCGGGTCGTTCAGCAAGGCGCGCGAGCAGGCACTTGCCCGCATGGAGGGCAAGGATTACATCGTGCAAGAGGGCGATGTAATGCAGATCCGCTTCAACGTCTGACCCACCAGACGGGCCGCCAAGTGAGGGGAAACCACACACGGCCAGTCGCAGGGGTATGACAGCCTTAGGGTGATTCCGCGCCGTACGTGGTCTGATTCACCCTCCGAGGAGCCCCATTGGCCCGCCGCCTCACCCTCCTGATCGCCAGCCTGCTCCTGCTCCTCCCCATCGCGGGAGCGCAGGCAACCGGCGGCAATACGTCGCAGCCGTTCTTCGACAGACAGGTCTCAACCGGCGACCCCATCGCATCGCTCGACATGGGCAACAACCTGAAGATGAAGGACGTCACCGTCTCGTCGGTGGCGTCCACCAATGACGGCTCGACCATCTCGGCAACCGGGTCGCTCTACATCGGCAGCGACACCATCCCACTGCCGGTGTCGGTGTCGTATTCCAACACCACGACGCGATTCTTCAGCGTGACCACGACCAAGGGCAGTTGGTCGATCGCGATCGCCAGGAACAGCGCGGGCAGCAGTTACGCGACGCACTCGGGCTCCGGCGTCAACCTCAATGGGCTGAGCGGCAGGCTGTCGGGATCGATCACCAACGGCCAGGTCTCCAGCGGATCGCTCACTGCATCGCTCACCATCACGGGCGTCAGCTACGGCGGCGCGATGTACAGCGGAACGGCTGCGGTGTCGTCAACCGGCCTCCAGGCAACCGTGGCCGTCGACGATCTCACTGTGAACGGAACGTCGGTGGGCTCGCTGAACATCACGGCGTCGAGCACGACCAGCCACGTGTCTGCGTCCATCACGTTCGGTGCCTCTGGTACCACGATCAATGCGGCGCTTTCGTACACCGACAGCAAGAACTGGTCGGTGTCCATCGCGAAGAATGGGGCCGCGGATGCCGCTGCGGCATCCGGCGCACCCATCAACTTCAACAATGTCAGCGGCACGATCGCCAAGACGAAGGGCTCCCTGAGCACGGCGCTGAGCGTCACTGGCGTCACCGTCGGCAGCGCGACGTTCGATGCCAATCTCACCGCCTCATCGGCCGGCCTCGTCGCATCGGCCAGCGTGGACGACCTGACGCTGGCGAGCGGCTACACCATCCAGAACGCGTCAATCACGGTGTCCACCGTGTCGAACACGGCATCCATCTCAGGCGCACTCGTGGCGAATCCAACGACGGTGAACGTGAGCGCCTCGTACACGGACACCAATGACTGGTCCATCTCGGTCGCCGCCAACAGCGCAGGGGCGGGCTACGCGGCGCCAAACAGCACAACGCTTGACATCAACGACATCAGCGGCTTCGTCAACGACGTTAACGGCAACATCAGCTCGGCACTGACGGCATCGGGCGTCGCGCTCGGTGATGGCACGTTCGACCTGGTCGCCACGTTCAATGCCGACGGCACGTTCACGGCCAGTGCATCGGGCCAGAGCCTGACCATCGGCGGAATGCTGCTGAACTCCGCCGCGATCACCCTGTCGACGGCCACGCCCGAGGCCGACATCACCGCCGACTTCACCACGGATGCCGGCACGTTCTCGTTCGACATCGGCGCGACGGCGCTGAGCGGTGGTGGATACAGCCTGCACATCGCCGGGTCTGCGGCCGACCTCGCCGTGAGCAGCACGTCGTCCAAGTTCGCCATTCAGTCGTTCGGCTTCGACACCACGGTTGACGTTCCGGCCACGGGCTGCACGTCGTGGGATGCCGCCGTCAATGGCTCGCTTCTGATGCGGGGGGACACCTACACGCTGAACAACGCCAAGATCGCGTTTTCGTGCAACACGCTGACCAAGTTCGTGTTCTCCATCTCCGTCACCCACAAGACGAGCGACATCGAGCAGATGACCGTGACGCTCACGATCAGCTGGCTGACCTACGTCACGGGCACGCCCACACCGTATACGCCCACCTTCGGCGAGAAGAGCGAGTACACCAGCAAGGCTCCCTACTCTGGCACCGCCATCAACTACTACTCGGGTTTCTTCGGGACGGCGGACGTCAGCTACGTCTACTACTTCAACAAGGGTTCCTTCAACAAGCACATCACGTTTGGGCTGGGCTTCACGGTAGGCGTGTACCAGCAGCTGGTGAAGACCGGCACGGGCACGAAGGCCACATACTCAGCCGGTGCCTGGGATGTCGAGATCGGGGCAATGGGGTACTTCGACGCGAACGAGCGCATCAATGGCGATATCTTCTGCGACCTCAACGTGGCACCGAGCAACGACTTCGTGTGCAGCGGCAGCATGTACGTGAACCCGTCCAACGCCGGCTCGTACCACGAGTCGATGAACAGCATCTGATGCGACGGCACGTGACAGGGATCACCGCCGGGGCCGCGCTGATCGGCATCGCAGCAGCAGGGGGCCTGGCCGCAACCATGGCCAATGGCGCAGGCGCGGAGCTGCCGTCAGCTGCCTACCAGGCGTGGTGCACCACGTCGAAGCTGTGCACCTACACCATCGCCGACTCCTCAGGGCTCAGCGATCTCCGCACCGGCCGCGCCACTTGGGTGGGCGAGGATGAGGAGCTCCCGCCGTCTGAGGTACGCCTCGCCGGTGGCCCCGTCGCCTACTACCCCACGATGCTCTCAGGCATCGCCGTGGCCATCAACATCCCCGGCATCAACGGCCAGAGCGTGAACCTCACGGGCGAGACGCTGGGCGACATCTTCTCGGGCACCGTCACCAACTGGAATGCCGGACGCATTCGCGCAACCAATCGCCACCTGCAGTTGCCAACCGACCTGCCCATCACGCTGTGCGTGCCACGCAAGGCATCCGGCGAGTCGTGGGACATGAGCGAGTATCTGGCGAAGGTGAGTCCGACGTTCAGGAAGCGCGTGGGCGGTGAGTCGCTCAAGCCGAGGTGGAAGGGTGACGTGGTGCGCGTGGGGCACGTGTCGCAGGTGGGCGAGTGCATGCTTGCCCACAAGGGCGGCATCACGTTCCTGCCGGTGGCCGACGCCATGCGCGAGGGCCTCACCCACGACATCGTTGCCGTTGGCAAGCGCGAGAAGGTCACCATCAAGGTGGGCAACACGGGCAAGACCAAGACCCTGGTGAGGCACGTATTCATCCACCCCACCGAGGAGGCCGTCCAGAAGGCGGGGCACTTCGCGGCGACGAACGAGAACAGCGACCTCACGATTGATCTGACGAACAGCCAGGCGCCCGGGGCCTACCCCATCACCATCGAGGCCTACGCCATCGTGCGAAAGGATCGCAAGATGAGTGCGGCGACCCGCAAGACACTCGCGTATTTCCTGAGCCCCAAGGCACAGGCGATGCTGCCGGGGCTGGGCTACGCACCGCTGCCAAAGAGCCAGTTGGCTCAGGCGAAAAGGCAACTGGCTGCCGCCAAGTAGTACCGCTGGCGATAGTCTCGGGTCGTGCTGATTCGAGCGATGACCCCCGATGACATGTCGCTGGTGCTGGGCTGGGCGGCCGTTGAGGGATGGAACCCAGGGGCCGGTGATGGCCGGTACTTGCTTGCGACCGACCCCCAGGGCTTCTTCGTGGCCGAGGACGCAGGCGAGGTGGTGGGCAGCATCGCGATGCCCCGGTTCGGCCCCGGCTACGCGTTCTGCGGCATGTACATCGTGCGGCCCGACCACCGGGGCGGCGCGGTAGGGATGCGCCTGGCGCGGGCGGCCAGCGACTACGCCGAAGGACGCATCGTCGGTACCGACGGGGTGCTTGAGAACGTGCGCGCGTATGAGCGCCTGGGGTTCGAGGCCGCGCACTCGCACCACCGGCACTCAGGTATCCCCACCCCCGCCGAGACCGACCACATCAGGCCCGGCGGCACCGTGGACATCGAGGTGCTCCTCGCCATCGACGATGCCTGCTTCGCCGGCGAGCGGCGGGACTTCATGCGCGCGTGGCTCGGTGCCCCGCACATCGTGCGTGCGTCGGTTGATGCAGATGGCGTGCCCGATGGCTTCGGAGTGGCCCGCGAGGCCACCGACGGCTGGCGAATCGGGCCGCTCTACGCGCCCGATGCCGGGCGAGCGTCCGAGATCATGCGTTCGCTGGCTGCTGCCCTGCCCGGCGTGATGCTGCACGTGGATGTGAACACCGCCAACGGCGAGGCTGCGGTGATGGCCCGCGATCTGGAAATGGCACCCGGCTTTGAATGCGTGCGCATGTACCGTGGCGGAGTCCCCGACCTGCCCGCTCAGCGCATATTCGCCGTCTGTACCCTCGAGGCGGGCTGATGGAATAGGGTTTTCCGGATGATTCATCCGAGCGACGACATCGAAATCCTTACGCTTCTCGCCGAGAGCGCCAACGACGTCATCTGGAAGATGGCCGTCACCGGCGAGATCACCTACGTGAGCCCATCGGTTGAGCGCATGCGAGGGATCACCCCCGAAGAGGCCATGGCCCAGCCCCTCGACGCGATCATGACGCCCGAGTCATCGGCACTGACGCTTCAGTACTTCACCGATTTGTATTCCGCGCTTGCAGAGGGCCGCGAGCCACCGCCCACCTACTGGGGCGAGCGCGAGTACTACTGCAAAGATGGCTCCACCGTATGGACCGAGGTGTACGTCATCCCGCGCTACGACGACACGGGCGCGATGGTGGAGATCCTCGGAGTCACCCGTGATGCGAGTGATCGCAAGCGGCAGGAGCGCCTGCTGCAGGAGGCGCAGGATCAGGCGGCGGCGGCCCGCGTGGAAGCGGAACGCGAGCGGGCGACGATGGTGGAGCGCGAGCGCATCGCACGCGATCTGCACGACGACCTCTTGCAGACGCTGGCGGCGGTCCGTGCCGACATTGCCACGCTTGGATTGACCTCGGGCAACCACGACGCTGCGATGTCGAGCCTTGAGCGATCGAAGGATGATCTGGGCCATGCCCTTGACGCTGCGCGGCGCCTGGTGACAGGTCTTCGTCCAAAGGCACTCGATGACCAGGGGCTTGTGAGCGCGCTTGATGCGCTGGCAATCGAGTTCACCGCGCGCACTGGGGTTGCATGCGATGTGACGTGCGATGAGATTCCCGACGTGATGCCCGCTGAGTCCGAATGCCTGTTCCGGGTGGCGCAGGAAGCGCTCGCCAACGTGGCCAAGCACGCCAACGCATCGTCCGTGCAGATCGCCCTGACCCGTCCCCAGCCCGATCGGCTGGTCCTTCGGGTGGCTGACAATGGAACGGGACTGGATACCTCGGGCGCGAACGCACCGAGCGATGGGGTCGGGATCATCGGTATGCGTGAGCGGGTGCAGATGGTTGGCGGAGCCATCCGAATCGAGGGCCGCCCTGGTGGTGGCACGACAGTGGAGGCAGCGGTGCCAATCGCCGCATGAATACGCCGGATTTCCGGAAGCCACTGCACCCCCGGAGTCGCGCACCCCGGGGGTATCGTCTGCCCGTGCCGCGCGCCCCCATCACCATCGTTGTCGCCGAAGACAATGCGATCTTCGCGCGCGGTCTGGCTGAGCTTCTGAATGCCATGCCCGAGGTGACCCTCTGCGAAGTGGCCACCGACCGGGACACCGCACTCGTTGCGATCCAGCGCCACTCCCCCGACGTGGTCATCACCGACCTGCGAATGCCCCCCACCTCAACCGACGAGGGGCTGCAGGTGGCCCGTCGTACCCGGTCCATCAGCCGTAAGACCGGCATCATCGTGTTCAGCCAGTTTGCCGAGCCCGCCGTGGCGGCTGCACTGCTCGACGTCGATGGCGGCGGTGTGGGCTACCTGCTGAAAGACCGCGTGGGTGAGCCCGAGGACCTGCTTGAGGCCATCATCCGCGTGCAGGCCGGGGGCACCGTGCTCGATCCTGCGCTGGTCGACGCCCTGGTGGCGCACCAGTACCCCGCCGACGACCCCCTCGCGCCCCTCACGGCGGCCGAGCGTGACGTACTGCGCCTCATGGCGCAGGGCTACGGGAATGACGGCATTGCCGACCGACTGAGCGTGGGCAGGTCGGCCGTGGAGAAGCACGTGACGGCGGTGTTCCGAAAGCTGCCCATTGAGGGTGGCCCCGAGAGCAACCGCCGCGTTCGGGCCACGCTGTACTACCTCACCGGCGCCAGCCCAGGGGCGACGCCCTAGGCCTCGTCGAGAGTGCTCGCGCCCTCGAGCCGGGCCTTCACTCCCGCCTCCATTGCATTGGCACGCCACAGCGCGATGGCCTCAGGCGACGCCCCGCTGATGTGTGCGCCGGGCGGTGCACCGTGGTGCCATCCGATCACATGCAGCAGCGCCAGTCGGCGATCAGCGGCAAGACCCACCGCGCGTGATACCTCGTCCACCATCTGCTGACCGATGACCAGGTGGCCCAACATGCGGCCCTCCTCGGTCTGGTCAACGGTGGCCTCGCCCACCACAAAGCACCTCACGTAGCCGATGTCGTGCAACAGGGCGGCAGTCACCAGCAGGTCGCTGTCCACGCGCGGATGCCAGGTGCACAGGCTCTGACACAGCATGGCCACGCCAACGCTGTGCTCGATCAACCCGCCCAGGTACGCGTGATGCCCGTTGCGGGTGCACGGCACGGTGCGCCACATCTGCGCCAGCTCCGCGTCGTCCGCGAAGGCCTGCAGTACGTCCCGCAGGCCGGGGTCGATCACCTCATCTGCCAGCCCCAGCACGAACCCGAACATGTCCTCAGGGTCGCGATGGCTCTTCGGCAGCAGGTCAACATCCTGATCAGCAGCCTCGGCCGGGCGCAGCGACCGCACCCTCAGCACGCTCTTGCCGCCGCGGGCGGTTACCTCGCCGGTCACCCGAACCCGGTCGCCCTCTTCAAACTGCCCCGCAAACCAGTCGGCTTCATCGAAGATGACTGCAGAGATGGTGCCGGTGGCATCACCAAGGGTGAGCGCCAGATACGGCGAGCCCTTTCGCGACATGCGGCGCTCCTTGCGCCTCACGGCGAACACTCCCTCGATGGGGCGGCCTGGTTCCAGAGTGGTCATCGCCCTGACCCTAACGATCCTGTGCGGGGCAGATGAGGTTGAAGTCGCACGTACGGCATGCCCAGCCCGGGTTGGCGTCGAACTCGCCCGCCGAGATGCCATCGGCCACGTCGCGGATGCGTTCCATGGCCTCCGCGCGCTCCTGCCCATCGGGGTGCACCGGCGTGTACCCGCCATCGAGGATGTACTCGAGCACCGCACCCCGGGGTTCGATGGCCCATGCCGCCTTGGCCCCCTCGATGTAGGTCACCAGCACCAGGTGGCCGGCGTCGGTCTCCTTCATCGGCTTGCGGCCGCTCTTGTAGTCGACCAACTGGTGACCGCCCGCGGGGTGGCTGTCGATACGGTCGATGCGGCCATGGATCACGTGCGGGCCCACCTTCAGCGTGAACGCCCGCTCCACCCCCACCGGTCGCACGCCCGATTTGATGACCCGCTCCACGTACCCGGGGATGAACTTGCGCGCGCGCTCCATGGCCTGAATGCCCACGGCCGTGCGCGCCGCGCCGCGTCGGTCCATCTCCACCGCAAACCGGGCAATGACCTTGTCGGGTCCGCCCGGAACGGAGTCGATGCGGTACTGCGCCTCAAGTGCCGCGTGAAGGGCGTTGCCCACCGCGCGGTTCGGGTCCCACTTCGGCGGTACATGGTCGATGCTGGCGTACCTGTAGGCCAGCGGGCAGTTGATGTAGCGAGCGATGTCGGTGGGGCTCAGCGTGACACCCGGGCGCGGGATTCGCGCGGCCACTGTGGGTGCCTCCACCGCCACCGGGCCGGCCAGCACGTCTGCGCGAGCCAGCACCAGCGCACGGGCGGCCTCGGCAGCCGCGTCGGCCAGCGCATCGGCCTGGGCGTTGCCCTCCGCCGTGGCCTCGGCGGCGCGCAGCACGGCGTCTTCCAGCTGCGCGCGGGTCTGCCCCACCGCCTCCAGCACCGCACGGTCGGGCGCCTCGCCCACTTCAATGAACGGTGGATCGCCTAGCGCGGTGCGGGCCTCGCGCATGAACTCCGACGGCTTCTGCGGGTAGCCGGCGTCGGATGTGCGAAAGCCGCTCAGGTACAGGTGCGTGCGTGCGCGGGTCATGGCCACATATGCGAGGCGGCGCTGCTCGGCCAGGTGCGCGTCGCGACCGCGGGGCAGGGCCTCTGGCAGCAGGGCATCGGGGATATCGCTGCGGGTGCGCTCGCGACCGGGGAAGTTGAACTGGGTCATTCCCAGCACAAACACGACGTCGAACTCCAACCCCTTGCTCTGGTGGATGGTCATCACCTGCACACCCAGGCGATCAGGCAGGCCGCCGCTGGCCCGGTAACCAACAGCCGCGAGGCCGTCCAGGCGCTTCACCAGATCCGGTGCCTCGATGCCGGGGTGAAGTTCCGCAATCTCCCCCGCCAGGCGCTCCAGCGCCCGCAGGTCGGCAAGACGTGCGGATCCCTCTGCCCCGCCAAGCGCCAGCGCCCGGGTACGGATACCCGTGCGGTCGAGCACCTCACGCACGAGGTTCAGCGCTGCATCCCCCGCGGCGGCCCGGCCGAGTTCCTCAAGCAATTGGGTGGCATGCCCGTCGTCACCCAACGCTGCGAGCGGACCGCTGATGTGCCGCCCCTCTTTGGTGGCCTCGGCCACCAGTTGGGCAGATGGCGCCCATGGCAGGCCCATCGATGGGTCAGCTGCCACGCGCAGGTGCGCCACGGCGTCGGTGGGATCGGTGACCGCACGCAACCACCCAAGTGCGAGGCGCACCTCACGTCGGTCGAACAGGTCGGTGCCGCCGTGCACCTGGTGCGGAATACCCACCTGCTCCAGCTCGGCCACCACCGGACGCCCCTCGGTGCGGATGGCGCGCATAAGCACGGCCATCTCCTCGTACGGAGTGCCCTCCTCGGCCAGGCGGAGAATCTCGGCGGCCACCGCGCGTGCCTGCCCGGCAGGGTCGGGTGCCTCCCAGAATTCTGGACCCGGGCCCGTCGCCCCCGGCAGCGCCTTCAGCACCTTGGGCTCGCGCAGCACGATGGGTGCCACCACCGCGTGCGCGGCATTGAGGATGCTCTGGGTGGACCGGTGGTTCAGTTCGAGCCGCACGATGGGTGCCTCGGGGAACCTGATGCGGAAGTCGGCCATGTTCTTGGCGGATGCCCCGCGGAAGCGGTAGATGCCCTGGTCGTCGTCACCCACCACCACCAGGCTCTGGGCATTGCCCGTCACCAGGTACAGCAGCTCGGCCTGCGCGTGGTTGGTGTCCTGGAACTCGTCCACCATCACGTGGCGGGCACGCTCGCGGGCGATCTCCAACAGGTCGTGGTGGGTCGACAGCAGGTCGAGCGCGCGGGTGATCTGGCGGCCAAAGTCCTCAAGCCCCCGCTCGGCGAGCCAGGCATCGTGCAGCCCGAATACGCGGGCGAACTCCACCTCTTTGCGGGCATCCGCAGCCTCGCGCCCACCGCGTGCACCCTTCAGCGCGGCATCGGCCCACGATGCGTAGCGATCCGGGTCAACGCGCTCATCCCGGCAGCGGTCAATGCGGTCAATCAAGCCGCGCACCACGCCGACGGGGTCGCTTCGCAGGTCGTTCTCGCTCAGCCCGAGGTCCGGCAGGCGCTCCAGCAGCACAAGAACGCGCTCCTCGGTGCCCACCGGCCTGAGCACCGGGGCAAGATCGCGATCAGTGCCGAGCGACCGCACCAGGTCGAGCGCATACGAATGAAAGGTGGTCACCCGCAGCGTCTCGTGGCTGTCGGGGATCATGTCCTCGGCGCGCTCGCGCAGTTCGGCAGCAGCCTTGGCACTGAAGGTAAGCGCGAGGATGTCGCCAGGGTCAGCCCCCTCCGACACCAGCCAGGCAAGCCGCCTGCACAGCACGCGGGTCTTGCCCGCGCCAGCACCCGCGAGCACCAGCATGGGCCCGCCGGGGTGAATGACCGCGTCGCGCTGCGCGGGTGTGAGGTCCGTCAACACAGGACGAGACATCGTAAGTGCGCGCGCGGACGCCCCGGGCACCAGCACACTTCTGACACAGCGACTGACCCCACCCGGGGTCAGTCGCTGTGTCAGAAGTGTGCGCAATGGTTGGCGGTGCGACCGGTAGTGTGCCTCCACGTGACTGACGACTTCCGCGGGGCACGCGTCCGCCCCTTCCGAGCACTGGTCTTCGACCCCGCCGTGGCCGGGGACATGCAGACCCTCGTGGCGCCGCCATACGACGTCATCGGCCCCGAGTACCGGGACGAACTGGCATCGCGTAACCAGTGGAACGTGGTGGGTATCGACCTGCCGAGCCTTCCCTACGACACCGTGGCGGCGACCATCGCCGACTGGACCGCGCGTGGCGTACTGAAGCGGTACGACGAGCCGGTGATGATCGCCTGGACCCAGGAGTTCGACCTGCCCGACGGCAGCCACCGAACCCGCAAGACCCTGGTGGCTGCCGTGGGTGCCGAGCCGTACGAGACCCGTGTGGTGCGACCGCACGAGCGCACGCATGCAGGCCCCAAGGAAGAGCGTCTGCGGCTGATGAACGCCACCAAGGTGCAGCTCTCGCCCGTGTTCGGCCTGTACCCCGATCCGGCGGGCGATGCGTGGACGGCTGCGGCCATCACCGGTGAGCCCGAGGCAGTGATCACCGATGACGACGGCACCGTGCACCGCCTGTGGACCATTCACGATCCCGCACGCCTTGCCGCCATTGAGGAAGCCCTTAAGGGACGGTGGATCCTCATCGCCGATGGCCATCACCGATACGAGACGGCTCTGGCCTACCGCGATGAGCGCCGGGCCGAGGATGGCGACGGGGATGACGAGCGCCCGTACGACTACGTGCTGATGGGCCTCACCTCGCTCAACGACGACGGCCTGGTGGTGCTGCCCACTCACCGCGTGCTGAATGAGTGGCCGGACGGGGCCGAGACCCTCCTGGATGTGACGCCGCTCGATAACGACCTGGCCGTGCTGCAGGCGGCACTTGACTCCGCGCCCGCCGATCTGGTGGCCGCAGGCCTGGTGCTCGCCGACCGGGCAATGCTGCTGACCACCCCTCGCAGGGGCACGGCGGCAGCCGAGCGGCTTGACCTCGCCGTGCTGGAGCGTGATCTGCTGGTGCCGGCATTCGGCGGCGATCAGGCCCATCTGGCCCACGAGGGGATGCTCACGTACACCAAGGATGCCAAGGACGCATGGGACACCGTGCGGTCCGGCCGCGCCAAGGCCGCGCTCATCGTGCGCCACATCCCCACCGATCAGGTGGCGGCTGTGGCCGAGGAGGGCGGCGTCATGCCCCAGAAGTCCACCTACTTCTTTCCCAAGATCCTCTCAGGCGTTGCCTTCCAGCCCCTGGCCGACTGACCCCGGCGACGCCGCCTGGGTGGACATCGTCACGCGGGCGGCCGATCGGGCATCCGTGGCAGTGGCCGCGATCCCGCCCGACGAGCGCGGCACCGAGGTGGGGCGTGGCAAGGGGGGCGATACCACCCTGGTGATCGACCGCGATGCCGAGGCGGCGATCGTTGAGGTACTGGAGCAGGCGCATGCCGACGGCCTACGGTTCAACCTCATCAGCGAGGAACTCGGCACCAGGTCATTTGATGGCGATGGCGTGCTGGTGGTGGTGGACCCGATCGACGGCAGCCGCAACGCCCGACGCGGACTCTCGGAGTTCTGCATCTCCATCGCAGTCTCCGACGGCCCTCGCCTGTCGGACGTGCGCATTGCGTTACTCAGGCACCTGGGTACTGGTGAGACCATCGTGGCGGTGCGCGGCCAAGGCGTACGGGTCAATGGCCTGCCGCGCATCGAGCGCGCCTATCGCGGCCTGTGGCTGGCGGTGGTGGAGGGTGCATCGCCACGCCGCCTTGCCGGTGCCATGCCCCACCTCGCCCATGTGAGCCGTATCCGCAGCCTCGGATCGCTCGCACTGTCGATGGCCTATGTGGCCCTCGGGCGCCTTGATGGCCT